>CAMULB010000017.1 GCA_947089585.1 uncultured Lachnospiraceae bacterium | reverse complement strand
TGTTTCGCTTTTAGTTTCATCTACAGTTTCAATGCCAGCAGCACGGGCCATTTCATTTCGTCAAAAGAGAGCATCTGTTTCACAAGTACTTGGATAAGGAGAACATCCTATGGGCAATACCAAAACGACAATTTACGATATTGCAAAGCTGGCCGGTGTTTCCCCCGCCAGCGTTTCCAGAACTGTTCATCATCCCAATACCGTGCGCAAAATTACAAGAGATAAAATATGGTCTGCTTTCGGGCAATTGGGCGTACATCCAGACGATTTGTCCTTTAAGACTTCCGCCAAAGCGGCCGCGCCGAAGGGAACCATTCCCCATGTTCCCACGGTACTTCTGTGCATGCCAGGATTTCAGAATCCTTTTTATGATGAAATTCTCGACGGGATTCAGGAACAGCTACGGCGCGCTTCCTATACATTGATCGTATATGGACAGCCGCTGATTCACGACAGCGCCAATCACATTCTGGAGGTGGCGGCCTCCGTCGGCGCCGACGGCCTGATTTTAACCGAACAGGTTTCCGAAGATTTTTTGCTCAAGCTAAACGCTTATTACCCGTTGGTGCAGTGCAGCGAATACAATCCTGCCTGCCGCAACATTCCGTATGTCACAATCGACGATTACACGATTACGGAAACGGCCATCCGCTACTTGCTCAAGCAGGGGTGTCAGTCCATCGGTTTTTTCTCGTCCCCCTATCAGAACCGTTACGTGCAGAACCGTTACCGGGCGTATAAATCGGTTTTGACAGAAGCCGGCTTTCCCATCCGCAGCGAATATGTGCTTCAAGTGTCCGATTTCTCTTATGAGCGGATCCTGTCCGAAGCGCGCAGGTTCTTTTTGCTGCCGCAGCCGCCGGACGGTGTATTTGCCGTTTCCGACAAACATGCCCACGCCGTGATCAAGGCTGCGCAGGCCTTGGGCTTTTCGGTTCCAAAGCAGGTGAAGGTCATCGGCTTTGACAATACGATGTATGCGACGCTCTCCACACCGACCATTACCACCATCGCCCAACCGGGACGGATGCTGGGAGCAGAAAGCGCGAATATTTTGATTCAGAAGATCAGCGGCCGGCAGACGCCTGCTCCCGTTCAGATTCTGCCGGCCCACCTGGTATTTCGCGAATCCGTATGATTGTTCCAAAACCTGCTTATGGAATATCTCATGTTCTGTGAGCGCTTATCACATAAAGAAAGGAAGGTACATACTATGTACAATTATCAACACAAAGGCCCGAAGCGCGGTGTCTCTCTGTACAGCTATTCCGCTGACTTCGGCATGATCAAAAATCTGGAGGACTGTCTGGAGGATATGTACGACATGGGGGCGCACGGCCTGGAGATTCTGGCCAACACCCACATTGAGAATTATCCGAATCCAACTGACGCCTGGGTGGATGAATGGTTCCGTCTGCTCAACAAGTACGAAATCGTTCCCGTAGAATACGGCAACTGGATTGACTCTCATATCCTGGGACACCGTGAGCTGACAACCGAAGAATCCTACCGCATGCTGGCCCGTGATATCAAGCTGGCCGCAAAGCTGGGCTTCACCGTGATGCGTACCAAGATGCCGGTCATTGACGACGACCTGGCTCCGGTCAAGAATTGGCGCGAATTTATCGAGATGGCGCTTCCTCTGGCTGAGGAATACAACATTCGCATGTGCCCGGAGATTCACACTCCCACTAACCTCAAATCGAAAATGATCGACGATTATGTGGAATTTATCGAAAAAACCGGCACGAAATATTTTGGTCTCAACATTGATTTCAGCGTCTTCCGCACCGAATTCGGCCCCGGCGATCACCGCAGCCCTAAATTCACGCCCAATGATCCTGAGGATATGATTCCTTTGCTGCCCTATATTTACTGCTGCCACGCGAAGTTCAACCATATGAGCGACGAGTTCGAGGAGACTACCATTCCGTTCCGAAGAATCATTGAAGTAATGCAGGAGCACAACTGGGACGGCTATCTGCTCAGCGAATACGAAGGCGCCGACAAATATACACCGGGTTACGAGGTCGGCCAGACGCTACGCAAGCAGCACATTATGTTGAAGCGTTATCTTGGCGATTAAGAAGGAGGAAAAATCATGTTAGAAAGAGAAGTCATCCAGTCTGTTGGATTCAGAAATATCAGAGAGAACGGCAGCATCACCGGATTTCAGTTCAAAATCCGTCTGCCCTATTACCGGGGTGTATTCCTTTGTCAGCTCCGCCCCGGAACACTGTTTGTAGACGGCGAGCGTTTTGAAAAGGAAGACATCGTCTGGAACGTGGACGGCGTGGACTACACCTGGGAGGATATGAAAACCGATATGGATACGCACTGGAACGTCACACGTCCGGCCGTATTAAAGGTAAAGAAGGAGGGCGGCCTGTCACAGGGCTTCCATGACCTAACCTACGGCTTCTGCTTTACCTCCTCTTATATGCCGCCGATCATGCAGGATGCCCTGGACCCGGACGAAGAGGCTGTGATCTTCATGCCGGAATTCGGCAAGCATGTCAACAGCCGGCGTCTGATCATCGTCTGACACCGGTATTGCGTGTCATCTTGACCACAACCAATCACGATCGTTTCAGATAATCTGGCGGAAAATATGCACGCACTGCATCTCATGTGCATCAAGCACAATGCGGATGTTCAGCGTCTGGTTGGTCACGGAATATTCGTGAATGGAAATCTTGGGGGTGGAAATCCGGCGGAGATACTCAATATCCTGCTCCGTCAGATTTTCCACCTGCCCCATGCGCACCCATTCGTCCTGCACACTGCCGTTTTTGGGGCTGATGCTCCTCGTCTTGACATAATAAAGCCCGTTTTTGACGTGGTTGATTTTGACATTGATCTGCATTCGTTCTGTCTCCTGGAATACAGCCGGGATCTTTTCAATCGCCCATACCTTCTCACTCTGCATATAATATTGAATATCCAATGCTTTATAATTGCAGCAGACAATCATGTAATTGTCGTAGCTGTTCATCGACACCCGCACATTCTCGTCTCCCCCCAGCAGATGCGTGCCCTGGCGGTTTAAAAAATCAAGGGCGTAAAAAGCCGGTTTACAGATGGCGTCGTAAGAAATCAGCCCGCAGCAGCCGTCCAGGATATTGGGCGATTCCTCGGTCTCGACAAACAAATCCGAGCCGAACCAATAGCCCACCATCTCGGCCAGCGGGTGAATCTGCATCAGCGTATCCATCACAAACGCGCCTTTATAGCAGCTGTCGTTCAGCATATTGCGATTGACCACCGTCATATTCCATTCACTGACCACCACCGGAATCGACATGCCGCAGGCTTGCATTACCTCGCATTTTTCCTTCAGATATTGATAAATATAAGAAATCTTCTCCTCCGTCATCATGCGGATGCCTTTTTCGACTCCCGTCTCCAAATAGCTCGACTGATAACAGTAGATCCCCAGAAAATCCGGCCGAATACTCCGCCTGCTCCACAGCTCCATCAGCTTGGGAAAATGAATGTACCCATATTCACGGTCGTAATTTCCGCCCACCCGCGCCTCCGGCACGATCTCCTTGATTCCCTGATAGGCGGCCTCAAAAAACTGAAAATACGGTTCAAAATCTCCTTTGGGAAACAGACGTGGATCGCCCCACTGCTCAAAATACCACTTCGACACCTCCTGCATCCCATAGCGGTTGACAAAATGCACCATCAGATCGGTAATAAAGTGGCGATATTCCTGCGGCGAATGAAACAGAATCTCCCGTGTCTCATTAAAAATAAAAATCTCATTCTCCAGCAGCAGTACATTGGGCTTGAAGCCCAGCTCAAAATACGGGTGCATCTCGTGATTGACCAAAAAGTCGATCACCTTGTCCAGCTTACTGAAATTATGGCGCCCCAGAGAACGTCCAATATTCAGCTTCATCTCCTCTTCATACAAATCCCACATGCGCACATACTCAAAGCCCAGCTTCTGATGCAGAAACAGCAGGTGATTCTGCACGTCTCCCCGCAGCACACTGACAAACCGCCCCACGTTGATCATACGGCTCCAGCTTTTCTCTGTAAAATGAAACAGCTGCGTGTCCACCTCTACCGACCGCAGAACCTCTCCCCCATCCCGCACCAGCTCCTTCGGCTCCTTGGCCTCATCCAGATAATCCATCAGCCGGTATTCCATATCGTTGATGATATGCTTTCCGCCGCCGGTTTCCTTCTGCCCCCGATAATTCTTATGCTGCTCCTGATATGCCTTTGGCGTCATCCCAAACCGCTCCTTGAACAGCTTATTGAAGGAGGCAATATTGGGAAATCCGTTGTCCAGCGCAATTCTGGCAATGGCCTTTTCACCGCTCTCCAATTCATGTACGGAATGCTCCAGGCGAATCTGAGACAGGTATTCGCCAAAATTTTTCCCCAGATGCTTCTTGATGTAACGGGAAATATAAGCCGTGGACATGTAGAACTTTTCTGCCAGCTCCCCCCAGGCTGATGGCGTTGGTATAATTGAGGTGAATGTAGCTGACAATCTCATTGATTCGCGCTTCATCCGTGTTGGCGCTAAGGCGCTTCGCATCGTCAACAATATACAGCGTAAATCCGGACACCAGAATCTCGATCATCTGATAGTAGATGCTGTTCAGCCGCATCAGCGTTCTTCCGTTCCCCGCGCGTTTTCCATAGTAATTGGCAATGCATACCTCCAAGAGCTCCCGAATCTGTTGATACTGCTCCGCCTCGCCGACCAGCGAATTACAGTGAAATTCTACATTGCTCAAATCAAAATACTGTGAAAGCTCGGCAATACTGATGATAAAGCCTACGGCCAGCGTGTGGTCTGCCATCTGATAGGAATGGTGCCAAAAAGCATTGACCAAGATAAAGTCACGTGCCTTGAGCGTGAAATCTTCTCCACCGAAGCGGATCCGCATCTCCCCCTCCAGCACAAAATAAATCACGATATCATTGTAAAAACAATTGTTCACATTCTGATCCATCAACAGCTCATAATCCAGAATCCTGTTTCCGTTCAGAAAAAGCTTGTTCACCTTAAATCACCAATCCATTCTCCCAGCCGCACGCTTGTCTCCAAGCCCTGCGCCGCTCGCCTGGCAAGCTCCTGCTTGATCTCAAGATGCCCCCTTTGCACCAACACGACAATCGTTGAGCCGCCGAATTCAAAATATCCCTTTTCCGCCCCCTTGCGCACCGTTTTTTTTGAAGGAAAATTATGGATTCTTCCTACCAGAAGCGCACCGATTTCCATCTGAATCATCGTGCCAAACCGCGGCGTATGGATTGCCAGATATTCCCTGCTGTTCTGTGCAAAGACCGGGATCGTCGTACAGGCAATCGGCCGTACACAATGCAGCCGGCCTTCCATACGCCGCACCCTGCTGCGCACACCGCTGCAGACATAGCAATAACGATGATAATTCTGCGGTGTCAAGCGAAAGATCAGGCAAGTCCCGCCTCGATACCGCTCGGCGATCCTTTTGCTGCCCAGCAAATGCGCCAGCCGATATTCCATATGCTTGATCCGGAATACTTGAGACTCACGGATTGGGTAAACGCTCAAATAGCCGTCACAGGGGCTAATCATATGATCCGCGGACGCATCTACCCGGTTCTCGCACCGCTTTCTGGTAAAGAAATCATTAAAGGAGCGAAATTTCTTCTTCTCCAGCCCATCCAGCGCGATGTTGTGCTTCTTAATAAAGAACGGCACCAGCACGCGTGAGGGCGCGGAATCCAAAAAAATCCCCGCAGCCTTTGAAACAATCGGCCGTGTCAAAAGCAAAAGCGCCGCTCTGCCAACGGCCGTACCGTAAAGCAGCCGAATCGACCATGACTCTTTTTTCATATCTCCATCCCCATTCCCATCAGCAGAATAATAAATACAATCGCCCCGGTACAGACAATGCCGATCTTTCCCGCCAAATATGGCTTCTTAATCTTCACTGGCAGCACAAAGGCAAGCGCCATCAAAACCAGCAGACCCTCAAAGATCATTCCCGCCCTGGGCGCCATCTGCCTGCCGACGGCGAAAAAGGCCGGAAACACCAGCGCTGAGGACGTGACCGGCAGGCCCAGATAGCTGGCGCGTTCCCCGTCCTGCTGCCGCTCCTCCGCCAACACATTAAAGTACGCCAGGCGGATCAGGGCGCACAATACATAGATGCAGCCTGCCAAAAAGGCCATTCGGCTCCTGTGCCCAATCTGGTAGGTAAACAGCGCAGGAAGCGCGCCAAAGCAAATCAGGTCACTTAAGGAATCAATCTGAACTCCGAACCGCTTTTCTCTAAGGTCACGCTCCTTCGTGGCGGCCACCGTCCCGTCAAACATGTCGCAGATCCCCGCCGCCATCAGGCAAATCACGGCTTTTCGGAAGGCTCCGGCCATTACGAACGTGATTCCGGTAAAACCCATCAGCATTCCCAAATATGTCAAGACTACGGTGTAATTGTAATAACCGCATAGTTTTTTCTTATCTTCCATGTATCTTTTCCGCCTTTCATAAAATTCCCCTGTCTGATTTTGCAGATATCTGTCTTATTATACCCTATAATGGCTCATAAATCAAACCTTCTATGATATGAAAAATACATTCCAAATGCTGGCAGGCTGCTGTCCATCCAAAAACGCATGAACCGTAAGATTCGCGCTTCTTCCCTGCATTTGAAATGTATTTCTGTCTGTTTGTTCCTACGCTGTACGAACCAGATCGCCGAACGAGCCCTACTGCGCCGGATTAAATATGCTGATGCTGATATTTTTCCCGTGTTGCAAGTCCGCCCCGGATATGCCGTTCCGATTTGTTTACATCCAGTACTTTTCTCGCTTCCCGCGCCAGACCGGGATTAATCTGGATTAAGCGTTCGGTTACGTCCTTGTGTACCGTACTTTTGCTAATTCCGAATTTTTTTGCTGTCTGTCTGACCGTAGCGTTTTCTTCAATAATATAATTGGCGATCTCCACCGCGCGTTCTTCTATGTACCCTTTCAAAAGAATTTCCCTCATACATGCTTTTTTACATTGTATGAAGTGCCCCCTGCTCTTATGACAGGAGCGCAGACGATTTTTTGCAAACGCATTCGGTTGGAAACAACGCTGTTCACGCCTCATGGAAGCATCCGGTTAAAAAAGTCTAAATTTTGATTGTATTGTCAGAAAAACAGCGATATAATAGAACAAGGAGAATGTTGTATAGAGGGAGGTCTATCTATGAAACAACCAAAAAAAGGAACCGCTTCAAAAAAACGAATCACAGATGAAATTCTTCATCAGATTGGCGGAAGCGTTATTTTCGTACTGTTACTGATTGCCGTTGTCGCCATCTGCATGGTGGCCTGGTTAAGCATTACGTCAAAAGAGACCGAGCTGATCCAGGAATCCAACGCCGCTGCCAATCAACTGACCGGATTTTTGCAGCAGTATACGAAGAATGCGGAGCAGCTGTCCGCCAACCCGGAGATTCAGCAGATGATGCTGGAGCTGAAAACCGGCGGCGACGTCCGTCAAGCCAAAAATTTTGATACGATCATGGACAATCTCGTCCAGATTGCAGCTACCGATTCGCAAAATGTGATGGCCGTATGGGCTTCCGACCTCGATTCCAGCACATTGATGCAGTCGGACGGCTTTATCAGCGAAGAAGGATGGGACATCACCGGGCGCGGATGGTATGGCTGCATCGAGACAAAACAGCCCATTTTGACAGAGCCATACATTGATTCTTCCACCGGGAAGATGATTTTAAGCGCTGCCGCTCCCGTTTTTGACGAGGCCGGAACGGTGATTGGCGCAGTCGGTATGGATATTGCCCTGGATCACATGACAGAGCTCATGCGCGCATACAAGATCGGCAGCACAGGCTATATACTCTTGATGTCCGAAAGCGGCACTTTCGTCTACCACCCGCAAAACGATCTGATTCAGAAGAATATCCAGGACGTAGCGATATCCCAGAATGTGATTGAGGCCGTCTCATCCAAAAGCGATCAGTTTATGAAATTCAAAACCGACGGCACAACCAAATATGGTTCTCTGCAGCAGGCAGGAGATACCGGATACCTCGTATTAAGCTGTATGCCATTTACGGAATATTATGCTACTCTGTTCGCCATGGTGCTCGCGCTGGTCCTGATCTTTGCCGTCGGCATCATCCTGATCGCATTCCGTATCCGAAAGAGTGCCTCCAGGCTGACAAAGCCGATTCTGGAGCTGAATCATACGGCGCAGCAGCTTGCGGCGGGAAATCTGAATGTAGATTTACATATCACCAGTGAAAACGAGATCGGAGAGCTGGGCGTTTCCATCCAGAAGACGGTTGACCGCCTCAAGACCTACATCGCCTATATTGACGAGACGGCCGAGGTATTGGCGCAGATTGCCGACGGGAAGCTGCAGATCCATCTGAAATATGACTATGCCGGCGAATTCCAGAAGATTAAGACAGCCCTGCTGAATATCTCCGATTCGATGAATCAGGTGATGGTCGGGATCAATGAAAGCTCACAGCATGTATCGGTCGGCGCCACAGAGCTTGCCACCGCTTCACAGGTCTTAGCAGAAGGCGCCGAACAGCAGGCTGCCTCGATTGAGGAGCTTACGGCAACAACCAATACGGTTGCCGAGCAGGTGGAAAACAGCCGCGTCGAAGCGGAAGCTTCTGCCGAAGCAACTGCCCAGGCCGCTTCCATGATCGAACAGAACCAGGAAAAAATGAAGCAAATGATGGACGCGATGAACGAAATTCACCAGACCTCCCAGCAGGTTGTCGGCATCATCCAGACCATTGAGGATATCGCTTCGCAGACGAACCTGTTATCACTCAACGCTTCGATTGAAGCCGCCCGTGCCGGTGAGGCCGGAAGAGGCTTTGCCGTCGTTGCCGACGAGATCGGCAAGCTGGCACTGGAGAGCTCCAAGGCCGCCAATACCACCAAGGAGCTGATTGAAATCTCGATCCATGAGATTAATAAGGGCAATACCATTGCGGCCGGCGCCATGAATTCACTCAAGGAATCAGTAACTGCCGTAGACCACGTCAATGGAATGATCCAGGAGACCGCGGAGAGCGCCGCCATCCAGGCCGAGAGCATGAATCAGCTCCGTGCCGGAATTGAGGAAATTGCCCACGGCATACAAGACAATTCGGCCGCTTCACAGGAAACCTCGGCAACCTCAGAAGAACTGGCTTCACAGGCCGAGCTCTTAAACCGCATGGTACAGAAATTCGAGATCTGCTAGAACGTGTTTGCACATTGCGTTGTGACAGATGTATTTCACTGTTTGCGGGATCATAGGTGTCCTGTGGGGATTGATTCGCCAAAAGCATGTATACGACTAAGGCCGGCGCAATTCATCGCGCCGGCCTTATTTGTTATTTTCATGCAAACACAGCCTTTTCTCCGTACTCCCGCTCAAAGACTGCTGCCATTGAGCACCGCTTCCTGCAGCTCGCCCTCTTGGTACACCAGCTTGAGGGAAAAGAACGGCGCCTCCTCTGCCAACAGACGAAAAAAGATCTTATCCCCTTCCCACAGATTGAGCGAATCCAGCCTGTCCTTATCGACCCATTCCAGTGTTCCCTCGTCGCATTCCCGTAAGCTGCCCTTATAACCGTCGGCCGTATACAGACACATATATTCGATCGGATAATCGTCACAGATGAATGTGACAATGCCACGAAAGCGATAGGACGTCAGCGTCAATCCGGTCTCCTCAAGAACCTCCCGCAGCAGGCAGTCCTCCGGGCTTTCCCCTGCCTCAAAATGACCGCCAACCCCGATCCATTTATCGCGATTAATGTCTGCCTCCCTCCGAATACGGTGGAGCATCAGATACTGATTTCCCCGTTCAATATAACACAATGTCGTCATGGGTGATCGTTCCATCCTGCCGTATTCTCCTTTCTGACTGTCCTTTCACGCATCGTCCGCTCCCGCTTCAAAGGACGGAACCTGCGCTTTCTCGCGCATCGTCCGTTTCCGCTTCGGTTCCTTCATCCTGCGCCGATTGTGGAATGCTTCATCAAAAGAAATCTGCTCTAACTGCTGCAAAATTCGCTGCTGCCCTTTCTTCGGCTTCGACCGATAGCAAAGAAACAGAATCGCAAACAGTACAAGCGAAACCAGCGCGACCTCCAGGTCAGATTTAACCGCCGCGCCAAACAGCGCGACCAAGCAGAGTACAGCCCCCATCGCCAGAAAGAGGTTGAGCGACAGCTTCCTGCCAAATCGACCGGTGATACGGCTGCCCTTCTCGTCCGCCTCCAGATGCCCGTTAAAATAGAGCCCCAGGCTCATGCTTTTTACCTCAAATTCCTTGTGGTGACAAATCGTAAAATCCCGATCGTTGGTAAAATGTCCCCAATAGCAGGAAGACTGCTGGTAGAGGCGCATATTTTCCCGCGTATCCTCCACCACCTTATCCTCCCAGGACAGCTTCCACTCCTCCGGGGTCAAATGACTGATCATGGTTACTGTCTCCATCACGCACCCCTTACGCAAACAATGGTACAAGCACCAAGAAGCCAAGCGCCGTAATAATTCCCGATACCACCAATACAATCGCACAGTAGCCCATGATGTCCCTTGCACCTAAGCCCGCAATGCCCAGTGCCGGCAATGCCCAGAAGGGCTGCAGCATATTCGTCCAGGCATCGCCCCAGGCGATTCCCATCGCCGTCACTGCGGGACTGACGCCAAGCTTTAAACCGGCAGGCATCATAATTGGCCCCTGTACGGCCCACTGCCCGCCGCCGGACGGCACAAAGAAATTGACAACGCCGGCCGCTAAATAGCAGAGCACCGGGAAAGTCCGTGCGTTTGAAATGCTCACAAACGCGTTGCTGATCGCCCCCGCAAGCGAGACGCCAGACGCCCCCGCCGTCGTCATAATCCCCTGAATGCCTGCATAAAACGGAAATTGCAGAATAATTCCTCCGGCGCTGGAAGCAGCCTCGGTGATGGCCCGCACATAGCCAATCGGCGTCTTATGGAACGCAATTCCCAACACCAGGAAAATCAAATTGACAATGTTCAAAGACAGTGCATTGAGAATCGAACCGGCGTTGACAAAGTAATAAATCAAATACACGGCTCCCAGCACGACAATCAGATAGGAAAGTATCATGCTGTTCTCCAGCTTCTCCGCCGGCGTCACTGCCTTGGGATATGTAACCGTCTCATCGGCCAGCAGCTTCGGATCAATTGATATCACATCCTTCGGCTCCGGATGCATTCTGGCGTTGACAAACGCCACGACCGCCACGACAACCGCCACCATAATCAAATTCCACGGTGAAAAAATCGTTGCCGACGTAGGAACAACCTCTGTCACTGCGCCGCCGGTGCTGGCCACTGCGCCATCCGGTCCCAGAGCGGTCAGCCCCAGCGGAATGGAGCCGGAAATACCGGAATGCCAGATGACAAAGCCAGAATAAGCGGCCGCGATAATCAGTCGGTAGTCAACTCCCTTGATCTTCTTTGCCACCTCCTTTGCCAGAAGCGCGCCGATGATCAGTCCAAAGCCCCAGTTGATAAAATTACAGACCGCTGCAACCACCGTGACAAAGGCAATTGCCGATGCCGGCTTCTTGGGCACGCTGGCCAGCATCACGATCACCTTCTTAATCGCGGGCGCATTCGCCAGAGCGCTCCCCAACACCAGAACCAACGCCATCTGCATCGAAAAAAGTAAAAGCGCCCAAACTCCAGACCCCCATGCGTTGGCTACCTCAATCGGATTCATGCCTGTAACCGGAATCGCTACGATAAAAACGATGACCGTCAAAATAATGCAGAACACAAATGCGTCCGGCAAAAATTTCTGAACCAGCTTCACGCAGCCATTTGTAAATTTTTTAAACATCCTTCCCTCCTTCTGGCGCTCATTTCACGCCATTCCGGTAGATTTGAAAGCCTCGCTTCCAAGATTCTGCCTCCTCTTTGCTGGTTAAATAACTACCAATATAGTCTACGCTTCTGTTCCATTATTGTCAACATTTTTATCTAATGTTTACAAAAAAAACGAAAAAATAACCATTTATTTGTCATTATTTCCCTATGAAAATAGGGGATTGAAAATTTTCACACACCTATTTATAATAAAAGGAGCGCACGGTTGTACAAACGATACATCCAAAAAGCTGAAAGGAGATTTCATGTCTGATTACGAAACTCATACCCACGAATTCGCACCGGTATACGATCAGAATTCCCGCGTCCTGATTCTTGGAACCTTTCCCTCTGTCAAATCACGCGAACAGTGCTTCTATTACGGCCACCCGCAGAACCGTTTCTGGAAAGTGCTTGCCGCCTTAACCGAATGCCCGCTCCCAAATTCCATTGCCGCCAAAAAGGAGCTTCTTCTGTCCCACCGCATCGCAATTTGGGATGTGATCGCATCCTGCGACATCATCGGCTCCTCCGATACCTCAATCAAGCATGTGGTTCCCGCCGACATTCCCAGCCTGCTGCAAAAATGCAGCATCCAACAGATCTATGGAAACGGCGCAAAGGCATGCCAGCTTTACGACAAGTACCTCTTGTCCAAAACCGGCATGCCTATCCGCAAGCTGCCCTCAACCAGCCCGGCCAATGCCGCATTCTCTCTGGAACGGCTGACCGAAAGCTGGCGTATCATCTTATCTTAAGCGCTGGCTACAGCACGCGCCGTACCGAAATAATCGTGCGATAGGTGGCGCTTCCCGTTTTAATACCGCCGGCCGGGTAATCCGCCGGATTGCTGGCATGTACAATCTGTCCGCCGCCCATGTAGATCGCGACATGGCCGCTGTAGCAAATCAAATCTCCCGGTTTGGCATTGGAATAGCTGACTGCCTTGCCAGCATTGCGTTGCTCAGATGAGCTTCTGGGCAAAGACACTCCGAATTTACGGTACACATACTGAGTAAATCCGCTGCAGTCCGCGCCGGTGTTGGGATCTGTTCCGCCCCAGACATAAGGATTGCCAATGAACCCACAGGCGTAATCGACTACAGAACCGCCGCTGACTCCGGTCGCATAGCTAGGGTTCATATTTCCTCCCGAACTGCCGGAATTGCCGCTCCCAGAGCTGCTGCCTGCCGAATCAGAGCTTCCTGAGCCGGAGCTCGTGCTTCCTGAGCCTGTGCGGTTATTTCCGGAATCAGACGATGAAGCGGCCGCATTGTTGCGGTTCGCCGCTGCAATCACTGCCGCCTGTGCTCTGCGTTCCTCGGCCCTGCGCTCTTCCTCCTCCCTGCGCTTGCGCTCCTCTTCTTCCTTGCGAATCCGCTCTTCCTCCTGGCGGATAATCTCATTCTGTTCGTCAATGGTTGCCTGATACCGTGCCGCCAACTGCTTGGCATTGGCCAGCTGCACCGCAAAATCAGACATCTCTCCCTGCTTCCTGGCGATCAAGGTCTCATAGCGGTTCTGCTCGTCCTGGTAGTTGGTCTGCATCTCTTCCAGCTCCGCAATCTCTCCCTGTACCCGCAGCTTCAAGTCTGCAACCTGCATCTTTGTTTCCTGATAATCCTCCAGCAGCTGACGGTCATAATCATACACTTCATTGACATATTCTACACGGTTCAGCAAATCGGTAATACTTCTGGATTCCAGAATGGAGGTCAGCATTGCGCTGTCCCCACGTTCATACATAAAGCGAATGCGCTTTTTCATCGCCTCATACTGCTTGTCCTCGTCAGCCTGCGCCTGCTCCAAATCAGCCTGTACCTGTACCAGCTCTTCCCCCTTAACGGCCAAATCGCTCTCCAGGATACTCAGATTCATAATGACATTGACCAATTCAGAATCCAGCGCATCAATTTCCTTCTGCAGCTGTGACTGCTCATCCTCAATTCGTCCAATATCTCTCTGCGTAGAATCCAGTTCGTTCTGCGCCTCATTCTTTTTGTCATTGGCCTCGTCAATCGTACTGGCCAGCGCGGTCTCAACCCCTGTCAGCCCAATCACTGCCGTCAATGCAAACGCAGCCGCCCGGAAGCGTCCTTTCACAATTCTCTTTCCTGTATCTCTCATATACCCTGCCTTTCGTAATGCCCGCTCTTACCGCCCGATTTCTCCAGCAGGCAGATGTCGCTAAGCACCATTCCACGGTCCATGGCCTTACACATGTCGTAAATCGTCAGCAGCGCCGCAGTCACACCGGTCAGCGCTTCCATCTCCACACCTGTTCTGCCCGCAAGACGCACGGTACACACCGCCTCGATCTCCCCTGTCTCTTCCTTCAGCGAAAAATCCACTGCCGCCTTAGTCAGCATCAGCGGATGGCACATAGGGATCAGCTCTGAGGTCTTCTTGGTGGCCATAATGCCGGCAACCCTGGCAACCCCCAGCACATCTCCTTTTGCTGCCGTTCCCTGCGCAATCGCCTCAAACACCGGACGGCTGACCTGAATCCTGCCCCGCGCGGCCGCTGTGCGCACCGTAATTTCCTTCTCTGTTACATCCACCATCACGGCATTGCCCGCTTCATCAAAATGATTCCATCTATGTTCCATCTCTATTGCTCCGTTTTCCACCGCAGCCCATGCAGAGTTATTCCGTTCGCCTGCATGAGCCGCTGCCGCTTTATCATTCGCAGCCCATACAGCGCCATTCCGGCCGTCTGCACGGGCCGCTGCCGCTTTGTCCTGTTCAGCGCCCCTGAATCTTCTATAGTATACCATTAAACATTTGATCCGGCAACCGTTAAAAGCTGAAAAATATTGGCTGCTGCACGCTTTGCGGACACAAGCAGCTGCCTTCAAAGAGTGCCTGTGCGCAGGAGATGTTCCCCTCTGTTCGTTGCTTATCCGACCGTCTTGATAATCAGAATCTTTTCCCCGTCCTTTAACACATCGTCCGTCAAGTGATTTGTCTCCTTAATGTTGGCAATCGTCGTATAGTTTTCCTTGGCAATATTCCACAATGTATCCCCGGCCCGTCCAATATAGCCGATAATGCCGGGACTTTCCTGCAATGCCTCCAAATCCAGCGGCTCCTCAGACACCCCGGTCAGACGAGCGATGGGATTTTTCTCAAATACAATGCTGTTTAAGTCGATCACCGCCTTCACCTCCACCTGTGTGGAATCCATCATCACGGTGGTCAGCTGTTCTAAGCATGCCTCCATCTGGAACCGGGAATTTGCTGTAATCCCCGGCGCCTCAACCATATGGTGAAACGGGATCACATCCTTCAACGAAGCGAGCGGATTCTTATCATCCGCTGTAATATAAATCAACTGGACATTGAGCGTGCCCTCCACCTGAATGCCGTCCTCAACAATCTCGGTCTGATCAATGGAAACCGTTCCCTCGCTGGCACACAGCTGCAAAATGCCCTCCTGATTCTCACCAATCGTCATGCGGTCAGCCACACGGCATTTTGAAAAATTCTTGATCAGAAGCGTTTCAAAAACTGCCGATTCATACTCGGCCTGCAGTCTGCAATTTACCGCATACAAATCCTCCAGCATCTGCACCTGCTCTTCCTGATAAATATGAATATCCAGCTCCAGCACCAATTCCAGGTGCAGCATTCGCTCCTCGCCATCATAATCCGGCTTTGGCTCCAGCTCCACCGCTGCAATGTCGTAAGAAGCGTCAAGAATCATGTCCTCTGTACAGCCGTTGCAGTCCACCACACCGGAAAACGGCAAAGCCGACTCCAGCCATTGTGTGCGCTCCTCCTCTTCTTCCCCCAGATAGAGCACAAACACCAGCGCTTCCCCTTTAATCAGAATCTGATTGTCTACCATTCTCGTCTCTACGCCCCGAAGCTGAACGCTTTTCCACAGCACCTGGCGGATATTGGGCTTATTGGACGGAAGCATAATCTCCTCTTTGAAGCGATAGGTATC
Source organism: uncultured Lachnospiraceae bacterium (assembly GCA_947089585.1). Taxonomy (GTDB): domain Bacteria; phylum Bacillota; class Clostridia; order Lachnospirales; family Lachnospiraceae; genus 14-2. The sequence goes on along the minus strand of CAMULB010000017.1, from coordinate 11,954 downwards.
CTTTTTGGCATGAAACAGCTGCATCATCGTCCGATTCTTCATCCGCACCTCGCAGCCCTCGTCCCGCTGTACGTCTGTAACAATCTCCTCGTCGGCAATCTCATCCACCACGGCCCAAAGCTGAACCAGCGCTTTCACGCTCAGCTTGCGGGAATTGATAATGCCCATCGTCAAGTCTTCAATCTGCCCGCGAATCTTTGCCGTATCGTATTCATTGATCCCGTCAATAGCCAAGCTCTCCTGAAACGGAATCTCTCCCGTCATGCTGTTGATCTTATGCTCCTCCTGATCACTGCGGTAGAGCACCTGAAACTTCAACACACCCTTGAGCCAGATATGACCGGAGGTCAGATTAATCTCCTCAATCTTAATCTCCCCTTTATCCTGAATCAATCGGATCACATCCGGCTTACTGTCCGGCACATTGAAGTCGTCGTCCAATGTAATCTGGCTCTGTGCTCTCCCCTTCTCCCGGTTCATATGTATGTATTTTTTGATTAATTCCACTGCAAAAAACTCTCCCGTTCTGAATCTTTTAGAAACATTTTATTCAGAACCGAAGAGTTTTATTCCCATTAGAAGAGAAAGCCTGCATCCGTCAGCACAATTTCATCCGAATCTCCCTGGTCAGAACATCTGCGTAACTGAACGAAAGAAGCTGCGGAGGGTTGTCCTCATTCTCATCATCGACCAGAATTGTAAATACGCAAGGATAGGCGCCCTGGATCACTCCCTCCTGCACATCCACACGATTGCGCCCCCGGTCGAGCTGAAACATTACCTTACTTCCCAGCTGCTGAAGCACCGAAGCCCGCACCTTTCCGAGATCCGTCTGTTGTATTGTTGTCATACGCTTCACCCCTTTCTAAGAATGAACATCGTTGCTGAGGCGCTGCCAGGAACAGGCGCATTGCCGGCCCATACATAGCAACAAACAGCGACTAACCATCCGGATTGAACCGAATCTGACATTGATTTCAGTTTATCACTGTGCTAAAGTATTGTCAAATAAATTTTAAATTTTTAGTAATTTTCGCTATTTTCTCCACTTTTTTCTACAAAATATGTAAAAAAATCGCCTATAAAGCCCCACATAATCCGCGTACAGAAATCACAGCAAGAACACACTCCTATTTAAACTACATATAATAATAGAAAAAGGGGCTGTAACTGTCCTATTGCTTCAGTTACTGAATATGATATGGAAATCTACATTGTACAGCCAAACGATTCTGTCGATTCCATTGCAAGCCAGCAGGGCGTCTCCGCAGAGTCAATCCTTTATAACAATCAAATTCCATTTCCTTACCGGCTGGCCGTCGGTCAAGCCCTGCTGCTGACCAAAGGAGATGCGCCTGCTGTCTCACCGGACCTCGTTGCCGGCGGCTATGCATATCCTTTTATCAGCTCCTATGTGCTGGAACAAACGCTGCCCTATCTCAGTGACCTGTATATTTTTTCCTATGGCTTTACCGCCGCAGGAGATTTGATTCCGCCTGTCTTAGACGACCGTTTTCTCATCGAAGCGGCCTTGCGCTACCGTGCCGCTCCCATTTTGACACTGACCCCCTTCGGACCGGACGGACAGTTCAGCAACTACCTGATTACCCAGATTGTCAACAATCCGACCGCACAGGCCACATTGATTGAACAGCTGCTTGATACCATTCGCCAAAAAGGCTTCCAGGGGCTTGACATTGATTTTGAATACATCCTGCCGCAGGATCGCATTGCGTTCGCCGACTTTGTCAGAAATGTCCGGCAGGCGGTAAACGAATTGGGCTACCCCGTATCCGTGGCGCTGGCCCCTAAGATTTCCGACGACCAGCCTGGATTGCTTTATGAGGGAAAGGACTTCGCCCTGTTGGGCGCTGCGGCAAACTCCGCTCTGCTGATGACCTATGAATGGGGTTACACCTACGGCCCGCCGATGGCTGTTGCTCCCCTTCACAAGGTACGTCAGGTAGTCGAATACGCCGTAACCAGAATCCCGCCGCAAAAGCTTTCCTTAGGCATTCCCAACTACGGCTACGACTGGACGCTTCCTTACGTTCGTGGGGAATCCAAAGCGCGAACGATCGGCAACATTGAAGCAGTTCAGCTCGCCATCGCCCACGACGCTGTCATTCAGTTTGATCCGCTCGCCCAATCTCCCTTTTTTCATTATCAGGAAAACGGGCGGGAGCACGAGGTCTGGTTTGAGGATATCCGCAGCCTGCAGCAAAAATTTAATCTTGTTTTAGAATTTCAGCTGCGCGGGGTTGGCTACTGGCAAATCATGCAGCTGTTTCGGGCCAACTGGCTGCTGCTTACCGATACCTTCACGATTCAGAAGCAACCGGATCTTTGATTTGACGCGTGCGCTGCCATTCCTTTGTCCCCTCAATCTTTACCGTTTCTGACTGGTGATTGCGCAAAAAGCGCACCAGCTGATACGGATTGATCCAGATCTCCCCATTGCCCTCCTTCTGGGATTCATCAAAGATCAGCTGAATCCCAAAATGGAGATGCACCTGGTCAATGTTGTTGACATTCTCTGTCGCACTGTATCCGGTATGCCCCATATAGCCGATCACATCTCCGGCCGTCACTTTGCTGCCTTCCTCAAGCCCCTCTGTATAGGGATAATTCTGGCGCAGGTGTGCATAGTAATAGTATCGTTTTTTGTCAAAAGAGCGAATGCCCAGCCGCCAGCCGCCATATTGATTCCAGCCGATTGCCTCCACATAACCGGATTCTACGGCAATGATTGGCGTCCCGATCTGCCCCATCATGTCATGCCCCAGATGCTGCCTGCGATAGCCATAGCTGCGGGAAACGCCAAAATCATCGTAGTCGCTGTAGGGAAATCCCTTCGCTACCGGCAAATATGCCTTCAAGCCATATGTTTTTTCAAATTCTCCGCTGCCTGGTTCCTTTTCCACCTCATATTCACCCACATAGCCGTCCAGAACGGCCCCATAGGCTTCCCGATAATACGAAAAATAAGACAGGTCTTTTGTCAGCTCCTCCATCGTCGTTTCTCCCGTGGACAACGCCTCTCCGGCCGCTGCCATGACCTTAAGATCGCCGGAACCAAAATTCCCTCCATTCTTCGCCGCCAAGTAGGCCAAAAGATCAACCCAATTGATCGGATGCTCTGACTGATGTGTATCCACATCCCACTGATAAGCCGCGCACAGCGCCTCATAGGACACATCGAAGTCTACCCATTTTATATAACCCTGATTTGAAATTCCGGCTGAAACAGCCTGTGACGCATATTGAGACAATAGATATCCGCAAATAATACAAGCGCAGAATACCTCGATCAGAATTGCTGATTTAATTTTTTTCATAGGGCACATACCTGATACTCTTTTCTTCCAAGTATATGCCCCGATTTCAGCCAATATTATTCCATTTCCTTATTACAGCCTTCCGGCTCCGTCCTTACGCCGTTCTTCTTACAGCCTTCCGGCTCCGTCCTATTCCATTCCTTTCACGACCTCAAGCGCTTTCTGCAGCTGATTGTCCTCCTCTTTGGGCAGAGCCACCTTCTTGGCCGCTTCTTCATCAAGCTCAACCTCCACATCCGGTGTTATTCCGGTGCCATTGACATTCTTGTCCCCATAAATATAATAATCAGCGATCGTCAGCTTAACGCCCTTGGTATGCTCTGTATTGGTATAAAATACCTGCTGCATCACACCCTTGCCATAGGTTGTGGTTCCCACTACCTTTCCCTTGCCAAAAGCCTGAATATTGCCGGAAAAAATCTCGGATGCGCTGGCCGTATTTCCATTGACCAGCACCACCATCGGTATGTCCAAAGCCGCCTTCGCATCGGAAACATATTCCATCGTCTTGGTTCCGTTCTTATCCTTGGCGTAAAGGATCTCACCCTCAGGCAATAAGTAGTCCAGCATTGCCTCGACTACATCCACCAGACCGCCGCCATTATTGCGCAAATCCACTACCACACGCTCCATGCCCTGACTTTTCAACTCTTCATAGGCCGCGATAAACTGATTCGTTGTCACGCTTTCAAATCCGCTGACCTGAATATACCCGATCTTTCCCTCCAGCAGCTCGCTTGTCACCGTGGGCAGCTCCACCTTGCGCCGCTCAACCGAAAGATCGAGATAGCGTTCCTCAGACTCCCGGTATAAATGAAGCATGACCGAGGTTCCCTCATCTCCTTTGATCAGCGCAACCACGCGGTTCAAGTCCATTCCGGTCACTTCCGTATCGCCCACTGCCACCAGAATATCTCCCGGCAGCAATCCCGCCTCTGCAGAGGGTGTTCCCTCATAGGGCTTGGAAATCCGCACAATCCCGCTCTCCCGCTCCTGGGTCACTCCTGCGCCGATTCCCACATATTCCCCGTTGTTGGAATCCTGAAAGCTGGAAAATGCAGATTCATCATAGTATTCGGCATATGGATCGCCCAGAGCGGCCACCAACCCCTGAAGCATACCGGTTCGCACCGCTTCCTCGTCTACGTCATAGAGATAATATTGATCCAAATAAGAAGCAATCATCGAAACCTCTGAAATCAAATCTACATTTAATAAGCCTTCCTCCGTTTGTTCTGACGAATCTGTCTCTTCTTTCCCCGACGCTTTGTCTGCTGCCTGATCCTCCTGCGCGGACAGCTGGACGCGATTTTCAGCCACCCGTTTGGTCATATTCGCAGTCAAAAAAATTCCAGCCGCTATTCCTCCTGCCACCAGCACAACTGCCAGCGTACACAGCACACCAGTTAAAACTCCTTTTCCAAATCCACTGTTTCTCGGTGGAGACGGCTGACTTCCTGACCCAACTCCACCATTCGGCGAATACGGCGGATTTCCCGATCCAGATCCACCATTCGGCGAATACGGCTGCTTCTCATAATACGACTGGTTTTCATCCCGCTGTTCAAAATTATCTTCCATGTCTGATTTCCTTTCTGTCTTACACTCACTTTCTCACAATTACGGCATTCTATAGAACGATCGACCGTATCATGCCGCAACTCCTCTATCCTGCTGTATTTTACCTTTTATATAACACCATACCACTTTTTCAATCTCCCGTAAAGTCCAAATAAAAGCAGAACACAAAAGAATCACACTTACATGGCCCCACCTGTCCGACGCACCGCAGCAGTACCTTTACTTTCTTGACTCACTATAGTAAACTATAGCTTAACAATCAAAAAGAACCAATGAAAGGACTGTACAAGCGATGAACGCTACCACAAACAACCAAAACAAAAAAAGCACCCTACTGGCAAGGCAGGGCTCAAACAAGACAGAATTGGAACATTTGAAAGACAATGAATTGTTCTGGAACAGCGATCCACAGATTGCCGCTGCCAAAAAACGGGCCCGTACCTTAGCCGACGCCTTCAATGCCACAACCGAGGAAGAACCGCAGAAACGCCTGGCCTTATTAAAGGAATTATTTGGCAGCTGCGACGACGATATCTTTATCAAGCCGCCCTTCCACTGTGATTATGGTTTTAACATTCATGTCGGAAAAAATTTCTTTGCCAATTTTCAATGCGTTATGTTAGATGCAGCACCCATTACAATTGGTGACAATTGCCTGATGGGCCCGCAAACCTGTCTGTATACCGTGAATCACCCCATGGATGTGCTCACCCGGACGGCCAACTATGTCTACGGCGAACCAATCACCATTGGTGACAATGTCTGGTTCGGCGGCAACTGCATCGTACTCTCCGGCGTAACCATCGGCAGCAATGCCATCATTGGCGCCGGCTCAGTTGTCACCTCGGATGTCCCGGAAAATGCCGTCGTTGCCGGAAATCCCGCCAAGGTTCTTCGCATCATCGACCATACGCCCGTCATCCGCAAGGCCACCCTGCAAGACCTTGATACCCTCGCCTCCATCGAAGCGGCCTGCTTTCCGCCCGCAGAGGCCGCATCAAAGCAGGCAATCGCCCAGCGTCTCGCCATCTATTGCGACCATTTCTGGCTGCTGGAAGCACAAGGCGCGGTGATCAGCTTCATCAATGGCATGACAACCGATGAAGCGACGATTCGAGACGAAATGTACGCGTCCCCTGACCTGCACAATCCGCACGGAAAATATCAAGCCATCTTTGGCGTCAATACACTCCCGGCTTTCCGCAGACAAGGCTGCGCTGCCACCTTGATGCAGCGTGTCATCAGCGACGCAAAGCAGCAGGGCCGTCAAGGCTGTATCCTCACCTGTAAGGAAGCGCTGATCCACTACTATGCAAAATTCGGCTTTGAAAACTGCGGCCAGTCACAATCCACGCACGGCGGCGCCGTCTGGTACGATATGCGGCTTTGCTTCTGATTTTGTACGCCCTGTAACGTGTCTGAAAGCAATTTTCAGACACGCTCTAACAGAATCGAATACAGACCTCTACCCGTTGACGCCCTTTGAGGCGTCTATGGCCCCACCTTTGTACGCCCTAACAGAATCGGATACAAACCTTCTCCCATTTGACGCCCTCTGTGATGTGTCTACGGCCTGCCTCCTTCAAACGCCTCCCGATGCTTCTGAAAAAACTCATAGTATACGCGCACATTTTCAAGCTGTGTCCACCTTTTCACATCTACCGGATCCTCATCCAAATCATATATTTTCGCCTGCTTCATCGCCAGCAAAAACGGCGAATGCGTTGAAATCACAAACTGGCAGCCAAAAAAGCGGGCCGAATCCTCCAAAAACCGCACCAGCTCCTGCTGGCGAGCCGGAGAAAGACTATTCTCCGGCTCGTCCAGCAGATACAGTCCATTTTCTTCAATCTTTTCCGCAAAATAATGAAACGCACTTTCTCCGTTGGAATATTCCCGCACATTGTCCATCAGCTCCTTGCGAACAAATTGAGACTGCGTATTGCTTTTGGCCAGATTATTCCGTTTCAGCTGCTCATAGTCCGCCATTGATTTCATTTGAAAATGAGCGTATTTTGTCTCCAAATATTCCGAAAACAGCTCCTCCCGACGCACATCAATTCCATCGTTCAAGGTACGGATGTTCAGCATATAGTCGAAAACATCATCACTGGTTACGATACAGCTGTTCGGTGGAATCTTTCCTCTCATATTCACCTCGCACAGCTTCAGATATTGCGGGAAAAAGTTGGATTTATTACAGATACTGTCACGTTTCAGCCCCAGCTTTTCTGCAATCACGTTCAAGGCGGTTGACTTGCCGCTGCCGTTTCCACCATATAAAATCGTTACCGGCTCGAAATCAATCCGTGAAAAATGATGACGCGAAAGGATTTTAAATGGATAAAACGAATCATAGCAGCTCCTTTTTTCCCCCAATATCACATCAACTTCCGCATCTGCATCCGGAAATAGCACCGATTGTAAATAGATCATCCTTTGGCCTCCAGCTCCCAATCTAATTCTTTCTCTTCCCCGCGAACCACAATTGCATCAATCGCCCACTTCGTCCGCTCCAACGGCTGAAAACAGAGCCGGGAAACCGCCTGTAAGCACCCATCCGTACATGCCTCTGTCTCCTGTTCCTTCCGTTTGCGGATCCCTCCAGCCAAAAACACCGCAACCGCTGCCGTCCCGTCCTTTTGATCCGCAGGAACTGGCGCATCTCCCTGCTCAATGTCACGAATCTGAAAATGCCCCTCATCCTCCTCGGACAGGCGATAGCGCAGACATTGAAATTGCCTGGGAAACCGATACTCCGTTCCCAATAACCGGGTCCGCTCCTCGGAAAGCTCCTCCTGTGTCACCGATTCCAGCCAAAGTGTGTGCACACGTTCATCCAATGGATGACGAAAGTAAATCTCTCTCCCGACCTCCCCCGTTTCTGTCTCAAAAAACAGGCATTCCTGAGAAATCTCTTGGCCTTTCCATACATCTCGCGCACTTTCGCTCTTCTGGTCTGCTTTTCGATTATCGCTTTTTGCGCCCGAATCCGTTGGAGGCACCAGCGTACAGGCGCAATAGCTTCGATCCGGCTCGGACGGCAACGGGTGGAGAGGTCTGTTTTGTTCCGGTTTGGGCAATAGCGCGCAGGGAGGTCTGCTTTGTTCCGGTTCGGGTGGCAGCACACAGGGAGATCTGCTTTGTTCCGGTTCGGGCGGCTGCACGCAGGGAGGTCTGCTTTGTTCCGGTTCGGGCAATAGCGCACAAGGCAGATTACTTCGATCCGGTCTGAGCAGCAGCCGCAGCTTTATATGCGGCGGAATCCGCTTAAAGCTCCATTTCAACCTCATCCGGTAAAAGTACCATCCGCAATCCCTTGACAGCTGATAATGCTCCAATAATGCGAGCGCTTCCAAACCATTTCCAACCGCTTCATACTCACTGGCGACTGCATCCAGATCACTTCCAACCGCTTCACTCTCACTGGCGACTGCCTTCCATCCATCGCTTCTCTGCAATTGTGCCCGCTTCCTTTTTGCTCGAAGCTTTGGCGGTCGATAAGCGCAGCCGCAGCCGCTTATGCTTTCAATTTCTCTTCCATTTACCCAGGCGTTGGCCCACAGCTCCGTTTCCATCGGATTCTCAAATGTCATCCTGAAATCCGGCTCAGGCAGTGCTGTATGCTCTGGAAGCTCCACCAGCGTTTTTTCATAGTGTTCGATCTCTGCTCCCCACTTTTCCTCAAACGCCAGCAGCTCTCCGGAAGGAATCTGTTTTGCAAAATCCAGCACCAGTCCGTATTTACAGACATAGGGCGCCAGCAAATGCCAAGTAAATCCCTTCCATTGAAATACTGTTTCAAACGGAAGCCGCTTTAAGGGCTTTTGATACTTTTTGCTGCTATAAAATCCTCCTTCAAAATAAACATTCATCTTTTTCTCCCTACTTTAATGTCTTTACCTTACGAACAGCAGAAAATTTTCCATAGAGAACCACTTTTCCAATTTTGCGATAGGCCCGCACTTTATATTGATACGCAGTTCCCTTTTTCAACGAACTGAGTTTCTTGCTGACCGTACTGCCCTTTGACACAGTGGCAGCTTTGACATATTTCTTACGGGAACGGTCATAGACGTAGATCTGATAGCCGCTGGCCCCACTGACCCTCTTCCAGGACAATTTGACCGCGCTTTTTCCCTGGGCATCCGCTTTGAAAGAAAGCACCTGCGACGGTTTGGTTCCGATTGTTACCACACCAGAATAACTTCCATAGGAAACGCTGCTTCCATTCTTGCGATAGGCTCGTACCTTGTACTTCTGCGTCGTACCGGATTTGAGTTTCTTGTCCGTTAATTGCACTGTATTGCTGCCTAAAACAGCAATCTTCTTCCATTTTTTTGCAGATGCATCGTAACGGTAGATCTGATAGCCGCTGGCCCCACTGACCCTTTTCCAGGAAAGTCGAATGGTCGAGGCGCTCTGAGCCGTACTTTTTAAAGACCGTACCCTTTCTGGCTTTGTGGCCCCGTAAAGTAAATCAGAGCATGCGCTTGTATACGTCTTGCTGCCGATTTTTTGATATGATTTTACTTTGAAATAATAGTTTTTCGCTGGTTTTAAGTTCTTGTATGTATAGGAAGTCGTTTTATTGCTTTTGATTGTAGCAATTTTCTTATACGTCCCATTTTTCGAGGTTGCCGCATAAAGATAGTAGCCGCTTGCCTTGCTGTTTTTAGCCCAGCTAATCCGAATCGAGCTGGTAGTGGCTGATGCCTTAAGCTTTTTGGCTGAATAGACCAGCAGCTTATATTTCTGCGTCAAGCTTCCACTGTAGCGGCTGCCCTTAAATTTTACCGTGACACTGTAGGTTCCTGGAAGCTTGGAATTCTTATTGCTGTACGAAACCGTGTAATTCGCCGGATCAATTTTCTTCCCACTGCTATCATATACCCCTTTGACCGTAGGTTTGGCGACCGAACCGGTAACGGATGCTTCGGTATAAGACAATGTCAGCTTGGAAGGAGCCGGAATTGGCACAGAAGCAACTGCCTGGCTGCCCTTGTAGTATGTATCGCTTCCGTTTTTGCCCGGTTTGGCTTTGGTCACTTTTCCTGTTAAGGTATTGGTAAACGCCTTAATGCGCGCACAGCAGGAAAGCCAGGAATGCAGATCATAAATCCGCTGATCGGACGTCAGATAATAGCTTTGCCCCAGCTGCGTCTGCGCTTCAAACCGCACCCAGGCAGTCGAGAGATTCCCGCCATTGACGTAAGACGCTTCCACAAATACATCAGCATCATTTTCAAATGTAAAGACAACCGAAAATTTATGCCCCGCTTCCAACATCACCGGCTGATTCAAGGGAATCGTGTGATATCCGACATACGTCTCTGTTCCCTTTTGCGGCGATGCAAGCAACGGCGTTCCGCTGGCCGGATTCCCCTCTTTGGGATCGAGATAAATTTGCAGGGAATAAGACGTATTGGCACTGGCCAGTCCGATGGACACCGCTTCTAAAAGCTGATATTGCGCCCCCTTCACTTCAAAGACATTGGCGACGCTGTTACCACGCAAATTTTGACCGACAATTCCTTTTGATTGATAATCCTTTAACACAGCAATTCCGCTGCTGCCGTCATATTGATAATTATAATCATAATTGTCTGCATCTTCAAACAGTAAGACCATGGCCACATCATCCATGGTTATCTCTTCATAGGACATCCAGAAGTATCCCTGCTCCTGACTGTTGCCCCAGCTGTTGCGAATCAGCCAGGCGCCATTATTTTTCGGACGGCACGTCTCATTAAAATTATTACGGCTATAATTGTCATCCCAGCCCACAATCGCCACCGCATGACCGCCAAAGCTATATTTTGTGGCTCCCTGATTTGACATATTGCCGGAATAATAGGCGTTGGTTGCGGAATTCAAGCCGAGATAAGAATCCAGATATCCCGTCGCCACCGTCCCGTATTCCATAATCAACTGCTTGACCAGATTGGGCTGATGAATCGAAACCCAATACGCATGCTGCATATGGGCCTGATCCTGATAAGCCAAACGCTCGTCCAGCACACCGCCGGTTGCGTCCAGCTGGGAGTACGGAGCAGATGCTTCCAGTGCGCCAGCACGCCACCCGGCCATAGACCAGGTGGCAAAAAGATTATTGCCGCCAATATCCAGATACTCTTTGCCCTGCACCTCTCTTCCATAACGCATCCCAACCGTCCGATCGCCGGTCGTATTATGCAGTGGATCATCTACATGGTAATACTGAAAACGTGCAAGCTGATACTCCGACAAATCAATCGTTTGATTGACTGTTGATCCCGCGATCTTTTTTCCCTGAAAAATCATACCGCTCTCCGCCGCAGCCATCGCTGCAAAGGCCCAACAGGTCTGATAGGGCCTCTGATCTCTGGGCGCCGGCAAACGCGAACGATTATCATATCGTGCCGGGAGACTGGTACGGTAAGAACGCAATCCGGGCTCTGGATCCGCGATCGGCATATCAAAGGGCACTTGATGATAGCCGTCCGAGGTAAACGTACCTTCTGTTTGTGACGGTGCCTCCACAGTACGTACTGCAGGCTCATCAGACGCTGCAATTGCCGCACACACCGTCTCCGAACTATACGTAAGAAGCAGGCTCATCGCCAGCATTGCGGCGCAAATCTTTTGTTTGATCATGATGATACTCCTTTTTGTATATAGCAAAAAAGCATCATGCAAACAGCATAATGCCTCTCTGTCAAGAGCGCGAGACGGGACTCGAACCCGCGGCCTCGACCTTGGCAAGGTCGCGCTCCACCAACTGAGCCACTCGCGCATATACAATAAATTGATTTAAAACTATTCCAGCTGGTTCTACTTACACAGCAAAGCGGGTGATGGGAATCGAACCCACGTATCCAGCTTGGAAGGCTGGTGTTCTACCATTGAACTACACCCGCGGATGCCCAGTTCCGGAATCGAACCAGAGACACGAGGATTTTCAGTCCTCTGCTCTACCAACTGAGCTAACTGGGCCCATCAGAGTTGCGGGGACAGGATTTGAACCTGTGACCTTCGGGTTATGAGCCCGACGAG
>CAMULB010000016.1 GCA_947089585.1 uncultured Lachnospiraceae bacterium | reverse complement strand
CACACCTGCCGGCAGGCATTTGACGGAAAGGAAGCCGTTTGGACGCTGAAGGACTGGCAGCCGGACTTAATTCTGCTGGACGTGATGATTCCCGGTTCGGACGGCTTTGATCTGATGGAACGCCGCGCATTCGGGGATATCCCCGTAATTTTTCTGACGGCAAAGAATTCCACAGCCGACAAGGTACGGGGCTTAAAGCTTGGCGCCGACGATTATATCGCCAAGCCGTTTGAAGCAGTCGAGCTGCTGGCGCGCGTAGAAGCCGTTTTACGCCGCATCAAGCCCGTATCGCACACCGTTCCAATCGGCGGCACAGTCATTCACTTAGATCAGCGCACAGCGACGGTAGACGGCGCGCTCGTCCGTCTGACTAACCGGGAATTTGAGCTCTTAGAGGTACTGATTCGCAACCGCAATCTGGCATTGTCACGCGAAAAGCTGCTGGATCTGGTCTGGGGCTATGATTTTTACGGCGACACACGCACGGTGGACGTACACATCACCAAGCTGCGCAAGAAGCTGAAGCTGGAGGACGCAATCAAAACCGTGTACAAGCACGGCTATCGACTGGAGATCTGAGATGAAATTTTGGCAAAAAATATTTTTGGGTACATTGATTATTTTTACGCTTGCATTTAACCTCGGCGCTTACATTCTGACGACTTACTCGTATCATTTCAATCTGCAGCGGGAGCAGGAAAGCGGGATTCGGGAGCAAAGCATCATCTTGTCCTCCGTCACCGAGCGAATTTCCAGTGCAAAAACACTCTATATGGACACCGCGCACAACCAAGACCGCCTGTCCGCCATCTTAAAGCCGTTGACCGACTATTACCAACCGCAAGGCGTTTCTCTGGCATTATTCGACGAGGAACGCGCGGTTTTTTCTGCGCTGCCAGCCTTTGACCCCATGCTGCTGCACTTAAAGGACACGGGGCAGAAAAACGTCACCGATTTGCGCTGCGACGGCAGACGGTATCTTCTCGTCGCCTCGCAGCTACCCGACGATCCACATTTAACACTGATCTATGCACGCGACATCAGCCGTCTCGACGATTTCCGTCACAATATCAGCCGCGTTTTTATGGTCTTATGCTCCGTTGTTTTAGTCCTGATCGGCCTCGCCGTCTATTTGCTTCTGCGCCGTCTGACGCGCCCGATCGCCGAATTGAATCAAATGACCGCCGAAATTGCCAGCGGCGCCTACAGTAAAAGAGTGATGCTTCGGAGAAACGACGAGCTTGGCCGTTTGGGCGACAATTTCAACCGCATGGCTGATTCCGTCGAGAAAACGATGCAGGACCTGACAAAGGCCGCTGCGGACCGGCAGCAATTCATCGACGATTTCACGCATGAAATGAAGACGCCGCTGACTGCAATTTTGGGCTATACCGAATATTTACAAAATGCAAAAAGCAGTGAGGCGGAGCGCCAAACTGCACTCGGCCACCTGTATGACGCCGCTCTGCGCCTGAAAAGCCTTTCCGTCAAGCTGTTGGAGCTTGCGTCTCTGCGCGGGGAAACCATCGAGCTGCAGCCGCTGAATGTATCAAAGCTGTTTTGCGACCTGACCAATTTGACCCGCCCCCTTCTTACGGCCCGCAATCTGACGCTGGCGCTTGAAAACCACCTCCCTACGCTGCGCGGAGATGAAACGCTGCTGCTCTCCCTGCTCACCAACCTGGTGGAAAACGCGGCCAGAGCCTGCAAGCCGGGCGGCATCATTACGGTGAAGGCCGAGCAGGGCGAGACGCCGCGACTGGAAGTCAGCGATTCCGGGCATGGCATAGCTCCCGATGAGCTCGCCAAAATCACCGCCCCATTTTACCGAGCAGACAAATCGCGCTCCCGCAAATTCGGCGGCGTAGGCCTGGGCTTAAGCGTCGTCTCGCAAATTGCCGCTTTGCACGGCGCCCGGCTGGAAATTGATTCCACTCCGGGAAAGGGTACGACCGTGCGGCTTTATTTTACAACTTGATCATAACTTTTTAGCAACTCGAACATACGCTGGAGCTATTCTGTCATTACAGTCCACACAACGCTGGAGGAACATGGAAATGAAACATAAAAAACGACCGGAAAATCTGGGACTGATTCTCACCGCCCTTGCCGTATTAACGTTCAGCTTCACCGTCATGCCCGCCGCATTGGCTACCGCGCCAAGCAAATCACCAATGCAAACGGTCAGCGGCAATGCTGCGCCATACTGCAGAGAAAACGACGCCGAAACGCAAGGCAGCCATGCTCTGACGCCGGACAGCTACGGCGAGACACCAGACAGCCATTCCCAGACGCAAGACAGCTGTGCCATGCCGGACATCAACGCCATTTCCAGGCAGCAGGCCATTGCATTTGCAGGACAGGCACTGGCAGAAAGCGGCTTTGACCTGGAGGATTTTAAGCAGCAGCCGGTTGAGACGCTGTATCTTTCCGAAATCGCGCCCGCAGGCGCGCCGGTTTGGGCCGTGATCTTCCGCGACGATCAGAGCGGGTACGCCTATTTATTTGGCGACGAGATGACCGACGAAGCGAAGGAAAAGCTGGCCGCCGTCGGAGAGCTGGAGGAATGCACGGACGAGAACAATAGGCCCGGCCTGCGCGCCTATTACAGCTACGTCCGTTACACCCTGGTCGAAATCAATGCACACACTGGCGCATATATCCGGCACGGCACAGCGATCGTAGAACCGGGCCGGCCGCTGGTTCTAGATCATCTTGAATGGATGCCCGATTCCTGGGTACAGGGACTGCAGCAGAACGAACCAACCCAAACACCAGAGAAAGGATCTTATGAATGAAGAATTCAAAAAACAAGCTCTTATTATTCCACATTTTAAAATCATGTACGCCACCATGCGCTCTCTGTCTCTCCCTTTGCATCCTTCTCACGCTGACAGCCTGCAGCGCCAGCTCGCAGGCAGACGGCAGCGCCACAGATTCCGCCAATTCCAAATATGCCGCTGACAGTTCCGACAACGCTTCTTCTTTTGCCAACGCCGATGATGGAATGGAACGCGCAGAAATTGACGACGGCAAGGAAACAACCTTTGCACCGGGACTGACCGAAGACCAGCCGCAGCCTTTTTCCCTGTCATCGGATCACATCTATCAGATGGGAGAAGCCGTAGCGGCAATTGATGTGCAAAACGGAACCATCGTAAACGACGCATTGGTCTATACCTTCACCAAAGCAACGCTGTATGACGATTTTGCTCAGGCAGGACTTGATGAAAGCACACTTTCTGCCTACACCGGTGCGGAGGCAGCGTACATGCAGGATGAAAATGGCCAGTTAAAGGAAAGCGTCAAGCTGCTGCTGTTGGAATTAACCGTTCAAAATGCGTGCGCTGAACCGGAGCGAAACATCAGCAGTCTTTCCATCCGTTGTATCACTTCCATGAATGAATCCGAGGGCAGCGTAAAGGGGCAGCTGCTGGAGCTCTCTCCGAGCGAAATCGCCTATTTTTCCAATCCCAGCGGCAAAAAGGTCGGAGAGGACTGGAAGGAGTACGCCTATTACACGCTGCCAGTCGGACAAAGCAAAAATCTAACGGTCGGCTGGCTGGTGGATACCGAGCAATATGACCCAGATCACTTATATATCAGTTTAGATTACGACGAAGATCAAAAGCTGATCCAACTCGACGTCTCGGATGCACAGCCCTGAAATTGCGCGCTGATCCGGCACTTACATCAAACCCCCAAAACACCTGCCGCAGGAGGAACACACATGCTTTGCAATACCATGAAATTAGAATTAAAAAAAGCCATCTGCAATCCTTATTTTTACCTTACGCTCCTGATTGGCCTTGCCATCACCTTTTTCAGCCTCGTTCCATCCTTGCAAAGCTATGATCAGGACTTGCGCAGCCATCAGCAGTTTGCCGCGGAATTTGGCCCCCGTAACCCGCTGATGCAGATGGAAACATTGTTTAACCATTGGATCGGCGGCGAATCCTTCACACCGGGCTCCGGCAATTATTTTTTCCTCTTTCCGCTTTTGGCCACCATCCCCTACGGCTGGTCTTATTGCAGCGAAAGCAAAAGCGGATATGTCAAAAGCATGGTCATTCGAGCGGGAAAAATGCCGTACTATCTGGCAAAATACGCCGCCCTGTTCGTCTCAGGCGGACTGGCGGTCGTAACGCCGCTGTTGTTTAATTTTTTGTTGACGGCGATGTTTATCCCTGCCGTCAGGCCCGATCCCTCCTATCTCACTGCTTACGGAATCGGCCCCGCTTCCTTTCTGTCGATGCTGTTTTATGCACATCCGTTTTTATATGTTTTCGCCTATCTGCTGATCGATTTTCTCTTCTGCGGACTGATTGCCTGCTTGTGCTTTACGGCCTCTATCCTTGTCAAAAATCGTGTTGTCGTTGTGCTGCTGCCCTTTTTTCTCCTTCTGGGAGTTCATTATCTCTGCTATTCGCTGCTGTACACCGATCCTATGGTCATTTACCGCCAGTGTTCCCCGATGGCATTTTTAAATCCGGTTCCGACCTCCTATGATACGACTTGGCCGATCGTTTTGGCCTGGGGCATTGGACTTTTTCTGCTGACCTTTGCATCAATCGTTCTAAGGGGGCGCTGTCATGAGCTTAAAAAAACTGCTGTGGTTTGATCTGCGCCGCGGGCTGTTTCAAAAGCCCTTATTTTTTATCATTCCCACCCTGATTGCCCTGATCTCCTGTTTCGACCTTTACCGCCGCGTCCTGTTTGTCAATCCAAATGAGACCTTGGGCATCAAGATATCCGCCGGATTTGCCGATTTCCTGACCTATCTTTATGGCGGCACAACGACTTATGACCCTTATAGCGGCAATCCGTTTGCGCGCTGGATGCTGGTACTTCTGTCCGTTTGCTTCCTCACGCTCCATTACCCAAATCAGGACGTGCAGACCTACGGGCAGCAGCTTTTGATCCGCACGCAGAGCCGACTCGCCTGGTGGCTGTCCAAATGCATCTGGAACATAGCCGGCGTACTGCTTTACCATGGGCTGCTGATTCTTTCTGCCGCGCTGTTTTGTCTGCTGGTACAGGCCGATTTCACCGGCGGGCCGCAAAAGGAGCTTCTCTACCATCTGTTTCAGGTCGTGCCCGAACAGAGGATGCCCGCCGCTGCGCCGTGGAACTGCTGCTTCATAGTTCTGCCGATCCTGGTATCTCTGGCGCTTAATTTGCTGCAAATGACCTTCGCGCTGTTTGTGAAACCAATCCTTAGCTTTTTGATTCTGTCCGCTTCCATGGTTTCCTCTGCCTGCTTCGCTTCCCCCTGCCTGGTGGGGAATTATGCAATGATTTTGCGCCTTGATACGGTTACAGTGGACGGCGTTTCGATCAAAGCCGGCGTGATTCTTTCGCTGCTGCTGCTCCTTTGGGCCGTGATAGTCGGATGCGTCCGCTTTGCGCGCTGTGATATTTTAAACCAGGACTGACCGCGGCATTCCTTTTTGCGATACAATGCCTTTATCAGGAGCTGACAATCGCAGACCGGCGTGCCCTTTCTGACCCCAAAATACGATCCACAGATTTCGGAGGTTGCCTTATGATGACAATAGAAGTAAAAAATGTATCCAAAACCATACGCCGACAGCCTGTGATTCAGCACGCTTCCCTCTCGATGCAGTCCGGGCGCATCTACGGACTGCAGGGCATCAACGGTTCTGGAAAAACCATGCTGATGCGGCTGATTTCCGGTCTGATCGTACCCACGGATGGATGGATTCTTATCAATGGAAAGCTGTTGGGAAAGGATCTTGCCTTTCCTGAACGCATGGGACTGTTCCTGGAAAATCCCGCTTTTTTAGACCGCTACAGCGGATTTCACAACCTGAAAATGCTGTCCTCCATCCAGAACAGAATCGGTGATTCACAAATCCGCAGCGCATTGGACCAGGTGGGACTAGACCCCTTTGACCATAAGCATTACCGCAAATTTTCACTCGGTATGAAGCAGCGCCTGGGCATCGCGGCGGCAATTATGGAAGCACCAGATCTGATCCTTTTGGACGAGCCGACCAATTCTTTGGATACGGACGGCATTGCTTTGGTAAAAAAAATTCTCGCCGCCGAGCGTGCACGCGGCGCGCTGATTCTCATTTCCTGCCACGACTTTTCAATCCTACAGGAAATGTCGGATGAAATTTTTGTCCTGGAATCCGGTCAGATCCAAAAGCATCTGCATGCGCCTGATTTTATGTAAGGGGGAGTGTTAAATGATCAAAAGAAAGATCCTGATTGCCGCAGCCATTCTTTTGTCGGCCGGCTGGGGCGTTCGTTTTTCAATGGTGAACAAGGATGTGGACATTCCGGTTGTGCAGATCTATGAGCGGGGCGCAGCGGCTCCGATCGAAACGGATTTCTTCGACTATGGCGACGAAAGGATGGACGGCTATTCCGTCACCGTCTTAGATGCCGAGCTGCTATCCGCGGAAGCGTTTTTGCAGCGCTACAACGCCTCTGAACAGGCCGAAAAGCTTGGAACCTTTACCGACGCGATCTATGTCGTCCGCGTCTTGGTCGCCAACCACGACAATCCTTATACCGGTGAAAAAGGCATCGACCTGAAACGCTATGTTCTGCAGGGGACAAATTATACCTTAAGCTTTGAAGAAACCTGCTGCCAGATCGCCAATCCCAACCTGCCCGGTTCTTCGTTTTCCTTGCAGAAGGGGACAGAAATGGAGCTCACGCTTACCTTTGATGTCATGTCCCAAATTACCGGCAATCAGCTGCTGCAAAAGGATCCGCCCATGTTGCAGATCTCCCAATATCCACATCAGAAGCTGCTGCGGTTGGATGGAGCGTCTGATTTGTAAATCACTGCGGCGAACCCTTTTCATCTGTAGGGATACCTATTCCCCTCTCTGCCGCGTTGGATTTTCCAGTCGTGGCCGCTGCGTCTTGCTCCGAAGCATCACCACGCCCGCCAGATCCGCCAAAAACCACCCGATCGGCACCGATGCCCAGATTCCGGTCACGCCAATCGCAGGCACCGCCGCCAGGCCATAGGCCAGCGCCACTCTCGTCCCCAGCGAAATCACGGTCAGCACCACCGATACGCCAGGACGCTTGACGGCGCGGAAATACCCGTAAAACAAGAACAAGAATCCGATCAGACAGTAAAAAGCCCCTTCGATGCGCAGATACGAGACGCCAATTGCCAGCACCTCTGTCTCCCAGGGCTTAATAAAAATCAGCAGCAGCTCTTTGGCAAACAGACAGACCCCAGCCGAAATCAGCAGGCAAAAAGCCAACGTACAGATGCCGGCGCTGCGGATGCCCCGGCGAATGCGCTCACGCTTCCCGGCCCCGAAGTTTTGCGCCACAAAGGTTGAAAACGCATTGCCGAAATCCTGCACCGGCATGTAGGCAAAGGAATCAATCTTCACCGCTGCCGCAAACGCCGCCATCACCCCCGGCCCAAAGCTGTTGACCAGCCCCTGCACAAGGAGAATGCCAAAATTCATCACCGACTGCTGAACACTGGTGAGAAAGGACAGGCGCCACAGCTCCCGCATCAGCTCTCCATCCCATTTCAAATCCTTTCGGCCCACCCGCAGACTTGGCATGCGCCAAAGAGTAAAAATCAGCATCCCAATGCCGGACAGCAGCTGCGCAATCACCGTGGCCGCAGCCGCTCCCTCAATTCCCCAGCCAAATCCAAGCACAAACAACAAATCAAGGGCAATGTTGCATCCCGCCGAGAGCGCGAGAAAAATTAAGGCCGTCACAGAATTTCCCGCCGCCCGCTGAATACAGGCGAAATAATTATAGAGAAAAACCGCACCAATGCCCCAAAAAATAATCCGCAAATACGCCCGCATGATCGAAACTACCTCCTGCGGCACCTTCAAAAAGACCAAAATCGCATCCAGCCCTACAAAAACAGCCACATTCAAGAGAATCGTCAGCGCACCGATCAGCAGAAAAGAGAGGCAAATCCCCTGCCGCATCCGCTGTAAATCATTTTTTCCACAATAAACCGAAATCAACACACCGCTGCCCATGCAAAGCCCCAGCAGAATCGAATTCAAAAAGGTCATCAGCGTGTAGGCGGAGCCCACGGCGGCCAACGCCTCCTTGCCCACGAACTGCCCGACAATCAGCGTATCGGTTATGTTGTATGTCTGCGAAAGCAGATTCCCCAAAATCATTGGCAATGCAAACCACAGCAGCGTCCCCGTAATCCGCCCCCGTGTCAAATCCATCTGTTTCATTTCATCTTACCTCGACTCCCCATCCATTACTTCAACCTCATTTCTGCCGGACGCTTCCGGCAGCTTGCGATACACGGTCAGATACATTGTCATAAAGCTGGCAATCCCGCCGATGGCATTGGAAATGGGCTCCGCCAGAAACACGCCGTTGATGCCAAAGCCTATGCGAGGCAGCAGCAGCGTCAATGGCACCACGATCACCGCCTTGCGCAGCAAAGAGAAAAAAATCGCCCGTTTTGCATAGCCCAGAGCCTGAAACACCGACTGCCCGGCAAACTGCAAAGCCATAAAGAAAAATCCGAAAAAATAGATATTCAGCGCCTGCGGCCCCATCTCGCGCATTGCTGCATCGTTGGAAAAAATCGAAATCAAAAAGCCGGGACAGGACATCACCACAGCCCAGGCGGCAACCGTATAAGCGATGCCTACCGCCGAGGAAAAGCGAATGCCGGCTTTCACTCTCGCATATTTCCTTGCACCGAAATTATAGCCCAGCACCGGCTGAGCACCGTTGGCAATCCCGCCCACCGGAAGCGACAGTACCTCCCGCACTGAACCGATAATCGTCATCACGCCCACATACAGATCCCCGCCATACGACTGCAGTGTCGCGTTGCAGACCACCTGCACCAGCGTATTGGTTCCCTGCATGATAAATCCTGCCAGACCCAACGCCACGATGTCCTTGACGATGGGCCACCGCAGCTTCATGTTGTCCCGGCGAATCGACAACAGTGTTTTCTTGCCGCATAAAAAACGCATCACCCAGGCAAAGGACACAATCTGGCTGATTACGGTCGCCAAAGCCGCTCCGGCAACGCCCAAATTCAGGACAAACAAAAAGACCGGATCCAGAATCAGATTCAGAACCGCTCCCAGCACCGTAGTCACCATACCCATGCGCGGAAATCCCTGGGCATTGATAAAACCGTTTAATCCTGTAGAAAGCATGGAAAATAGTGTACCGAACAGATAGATGCGCAGATATTGGTCTGCATACACATAAGAAGCATCACTGGCCCCGAACAAATACAAAATCGGCCTGCGCAATATGTAACAAAACAGAAATAAAAACAGTGCGCTGATCAAAAGCAGCGAGGTGACATTTCCCAGAATCTGCTCTGCCTTTTTGTCCTCCTTCGCGCCGCGCGCAATCGAAAACAGCGGCACACCCCCGGTTCCAAAGAGATTGGTGAAGGCCGCAATCAGTGTCACAACCGGAAAGGTCAATCCGATTCCGGTCAGGGCCATGTTGTCAGCCCCCGGCAGATGGCCGATATAAATACGGTCTACCACATTGTACAAAAGCTGTGCCAGCTGCGCCAAGGTCAGCGGAATTGCCTGGGCGACAATGCTCTGCCAGACCTTCCCCCTGGAAAAATCATTTGCCATCGAAACCCTCCTTCTCTCTGCTGCGGCTGCCGTATGACGAATCCCTTCTTCTCTCCCGAACCAGCAGCCGCTTTGTGCCGAACATCCTTTTGCTCTTCTTCCCGCCACGGCCGAATTCCGCCGTATGGTATTATACCCGATTGGAATATTCCTGCTCCAGACAGCCGATTGCTGCTGCAAGCCCGGCCACAATGTCTGTCAGCGCCATGCTGGCCGGGCATTCCTTCTTCTTCGCCGCCTGTGCCGGCAGATAGGGCACATGGAGAAAGCCTGCCCTCGTAGCAAGCTCCTTTTGTGCAATATAATCCAGCACCCCATAAATCAGCTGATTGCAGACAAAGGTGCCCGCCGTATTGGACACCGCAGCCGGAATCCCCACGGCCTGCACAGCCTCCACCATCTTCTTAATCGGCAATGTGGAAAAATATGCGGCCGGCCCTTCGTCTCTCACCGCCGCATCCACCGGCTGCATTCCGTTATTATCCGCAATCCGCGCATCCATACAGTTGATCGCCACCCGCTCCACACTGATGCTGCTGCGCCCGCCGGCCTGTCCCACACAAAGGACTGCCTGCGGGCGTTCCCGGTCGATGGCCGCTGTAACCGTCTCAACCGACGCGCCAAATACCGTGGGCACGGTAAGCTTGACCAATGCGGCAGAGCCGATTTGCTCCGGCAGCAGTTTCACCGCCTCTAAGGCCGGATTCATCTCTTCCCCGCCAAAGGGATCAAAGGCCGTAATCAGAATTTTCATATTGTATCCTCCATTTGCGGCCGCTCACGCTTCAAGGCTTTCGGCCGCGCTCGTTTCACGGCTTCTCAATCCGTTCCTGTCCGCCCATATAAGGCCAAAGCGCCTTGGGAATGCGAACACTTCCGTCCTCATTTAAATTATTTTCCAGAAATGCAATCAGCATCCGCGGCGGAGCAACCACCGTATTGTTAAGCGTATGGGCAAAATATTTGCCGTCCTTACCAGTCACGCGAATTTTCAGCCGGCGTGCCTGAGCATCTCCCAAATTCGAGCAGCTTCCGACCTCAAAATATTTCTTCTGTCTCGGGGACCACGCCTCCACGTCAACGGATTTCACCTTCAGATCCGCCAGATCGCCGGAGCAGCACTCCAGCTGGCGGACCGGGATGTCCAGGGAGCGGAACAGATCCACCGTGTTCTGCCACAGCTTATCAAACCACATGGGGCTGTCCTGCGGCTTGCAGACCACGATCATCTCCTGCTTTTCAAACTGATGGATGCGGTAAACCCCACGCTCCTCAATGCCGTGCGCCCCCTTCTCTTTGCGGAAACAGGGGGAATAGCTGGTCAGCGTCTGCGGCAGCTGCTCCTCCTTTAAAATGGTATCAATGAATTTACCGATCATCGAATGCTCACTGGTGCCGATCAGATAGAGGTCCTCACCCTCAATCTTGTACATCATCGCGTCCATCTCTGCAAAGCTCATCACGCCGGTCACTACATCGCTGCGGATCATAAAGGGCGGCACACAGTAGGTAAAGCCGCGGCCGATCATGAAATCCCTTGCATAGGAGATCACCGCTGAATGCAGCCTTGCCATATCGCCCATCAGATAGTAAAAGCCATTGCCTGCCACTTTTCTTGCGCTGTCCAGATCCAGCCCTTGAAAATGCTCCATGATCTGCGCATGGTACGGAATCTCAAAATCAGGCACCACCGGTTCCCCGTAACGCTCGACCTCTACATTTTCACTGTCGTCTTTGCCGATGGGAACCGAAGGATCAATGATGTTGGGAATCACCATCATAATATTTTTGACCTTCTCAGACAGCTCATGCTCCTGCGCCTCCAGCTCGGCGAGACGCTCGGCATCCTTCGCTACCTGCGCCTTTAACGCTTCGGCCTCTTCCTTCTTACCCTGACCCATCAACGCCCCGATCTCCTTAGAAACCTTCTTGCGATTCGCCCGCAGGGTGTCGGCCTCCTGCTGCGCGGCTCTGGCCTTAGCGTCCAATTCGATCACCTCGTCCACCAGCGGCAGCTTACTATCCTGAAATTTATTGCGGATGTTCTGTTTCACCACCTGCGGATTCTCTCGTAAAAATTTCAAATCAATCATTTTTCCCTCCTGTTTTTCCTTCCTTCTTTTCCTTTTATTCGTGACGCAGCGCTTCAATCGGATTCAGATTCGCCGCTTTATAAGAGGGCAGAAGCCCAAACACAATCCCGATCACCATTGAAAATACAACCGCCGCGACGGCCGCCGGTACGCTGATCGCCACCAATGTTCCGGTGATCTTGGAAATAACCTCCGCCAGGATAATTCCGACAATCACGCCAATCAGTCCTCCCATGCTGGTCAGGACGGCCGCCTCTGTCAAAAACTGTCCCAGCACCTTGGATTTGCGCGCGCCAATCGCTTTCTTCAAGCCGATTTCCTGCGTCCGCTCCGTCACCGACACCAGCATAATATTCATGACGCCGATTCCGCCGACCAGCAGAGAAATGCCGGCAATCCAGATCAGCATCGAATTTGTGGACTGGCTCAAATCCTGAATGTCCTTCGCCTGCTCCAGCAAATCAATTGCTTTGTACGCAATCGTATCGTCTGTCACCGTCAAATACGCGTTCAGAATCTCCTCGCTGCGCTTGCCGGCCACCGGCATATCCTCCGTCTCATGCACGGTCAGCACGACCTTCTGCGGCTCGTCATAGCCGTACAGCGCCGGCCATTGATTGGCAGGCACAAATACCCGTCCGGTGTTGCCGCTCTGGTTGTAGAGATAATAGTCCTCCATGCTGTTGATAACCGGTTCAAATTTGCTTGATTTTTCCACCACGCCAATGACCGTAAACGGCTCCTTCTGGATCTCAATCGTTTTTCCCACGGCATCCTCGCCGGGAAACAGCACCTCCTTGGCGTCTGCGTCGAGCACAACAACCTTGCGGAACTTTTTAAAATCCTGTTCGTCAAAGACGCGTCCATTGCGGGCCAGATAATTGCAGATATCAAAATATTCCTTTTCTACTCCGTAAAGATTGCCGCCCGACATCCCAATATTGTTCTGATAAATCGTATTGTAGATATTTCTTGTCAGAAATGTCGTCGCATCCTTGACCTCTTCTACCTCCCTGATCTCCTCCAGCACTTCCTTGCTGACTACCGGTACGCCGTCCGGCACCCCGTTGTATTCCATCTCATATGAGGAATCGCCCTGATGCAGCTGTACCGTCACGCTGTTGTCTCCGGCGCCAATTAAATTCTGCTTGATCTGCTCGTTCGTCCCCTTAATTGTAGAAACGATGGCAATGATGGCCGCGATTCCGATGATAATTCCCAGCATCGTGAGGAACGAACGCATCTTATGCGACCAGATCCCCTGAAAGGACAGCCTGATATTTTCTAACATAAATTCGTTCCCTCCTTATTTCATAACGGTCTCCGCTTCCGAATCCCCTTTGATCTTGACCCCTTCCTTGGCTGTCTTTCCATAAGGAAATGCAATTCGATCCTCTATGGTCAGGCCCGCTTTAATCTCCAGAGCCTCCCCATAGATCACCTTACCGGTCTCTACAAACTGTTTCTTCAGGCGACCGTTTTCATCCGCCTTCAGTACATATTTTTGGCCATTTTCTTCGCGGATATAAGCTTTTTGCAGGAAAATCCCTTCCTCTCCTTCCTCGCTGTTTTGGCTGGGTGTCATCTTCAGATTCACCGTTTCACCATTTTTCAAGCCGTCCGTATTGGCGATGTAAGCCGTATACGGATAATAAGACACATTGGGATTGCCCTCGCCCCAGCTGCTGCTGTTGTTCGTTGGATAGGGCGAAATCTCTTGAATCGTCGCCTCAAAGTTCTGGCCGCTCTCCCAGGAATTTGCATAAATCGTCTGTCCGACCTGAATCTCTCCCAGCTGCAGCTCACTTAAGGTACCGGTCACATACAAGCCCTCAGAGCCGGACACCGTGATAAAGGCGCTTCCGTCCGTCGGCGGCTTGGCGATATCTCCCAGCGTCTTAATGGTTCCGTCGATCTCTGCTTTGACGACGCCGTCATCCGACACCTTCTGCATCTGCTCTAACTCCAGCTGCGCCTTACGAATCTGCAGGTCCAGATCTTTAATCTCTTTCTCCGCTTTTTGTTTGGCCTCCGCCAACTCCTTTGCCGTGTAGCCGGTCGGCTCCTCAAAGTCGTCCGGTATAAATGGCTCGTCGTCTTCGATCCAGTCATCCGTATAATCGTCATCGGGAATCTCTTCTTCCATCGGCGCACGGGTCTGAACCGACCACTTCGCATCATCTTCAAACGTCATGCCTGCAAACTGCCTGCTGCTGATGTCCCAATACTGATCCTTAACCGGCTTTCCGTCGTTGGGATTGATGATCTGCAGACGAACCAGCACCAGCTCTTCACAGGAGGCGAGCGCGTTCAAATAGGAGCCCTCCAGGTAACACCCCGGCATACATAAGATCACACTGGGTTCCTGGACACTGGAATCCGGCTGCTCTTGATCCTTTTCCGAATTGTCTGTGCCCTCCTGGGATTGATCCGGCTCCGTTGTCTCTTCCTGACTCTCATTCAGATCCTCTCTTCCCAATGACACCGTTGTCTCCATAAACACATCTCCAGAAAGATAATTGTAGGCCCCGGTCTGCAAATCAATCTGCGGAAGCTGTGGTTCCGGATCTGGTTCCGGATCTGGTTCCGGATCTGGCACTGGATCCGGCTCCCGATATTCTGGAATCGGCTTTTCTTTTTTCAGCTTCTCTAATTCCCGCTGCGCCAACACCAGCTTATTTTCCTGGCCCTCAACCTCTAACCGCTTCATCTCAAGCTGCAGAGCGGTTAAGGTCGTATCATAAGCCAGCAGCGGATCACCGGCTTTTACCGCCTGGCCTTCTTCGACAAATACCTCTGCAACCGTCTGATCCTCCAGCAAATAGACATCCTGATAAAAATCGTTGGTCACGGTTCCATAGCTGGTCATCTCTTCTCCGCCATAATACCAGTTCAAATCCGATACACTCTGAACCTCCGCCGAAAGACTGTTCTTCTGCTGCCACATATAAGCGAAAATACCGCCGGCAATGAGTGCGGCGATGACCACAATAACTACGATCGCCACGATGATATTTTTCTTTTTACTCATCCTGTCCCTCCTTGCCGCCTGCTTCTGTGATCTCTCCGTCTATGATGTGCACCACCCGCTTGGCATGGTCGGCGATGGCCTTGTCGTGGGTGATCATCACGATGGTAACACCCTCTTCATTCAGCTTTTCAAACAGCTCCATAATCTGTCTGCCCGATTTCTGATCCAGCGCACCGGTAGGCTCATCCGCCAACAAAATCTTCGGATTATTGACCATCGCTCTGGCAATGGCCACACGCTGCTTCTGCCCGCCTGAGAGCTGCGTCGGCTTAAACGTCACTCGATCGCCCAATCCCACACGCTCCAATGCTCTGGTTGCCCGTTCCCGCCGTTCCTTTTTCTTAATTCCGGCGTAGCTTAGCGGCAGCGCCACATTGTCAAGCGCGCTCTGCCTGGGCAGCAGATGAAAGCTCTGAAATACAAATCCAATGCTTTTCAGCCGCACGTTGGACATCTCCCTGTCCTTGTACTTTAAAATATCCTCTCCCGCCAGCTGAAAGGTTCCCGAAGTCGGACGATCCAGACAGCCGATGATATTCATCAGCGTTGTTTTACCGGAACCGGAAGGCCCCATAATCGCCACATATTCCCCCTCTTCCACCTGCAGCGATACATCCTTGAGCACCGGAACGACCAGCTTTTCCTGTTGATAATCCTTATAAATATTTCTTAAATCGAGTATCATTCACTCACCTCCGGTTCCATCTCCCGTCCGGCTTCGGAACCCAAATCCTCCAAGGCTTTGCCGCCGTCTCCGGAATCGTCTCCAGCGTCGTCCCCGGAGCCGTCTGATGTCTCGCTGTCCATACCGTCCGTGGAACCGTCATCCAGCATGAGATCTTCCGAACCGCCCTCCGGCATCTCGCCGCCTTCTGGCATCACTCCACCCTCCGGCATCTCGCTACCTTCTGGCATGGTTCCTTCTTCACCGCCCTGCTGCATGCCGTCCTGCATCAGACCGTCGTCTCCCTCGCTGCCTTCTTCTGAGTACATCGGCGATTCATAGTCAACCTCCGAGGCGTCCCGCACGGTGACAACGCCTTCATACAGCGCAGCCATCGGAAATGTAATGTAGTCGTCCTCGCTCAAGCCGGAAGTAATCTGATACATGCCCTGCTCGGCATCGTATTCGCCCAGCTCTACCGTGCGCTTCTCAATGCGATCCTTTCCATTGTCGGCCCACACATAGCTGCCGCCCTCCTCTTCGGTCACAATATAGCTCTCGTAGAGCCAGATTCCTTCTTTTTCCTCCGTCTGGCCTTCGTTCATCTCAATCAGAACATGCTGGCCGAGAATCAGCCCCTCTACGCTCTCCATCTCGATATAAAACGGATACTTTGAAGCCGTCTCCGCGCTTCCCGAATCTGAATAATACACATTGCTATTATCCTTGACCTGGTTCTTGGTGTCAATCTCGGTAATGGTTCCCGCCCAGGTCTGCTCCTCATCAATTCTGGAACGAACAATCACTTGCATTCCTTCCGACAAAGACCATATGTTCTGCTCATTGATCGTCCCTTTGACCCGGTAATCTCCCACTGCCAGCACCGTCATATAGGGAAGCTCCTCTCCGGTATAGGGATCGGAACCATTTTCCGTAATGCTTTTCACCACCCCGGCAATCTCACTGGCTACAACCGCATGATTGAGGCTCTCTTCCTTCCGGGCAATCTCTGCCTCCTTGCTCTCCTTCTCATACTGCGAGCGCTTGATTGACATCTCGGTAGATTGAATCTCCGTCGTATATTGGAACTTCATATCCTGCGAAGCCGCCGCCCGTTCCGACTTCAAATTCTCGATCTGCTGATAAGAATCCTCAATCTCATTCTGGATGCCCTCCAGCTCCAGCTTATCGGAAGCAATCTGATCCTGCAGCTCCGACATATCGTACTCAAATAAAGGCGTTCCCTCTTCCACGGTGTCGCCTTCCTTGACAAATACCTCTTTGATACTCTTCTCCGGGTCTTTCTTAACATCCCAGGACTTTTGCGGCTCTACCAGACCGGTGAACCGGTTCTGCACTCCGCTGCTTTGATTCATCAATGCTGATACTTGTTCTACGTAGACTTTATCTCCATTGCCGGCCCCGCCGACACCGCCCCGCAGCAGATACCATGCGCCGCCCCCGGCTGCTGCGACCAGCAAAAGGACCACAACAACAATCACCGTAATTTTCTTTTTACTCATTTTCTGCCTCCTTTTCAGACACGCTCAATCATGCGGTGCCGCCGGTTCAAAAAAAGATGGCTGCGACCATTTCGCGCTCACAACCATCTTATCATGAATTTTTGTATAAACTTCTTTCTAATCCTTAAAGTTTTCTTAAGATAAAGTGCGGTTGCGCGCACCCAAGCGCTTTACAGCAACGGATATTTCCTGGTCAGGGCCAAAACCAGTTCCATAACCGCATCCGCCGCCGTCTCTCCTTCACGAATCATCCGTGCAATCGCTTCCGCGACCTGATCGAGATCCGCAGCGTCAAAGCCTCTGGATGTCACCGCCGGCGTCCCCAGACGAATCCCGCTGGTGACAAACGGTGATTTTGGATCATTGGGAATCGTATTTTTATTGCAGGTGATGTGAACCGAATCCAGCAGCTTCTCCGTCGCCTTGCCGGTCAGCCCATACGGTGTCAAATCCACCAGCATCAGGTGATTGTCCGTTCCGCCTGACACCAATCGAATCTCCCGTTTCATCAGCCCCTCGGCCAACGCCTGCGCGTTCTCGATCACCCGGCCCTGATACGCCTTAAATTCCTCCGTCAAAGCCTCCTTGAAGCAGACCGCCTTGGCCGCGATCACATGCATCAGCGGGCCGCCCTGGATTCCGGGAAAGATTGCTTTATTGAAATTAAATTTCTCCGCGGCCTCCTGGTTGGCAAGAATCATGCCTCCTCTGGGCCCCCGAAGCGTCTTGTGGGTGGTTGTCGTCACCACAT
This sequence comes from uncultured Lachnospiraceae bacterium, assembly GCA_947089585.1. Taxonomy (GTDB): domain Bacteria; phylum Bacillota; class Clostridia; order Lachnospirales; family Lachnospiraceae; genus 14-2. Next base: position 10,387 of record CAMULB010000016.1, on the reverse strand, counting down.
CTGCATAGGGGAAGGGGGACGGATGGAGCCCGGCCGCCACCAGTCCGGCGATATGCGCCATATCAACGAACAGATACGCGCCCACCGTATCGGCAATTGCCCGGAAACGCTGAAAATCAATCGTGCGCGCATACGCACTGGCCCCGGCAATGATCATCTTCGGCTTGCACTCCCTGGCAATCCGCTCCACCTCGTCGTAGTCGATAAAGCCCTCGTCATTGACGCCATAGGGCACGATATGAAAATATTTTCCTGAAAAATTAACCGGGCTTCCATGGGTCAGATGGCCGCCATGGTCGAGATTCATTCCCATCACCGTGTCCCCCGGCGTCAGCATTGCAAATTGAACCGCCATGTTGGCCTGCGCCCCGGAATGCGGCTGCACGTTAGCGTAATCACAGCCAAACAGCTGCTTGGCCCGCTCGATGGCCAGATTCTCCACCACATCCACACATTCGCAGCCACCGTAATAACGCTTGGCCGGATATCCTTCTGCATATTTGTTGGTCATCGGACTGCCCATCGCCGCCATCACCGCCGGGCTCACCCAGTTCTCGGAAGCAATCAATTCAATATGGCTGTTCTGTCGTTTTAACTCGGCCGCAATTGCCTCCGCCACCTGCGGGTCTGCCGCCTGAATATCTTCAAATTGATACATATCTCACTTGTCCTTTCTTTTGGATCTGACTCATATTATAAAGGTTGTCTGCGCCATTTGCAACTAAATACTTCGTATTTTCCAGCACAACAGCAGGCACAGCAAAAGCTGTGCGGCCAAAATCAGCGGCATGCCCCAGACAAAATACCAATGCTTCGTCTTATGGCGAAACAGACGCATGCCCGCAATGCTGCCGATGCTTCCGCCCAACAGCGCGGCTGTAAACAAGGAGTGCTCCGAAATCCGCCACTTTTTCTTTTTTGCCCTCTGTTTATCCACGTACATCATCCCAAACGCAACCGCATTGACCGCCAACAGATACGCCGCGATCCACCCAAACATTGTCTCATGCAATTTTCCATTCTCCTATGCCGTCCTCCTGCCACAGCCGCACCAGCCTCTGCTATGCGTTGTTCGCATCCAACGGCTCGTTCAGTCTCTCGGTGCCCGGTACTACAAACCGTCCGCCCGCAATCACTGCCAGCTCTCTTCCATCCCGCGTCACCGCCGTAATCGTATCCAGCTCGTCGTAGGGAATCGTGATATCCGTATGGCAGTTGAAATATGCCTTCTGCGGATCCTCCTTACGCAAAATCGAAATCTCATTGTCTCTGGCCACGATCTCCTTGCCGTCGGGGTTATACACCGGCGTATCCTCCGCCCAGGTATAGCAGGTATCTCCCACCGCAAAATGCGGCCCCGTCTTTTCGGCAATCAGAATCGGCAGCTTATCGGCAATTGCAAATTCACGGGCCATGCAGTAAGCCGTTGTGTTGGTGCCGATTGCGAATTCTCCCAGCGGAAGCGTCGGATGGTGATGGAGCAGATGCTCCTTTAAAAAGTCCCGATTCTTCTCTTCCTCTTCAAAATTCCCGCAGCGATAAGCCGTAATCCTGCCGTCTGTAAACTCCAGCTCCAGGTCGATGTAATTGAGCTGATTCAAATAAACCTGCGTTACATGCAGTCGCCCGTTTGTCCCCTTGAGCTGCGGCGAGGTAAAGACCTCCCCCACCGGAATATTGACGTCGGCCACACAGTTTTCAAACGCCGTCTGCTTCGCCGGATCATCGAGCGGGAGAATCGCAACTGTCAGATCCGTCCGGTTCCTGCCCCGGCCGCGAATGCGCACATACTCCGCCTGATCGAGCACATCAATCAGCCGCTGCTGCATCTGCTGATAGAGCGTATAATCCAGATTGTTCAATTCCACCGTGCGGGCAAAAATCTCCTCAAACCGGGGGCCGATCTCCGGAATCGGATAGGCGATAATCGTAAAGCTGCGCTCCTCCCCCTTGATGTATTGATTCATCAGCTGCCCGTTTTTACTGGAAAAATACACGTCCAGCTTCTGCTGCTTCTCATTGTACTTCGGATTCTCCGGCTTATTCTGCGGTGCAAACGGTACGCGGCCAAACGTTTCGATTACCGCCGGCCCCGCATAGCCCGCTGCCGTCTCCTTGCGGCTCTCAAAGCTGGTGCGTGCGCATTCCAGCCACCGTTCTACATATTCCTTATCGAGGTAAAACGCCGCATCGAGCTTGTGGTCAAATTCATACTGCTCGTTGGGCGAAACCGAACAAGCGCCATAATGTCCGTTCCCTCTGCGGATGACCGGTTTTAAACCCATCTTGGCAAAATTAGCCACCGCCGCCCGCACCATCCGCTCAAAGCCGATGGGATACACCAGCTCCACCGTTTTCTTTTTCGACAAATCCTTGCCTGTGACTGCAAAGCCGATGCGGTACCCTTCCGTATACGTATCCGCCATCGCCTGAATCTGCTCCTGGGGCATACGATTGAAAAATTCCGCCATCTTTTGTTCATTGTCCCCGATGTGGCATCCATAACGATATAAATACTTAAGATCGGAAAGATCTGACGTCTGTAAAAGCTCCGTATAAAAATCGTCCTCTGCATCCACCATACGGCTGATATTGCGCTCGACAAAAATCTCACTGTAGTCATGGATAAATCCATATAAGATATGCGAAATCTCCTCCGGGCTTGTCCCCGCCGGGTCCTCAAAGCAATTATAAACCTCCACCAGCAGCTCCGCGTAAATCGTCATCTCATACACTGCCTGCTCCGCCGCCAGCTGCGTCATCTTGCGCAGCTCACCGTACAGCATACACAAGAGTCCGCCGTATTCCTCGCCCAGCGCCCGCTTGGCATACGCCGGATTCCCGTAGCTCTCCTCATAGCGGCCGGGATACAGCTCCCCGTAAACGCGTTCATTCCACGCGTTCAGCTGCTCCAGTGACTGCTGCAAAAAGGTTCCCTCCCGCAGCGCTTCGGCCTGCCGATGCATCAGCAGCACAAATTCCGCCGCTTTTACAAAATAAGCGCGAAACGGCTCTTTTGCCGTCTCCTCCGCACAGATCTGCGCAATCCGCTCCATCACCAGCGGATAACGCTCTTCTACCTCACGCCGATACGGCTGATAGATCTCCCAATAGCTCATTTAAAATCCTCCATCGTCAAATGTTCCCTATCATGCATACAACACCCCGGCCACATAAACGGCAATCCAGCCGGCCAGCGCCACCAGACCGAAGCCCAACGCCAGCAGCGGGAAAAAGCGATAGCTGTTCTCCTCCCGCAGCCCCTGAATGGCCAGAACAAAGGCGACGAACGCCAGCAGCAGCGCCAGCATGCCTCCGCTCGCCAAATAAGCTTCTCCCTGTCCCTTCTGCAAAAACGAAATCACAATCAGGGCAATTCCGGAACAAATCGACAGCAGCGCCAGAATCAGTCCAAAAATTCCCTTTTTGGAATGCATCTTGCCGGAAAATTTGTAATTATGCCCTCTATGTCTGCTCATACTTTTTTCTCCTGATCTTATCCATTATGGCAAACAGTATATAGCCCGCCATTCCACCGATTGTATTCAGCAAAAGATCATCCACATCAAAGCTTCCCACCTTGCAGACCAACTGAATAATCTCCACCGCCAGGCTGAATTCCAATGTCAAAAACGTCATATAGAAAAAAGAGCGAAATCTCCAGTGCATGATCGGCAAAATCATCCCGAACGGAATAAAAGCAGCAACATTGCCAAACAGATTCAGCACCACAGCCATCGTTCCCAGACTTTCCCGATGTACAATAAAGCGCCGAATCTCCTTAAAAAGCACCAGATTGTAGTGATACTGCCGCCCCTCGAAGGTTCTGCCCATGCTCTCCGCAAAAAACAAAAAATAGGTCAGTAAAATAATATAGACTCCGAATATGATCTGACTGCATATTCGGAGCGCTTTTTTATGCTCTGCTTTCAATTTTTGTATTCCCTAAAAAATGAGATCTGATTTGTTGCGCATCAGCTTTGCCCCGTTGATAATTGCCAAAATGCCGCAGGCAATTCCGGTCACAAGAATGATCACGCCAAGCGCAAGATCCCCTGCTCCGGCAGATTTCATGGTCTGATAGGCTTTTTCATTATTCATCATTCAACCTCCTGCTGTACACCGTATTGTTTGTAGTAGTCGTCAATCGCCGCCTTTAACGTGTCGTCTATATAAATGTTGCCATGATACGGCTTATTATACAAGTGTTCCACTACCTCTGACATTGTGACAATTGCATTGGCCGCAAAGCCGTACAGCTCCTGAATCTCCTTGAGCGCACTTTTTGTCCCCTTGCCCCGTTCCTGGCGGTTCAAGGACACCATCAAACCCTTGATCTCAACATCTCCTTGTGCCTGAATAATCGGAAAGGTTTCTTCAATCGACTTGCCTGAGGTTGTCACATCCTCGATGATCACGACCCGGTCGCCGTCCTTGATCGGACTGCCCAGAAGAATCCCCGTATCGCCGTGGTCCTTCACCTCCTTGCGGTTGGAGCAGTAGCGGATCTCCTTGCCATAAAGCTCGCTATAGGCCATCGTCGTAGCCACGCTTAAGGGAATTCCCTTATAAGCCGGCCCGAACAGCACATCGAACTCATCCTTGTAATGCTGATGAATCGCTTTTGCATAATATTCTCCCAGCCGACGCAGCTGCAGCCCAGTCACATAACCGCCCGCATTCATAAAAAACGGCGATTTTCTTCCGCTCTTTAAAGTAAATTCCCCGAAGCGGAGCACGCCGCTGTCTACCATAAACTCAATAAATTCCTTCTTATAATTCTCCATCTGTTTGTTTTCTCCTTATTATAAAGCGTTTTCGTTCTTTTGCAGCTCTGTGTCACCCGCAATCGAAGGGATTCATTTACCATGCAAATCACAAATTCTGATCCTTTGGAGTATAGCACCAAATGCACGCGCTTTCAATACACAAATCATTTTGTCCACAAGCAGGGACGCAGCTGCGCCCCCTGCCTACACATGCAGAATCAGCTTGCCCATAACCTCTCCGCGATCCATCTGCTCATGCGCACGGCGCGCCTCAGACAGCGGCAGGTCGTCATAGAGCACCGGCTTCAGCTGGCCGGAGACGATTCGCTCAATACAGATCCGGCGGATTTTCTCCAGCCGCTCTGGATTATGATCGTACACATGGAATGAAAAAAAGCGAATCGCGCTCGCGTGATTGGCCTGCTCAATGACTGTATCCAGCTGATCCAGACTGGGGCATCCCTCCAGCCAGTTATATAGAAGAATCATCCCAAAATCCGCGAGATAATCAAACTGTTCCCGAAATCTCACTCCGGCCCGCTGATCGTAGATCAAATCCACGCCCCGCCCTCCGGTATGATCGAGAATCACGTCTTTTTGCTGCTCGTTGTTATAATTAAAGACACATTGCGCACCAAGCGTTCGGATATATTCACATTTTTGATCGGTGCTTGCAGAGGCAATGACGTCGATTCCCTGTAAAAGCGCCGTTTGAATCAGCGCCGTTCCAATCCCCCCTGCCGCTCCGCGGATATACAGACTCTGTCCGTCCGTTCCCCTCCCGGCTTCATTGAGCAGTGCATAGGCCACCAGATAATTGAGAAATCCCGGTGCACTCTGCAGCGGATATTCCTCCGGCAGCACCGTGACAAATTTCTTCGGCACCGCAATATACTCCGCATATGCGCCATATCCGAGTCCGCTGTTGACGACTACCTTCTGGCCGGGCCGAAATTCGCCTGCTTCACGCCCCACCGCCTCAATGATTCCGGCGCACTCGTTGCCGATCACCAGATTCGGAAACCTTCCGGCCAAAAGCGTATCCTTGCCGCTGCGCACGAGGAAATCCGGCTTGCCCACGCCGATGTACGCATTCCGAACCAGCACTTCCTCATCATTCGGAACCGGCTTTGGCACTTCCGAATAGCGGAGCACCTCTGGGCCGCCAAACCGATCTATGACTACTGCTTTCATTCTGCTCCTCCTCATATGTTTTACCGGAAGTTTACCATAAATTCCATAATTTTGCAATCTGAAAAGGCGCAAATACAAAAACAAGCTGCCGCAGGAAGGAATTGCAGCTGCAGGATATGTGATTTGTAAAAAGCATCCCCCATACATATCCTGCATTGCATCTCATTCCCGCGGCAGCCGCAGTCTGTTTGTTTCTGATTCTTTCTTATAAGGTCTTAGCTACCTCGCGCAGAATGTCCTGACAGGCCACCGGAAAGCGCCCCAAGCCGTCCGGGCCTACATTCAGCAGATAATTAATCCCCATTCCGTTTAATTTCTTCTTGATCTCGGACACCTTCTTGGCATCCTTCCAATTGTGATCCCAGGTGCAAAATCCCCAGCTGTTGTTCATCGTCGCCGCTGTCTCATACAGGCCGTAAGGAGAGGGCTTAAATCCGTCCACCTCGTTCATCATTGCCTGGTTGAAATCCAGATGCTCAGGAATGGAATCCGGAACTTCATTGTCCCCCAGGGAAACGTAGTCATAGGTGCCGTTCCCCAGACGAGAATTGATCAGACAGTTCGGCTGGTATTTTTTTACCAAATCGAAAATCTGCTGGCTCTGTTCTTCCTTCAGCGTCATCGGCATGTCAAACCAAATCAGGCACAATTCCCCATATCCGCGCAGAATTTCCTCAATCTGCGGATAGATCTTATTGCGAAAGCAGACGTCAAAATCTTTGTTGTCATTGTCTGGAAAATCCCAATCATTGCACCAGGATGTTCCCGCGCAGGGAATATGCCCGGACAGATAGCCGCCGCCGTTTGGCTCATGCCAGTCCAGATCCTGTGAATAATACAGTCCAAATTTCAGACCATGCTTATAACATGCTTCAGCAAGTTCTCCTATTACATCGCGGCCAAAGGGCGTGGCATCTACGACATTGAATTTGTCCACCTTGGAGTGATACATCGCGAATCCGTCATGATGCTTGCTGGTGATGACAAAATACTTCATCCCGCATTCTTTGGCAAATCGAACCCACGCGTCCGCATCAAAATATACCGGCATAAACGCGCGCGCCAACTGCTCATAATCCGCGTTTGGAATTCTAAGGTTGGTCTGAATCCATTCGCTGTAGTTGCTGCTGCTGCGTTTGCCATTCCACTCCCCGCCCAGCAGCGAATACAGCCCCCAGTGAATCATCATGCCATACTGCGCTTCCTTAAACCACTTTCTCATGTCCATCGTGCTTCTCCTCCTAAAAACTCCTTGCTTTTTACAAAGGCTATAGTATACTAAGAAAGAATCGAAGTACATGTTTTTTTTTGACAGAAAGATGGATTTTTTGTATGAAGACACAAACCTTTTCTATGATTGGCAGCGTATGGAACAATCTCAATCTTACCATCCTCGACCATGGACTTTTTGCCGGAGACAGGAACTGGAACCACCCCGATAAATTATCTCCCTTTAACCGGCTTTATTTTATCATCGACGGAGACGGCTATCTCTCCACCGAAGCGGAACACTTAGAGCTCAAGCCCGGATTGATGTATTTGATTCCTGCCGGCCTTAAGTTTTCTTATGGCTGCGCCTCTACGATTGATAAATTTTACCTTCATTTTAATCTGGAGCTGCTTGCCGGCGTGGATCTGTTCAGCCAGCTGCATTCCTTCTGTTCGCTCCCCTGCCCCCGGCAGCTGTTGGATGCCATTTTAGCCAACGCCGAAAAAGAATCGCTGTTGGGACTATTGCAGTTAAAATCACTGCTGTGGAATATCATTTTTCGCTTTTTTGAACAAAGCATTGATGAAAACGGTTATCTGGAGCACTTCAAAGGCTTTTACCAGCAGAAAGAAGTCTTAGGCTATCTCTCAAAGCATCTCTGTGCCTCTCTGCGTATCTCGGAGCTGGCCGACGCGCTGGGTACGTCCCCGCATCTGCTCTCACGCTCCTTTCGCCAGGACACCGGACTGGGCCTGAAGGAATATATGGAATATTTGCTGCTGCAAAAGGCCCGCCATCTGCTGCTGCACACCAATCTGCCGATCAATCAGATCTCGGAACAGCTGGGCTTTTGCGACCCCTACTATTTTTCCAGATTCTTCAAAAAACAGGAGCTCTTATCTCCGCGGGAATACCGAAGACAAGGATTTTGAGAATGCCTGTCCGCTGCGGGCCGCTGCTTTATCCATCCCATTGGCGTATGATACCGTGTTTTATCAGCACTCACCCGAAAAGAGTGCTAATTCCCTATTGACTTTTTCTTTTTTCCGTATTAAAATTCTCTACAGAATCATTTAAAATGAAAAAAGGAGTGTGTACGATATGAGCAATAAGCATGGAAATCTTTCCATCAACAGTGACAACATTTTTCCGATTATAAAGAAATGGCTGTATTCCGATCACGATATTTTTTACCGCGAGCTGATCTCCAACGGCTGCGATGCGATCACCAAATTAAAGAAGCTCGATTTGATCGGTGAATACGAATTGCCGGACGATTACGAAGCCAAGATCCAGATCATCGTCAATCCCGAAGAGAAAACGCTCAAATTCATCGACAACGGTCTCGGTATGACCGCAGACGAGGTGGAAGAATACATCAATCAGATCGCATTTTCCGGCGCGACCGACTTTTTGGAAAAATATAAGGACAAGGCCAGCGAGGAACAGATCATCGGTCATTTTGGCCTCGGCTTCTACTCCGCTTTTATGGTGGCGGACGCGGTGCACATTGACACGCTTTCTTATCAGAAGGGCGCCACTGCCGTACACTGGGAATGCGACGGCGGTACGGAATTCGATCTCTCAGACGGCACCCGCACCGAGGTCGGCACGGAGATTACGCTGTTCCTGAATGAGGATTGTGTCGAATTTTCCAACGAATACCGGGCCAGAGAGGTCATTGAGAAATACTGCTCTTTCATGCCCACGCCGATCTTCCTTTCCAAAGCCAACGCCGAGACGGAATACGAGACGATTCCCGCCGACGAAGTGACCGAAAAGGATACTGTGATTGAGAATCTCGTTGAGGAAGCCAAATACGAGGAGAAGGAAAACGAGGACGGCACCAAGGAGCAGGTCGAAATCTCGCCCCGTCAGGAGAAAGCCAAGATCATCAAGCGTCCGGTGCCCTTAAACGACACCAACCCGCTGTGGGCCAAGCACCCCAACGACTGCAGCGACGAGGAATACAAGACCTTTTACCGCAAGGTATTTATGGATTACAAGGAGCCTCTGTTCTGGATTCATCTGAACATGGACTATCCCTTTAATCTGAAAGGCATCCTGTATTTCCCGAAGATCAATATGGAGTATGAGTCCATCGAGGGAACGATCAAGCTGTACAATAACCAGGTGTTCATTGCGGATAATATCAAAGAAGTTATTCCGGAATTCCTGCTTCTGCTCAAAGGCGTGATCGACTGTCCGGATCTGCCGCTGAATGTATCCAGAAGCGCGCTGCAAAACGACGGTTTTGTGAAGAAAATTTCTGATTACATCACGAAAAAAGTGGCGGACAAACTGAGCGGTATGTGCAAGACGGACCGGGAAAACTATGAGAAATACTGGGACGACATCAATCCGTTTATCAAGTTTGGCTGCATTAAGGACGAAAAGTTCTGTGAGCGTATGATGGATTATGTGCTCTTTAAAGACATCGACGAAAAATACACCACCATGAAGGAGTATTTAGGTCCGGACGGAGAAGAGACGCAGGAAGAACCGAAGGAAGAGCCGGAACAGAGCGTGGAGAATGCAGACGGCGAGCCGGTGGAGGAAGAGAAAGAAGCGCCCAAGACGACGATTTATTATGTGACCGACGAGGTACAGCAGAGCCAGTATATCAACCTGTTCCGGGAACAGAAGATGAATGCGGTCATCTTAAAGCATAACATTGACAATCCGTTTATCAGCCATCTGGAAATGAAAAACGAGAAAGTAAAATTCCAGCGCATCGATGCAGATGTGACAGACTCCATGAAGGAAGAGGCTTCGGAAGAGGAACTGAAGGCCGAGACGGATGCACTGACAGAGCTTTTCCGCAAGGCTTTGAACAATGAGAAGCTGGAAGTGAAAGTGGAGAAACTGAAAAATGAAAAAGTTTCCTCCATGGTCACCTTGTCGGAAGAGAACCGCAGAATGCAGGAGATGATGAAAATGTACAATATGTACGGCATGGACTCCAATGCATTCGGTACCTCTACGACCTTGATTCTAAATGCGAACAACGCCCTTGTAAAATACCTGTTCGAGCATCCAGAGAGCGATCATGCCAATATGATCTGCGAACAGCTCTATGATCTGGCTATGATCAGCCATCAGCCGCTGGCTCCGGAAGCTATGACCCGGTTTGTAACCAGGAGCAATGAGATCATGATGCTGCTTACCAAATAAAGGAAGATTGTTAAAAATATCATGATATTTCGAAGGGAAT
>CAMULB010000015.1 GCA_947089585.1 uncultured Lachnospiraceae bacterium | reverse complement strand
ATATAATTCGGAATACGATCTGATCTTTCTGGATATCAAAATGGAGCATCTAGATGGACTTAAAGCGGCGGAAGCGATCCGAAAAATCGACCAGACCGTAGGGCTTATCTTTTTAACCTCCTTGAAGCAGTATGTGTGGAAGGGCTACGAGTACCATGCGGTCAACTACCTGCTCAAGCCTTTAAAATACAGTATTTTAAAGCTGGAGCTGGATCGCTATTTTTCCCTCTATCACGGTAAGGACGAGCCGTATTTTTGCTTCTCCAATCCAAACGGCAAGTATAAGGTTCTATATAAAAATCTGCATTATGCAGAGACTGCGAAACGAAATGTGATGCTGCACTTTGAGGCGCAGGAGCAGGTGATGTATAAGAGTATCAAGGAGCTCTCCGCCATGCTCTGCGCACAGCACACCTTCGCCCAATGCCACCAGAGCTTTATCGTCAATCTTTCTTATGTGAAAGCGGTGAAGGGCCTGGAGCTTACGCTGACGACCGGGGCGCAGCTCCCAATCAGCCAGCCCAGACGAAAAAGCTTTATGCACAAGCTGACCGATTACTGGGGGGATTTATTATGATTCGGCTGTTGGATTTTCTTGGCTTTCTGATCGAATGGGGCTATGTAGGCGTGCTTTTTTTCATGCTCTCTGCCTTCCTGCCCCTGCGTCAAAGACTGCTCCTGCGTCTGCTCGCGTTTTTTGCGAGCGGCCTTTTGTTTCCCGTCATCATCTACTCCAATGACCTTGTCAATCTTTTGGGAGCTTTCATTGGCATCTGTGTCTATCTTGCCGTCTTTCACCGCGGCCATTGGTCACAGAAGCTGACGGCGGTCTTGGTCTTTTATCCGGCGATCATCGCTCTCAACTATCTGATGCAGGATTTTGGCAGCAGATGCTTCTTTTTTTTCAGCGGCGCGCCGAAGGATCCCTCGCTTGGCTGGACGAAAAGCCAGCTGCTGCTCAGCACGTTGTTTCATACTTTGTCCCTGCTGTTCAGACTTCTGTTCTGGCTGTTGTCCTGGCGGATTTTACGAAAATATTTGCAGCAGGTAACATCAAATTTGACGCTCAGGATGTGGCTTGTGGTAGACATTCTCATGTTGGCTCCGTTTACCGCAATTTTTACGATCATTTACTTTTTGCCGGAGCATTCATGGATTGCCTATCCAATCTGCGGCGCCTCCATTTTTTCCAGCTTTGGCTGCATCTATCTTGCCTCCTATCTGTCGGAAGCAATCCAAACCGCATATCATGCACAGGAGCTCGAAGCAAAGCAATCCTACTACCACAGACGCATCCAGGACGAGGAGCAGGTGCGCTCCGTATACCACGATCTGAAAAATCATCTCCTGGTATTGGAACGACAGCTTCCATCCGCAAAAACAACCGAAATGATCGAAAAATTGCAGCAGGAGGTAAGCACGTATGAGGACTATGTACATACGGGCAATGAGATTCTTGACATTATCCTCACAGAAAAAGCCGAGTCCGCGAGAGCGCGGCAGATTGATTTTTCCGTGACTGCCGACCTTGGCGAAATCGACTTTATAGAGCCGCTTGACATCAGCACCATTTTCGGAAACGGCCTTGACAACGCGATTGAAGCAAGCGAAAAATTATCCGAACGAGAGCGGGTCATTCTCATGAAGGCGAAAAAAATGCATAATTTTCTCTCCGTTTTGATTGAAAATAACTGCGGCGAGGAGAGCGCCTCAGGCAGGAGCCGCACCAGCAAGCAAGACCATTTTCTGCACGGCTTCGGCATTTCCAATATGAAAAAAGCCACTGAAAAATACGGTGGACAATTGATTTCCAAATGCGAAAACGGAAAATTTACATTAAAAATCTTAATTCCCATCCCATAGCAAAATTCCTGCCGCAAGCGGCGGGAAGGCAAGCGCTCATACCAGCCTGCCGCCGGTTCGCGGCGGCAGGCTTTTGGCTTTGAGTTAGAATTTGCCGTCGGAATATTAGAATCCGCGTCTGCTCTTGCATATTCCTTTGCGCCGGTTATGATATATTGAAAGAAACTCGTATCAAAACCAAAGGAGAACCTGCAATGACAATCTTAAACACATCCCATTTAAAAAAATACTACGGCCAGGGCGAATGTCTTGTGAAAGCGTTGGACGATGTCAGTCTGTCCGTTGAAAGCGGACAGTTTGTCGCCATAATCGGAACGTCCGGCAGCGGAAAGTCAACTCTGCTCAACCTGCTGGGCGGATTGGACACGCCGACCTCCGGCGGCGTTACGGTAGAGCAGAACCATCTCGAAACGATGTCCGCAGAGCAGCTCACCGTTTTCCGCCGCCAGCGAATCGGTTTTATTTTCCAGAACTACAATCTGATTCCATACCTTACAATCTATGAAAATATTGTGCTGCCGCTCCGCCTGGACGGAAAAAAGGAGGACCGGGCATTTCTTGACGAAATCACGCAGTTTCTCGCCCTCGAACAAAAGCTGCAGCATTATCCCAGTCATCTTTCCGGCGGCCAGCAGCAGCGAGCCGCGATCGCCCGCGCGCTGGTATCAAAGCCCGCCATCATCCTGGCAGACGAGCCCACCGGAAACCTCGATCGTCTGAACAGCGACAAGGTGATTGACCTTCTGAAAAAGACCAGCGAGGCCTTTTGCCAGACCATTGTCATGATTACCCATAACCCCGAAATCGCTCAGCGAGCAGATGCGATCATACGCATGGAAGACGGAAAAATTTACGCCTAGGAGGACGCTGGAATGAATCGCAGAAAAATAACCGATCATATGATTTCCCTGATGGCCAGGCAGAGCCTGAGCGCAAGCCGTATGCGCAACCTCTTTGTCATGATCACCATTGTCTTGGCCTCGTCTCTTGTAACCGCCATCCTCATGTTTGCAGCGGGCCAGGATCAGCGGATCAAAAAAGCGCTCTCCCGCCAGCATCAGGTCGCCTACTACAATCTGACCGCCGAACAGGCAGCCGTCCTTACAGAGGATCCCCGCATTGCTGTTTCCGTCCAGACGAAAACCGGTGTTCCCTCCAAAATGGACGGCTTTGACCTGATGCCATATTATGTAAGCGCGCTGTCCGAACAAATTCAAATCGGCACATTAGAACGCGGCAGACTGCCGGAAGCAGAAAACGAAATTGCCGCGCCTGTGTCCTTACTCAAAAAAATGGGAGCAGAGCCTGAAGTCGGCAGCCGTGTCACCTTTACCTTTTACGACGGCCAGACAGAGACCTTCGTCGTATCGGGAATCCTAAAAGACAGTCGGGAGGCAAAATCGTTTTCCGTATTTTTCTCAAGGCAATACGCCGAAAGCGGCAGCCAGTTAAAAGATCTGTCCTACGAGGTGTACGCCAGATTGTCGCAGGCCGAAAGCCTGTCGGCAGAGGAATGCAGACAGCTCATGCTGTCCATCGGCAGCGACGCCGGAATCGAGCGAAAATACACCAGTCCTTCCAAAGCATTTCTCGACTCGCGTTCCGTTGATACGCAATCGGCTCTGGTCTATGGTCTGATCGGACTCGTCATTCTGCTCGCCTGCATTTTGGTTATTTACGGCGTATTTTACTTATCTGTCCTCGGCAGAATTCACCAATTCGGACAGCTTCGCACCATTGGCATGACCAAAAAGCAAATCCGTTGCTTTGTTTCCCGCGAAGGCCGCAGACTCTATCTTCGCTCGGCTCCGATTGGAATGCTCCTTGGAATCATCGCCGGAGCCGTGATGCTTCCGGACGGCTTTTCCATCGTCCCTACCCTCTGGATTGTTGTTTTGGTCGCCGTGGCGGTCTATCTCATCACCATGCTTTCGGTGCGCAAGCCTGCAAGAATCGCCGCGGCGGTATCCCCCATGGAAGCGCTTCGCTATCTCCCGCAGGACAGCCTCAAGCGGACTGCCAGTTCCAAAATGTGCCGCAGGCTGACGCCTCTTAGCCTGGGAATCATGAACTTTTCCAAAAATCGGAAGAAAGCGGTGATCACCTTCGTCTCTCTCTCCCTCGGCGGGATTCTCTTTATGACGGCAGCGACCTATATCGCCTCCTTTGACAAAACGAATTATGCCCGGCAAGGGTATTTCAAGGACGCGGAATTTCATATTTATTATGCGCCATCGGCCATTGAATTGAGCAAAAACGGCTTGAGCGGTCTGCAGGCCGACGCGCCGCTGGATGAATCCCTCCTGGCAAAAATCGCCGCTTTAGACGGCGTTACCGGAATCAGAGAAATCAAAACCTTCGGTGTGAATTTTGATCATCCGAACAGAGATGAGTACGACAACCCGGACGGGGTATATGCTCTGACAGACACAGAAACGCGAGAAATCAGCCGCTACCTGGCGGAAGGCAGCGCCGACTATGAGAAGCTGATGAGCGGCGACTATATCCTTGCGGCGGGCAACGATACGGCAAAGGAAATCTACGGCTGGGAATTTGCCGTCGGCGATCAAATTACACTTCATTATTATGACGGAGCAAAAATAGTTGAGCACAACGTGTCGATTCTCGGCATTCTGAATGCACAATACACACTCGATCACGACGGTCTGGAAGGCTGGTTTTTGATGCCTGAGCAGGCGATTTTATCCTGGCTCTCCTACGACAGCTTAAACGCTCATCTCGTAATCTCAACCGAGCCTGAAAAAGAAGAAGCCATCCACGAAGCGCTTAAGCAAATGCTGACCGTGCGAACCGAGCTGGGCCTTGAAGCTCTGGCAGAACGCAGAATTGTCTATGCCCAGGAGGCAAACCGGCAATTCGCAGCCATCAGCGGGCTCGCCATCTTTATTATGATGTTCAGCATCTTAAGCATGATCAACACGCTGATTACAAACATTGTCACCCGCAAACAGGAGCTCGCCATGCTCGCCTCCATCGGCATGGAAAAAATGCAGATCCGCCGCATGCTGCTGGGGGAAAGCCTGCTGCTCGTTCTCGTCGCGGTCGGCGTAACTGTCACAATCGGAACCGGATGCGGCTATGCGCTTTGTCACAGGCTCAATCAGATCGGCGCCTACTATATGGCCTTTCGCTTTCCGCTCGCATATACCCTTGCCTACGCCATCGCTCTGACCCTCGTACCGCTTGCCATTACCCTTGAGATCATGCATCACTTTTCCAAAGAGCCTCTGGTGGAGCGGTTAAGAGGAGTGGAAAATTAAGATCTGCGGCATGATCTGTACCCCTCAGCATGATCGTCAACGCGATGGCCTGCTGCGCCAAGACCGCCCTGCAGCGGTCAGAGGCAAAACAAAAACTGCCGTTCTCTCTGTCTGATTTAAGAGAGAACGGCAGCTTTTGCTTCGTCCCGCTGGTTCGTGTCTGATTCTGCCCTACATCCCGCCGCCGTTGATCACTGATTCGCCAGCTCACACAGCTCCGCAATCAGCTTCGGCAGCTCGGTATCCATATTGGCCGCGCCAAACTGACACGTACCGACCTTCTTATGTCCGCCGCCGTTGTATTTCAGCATCAGGCTGCCGACGTCGATCTGGCAGCTGCGGTTGATGATGCTGTAGCCAACCGCAGCAGAACAGCCCTCGCCGCCCTTGCCGCTGACGATCCAGGCAGAAATGTTCTGATCGGGGTACATACTGTAAATCATAAAGCGGTTGCCGGTATAGATGGGGTCTACGCCTCTCAAATCCGTAAGAATGACGTTCCCCTCCGTCCGGGTATACTGCTTAATCATCTGCTGAAATTTCTCTGTCTGTTCCCGATAGACCTCAATCCGCTCCTGCACATCCGGCAGAGCCAGAATCTCCTCGGTGCTCATCACCCGGCAAGCCTTCATCAGCTTCTCCATCAGCTGATAATTGGAGATGGAGAACTTGCGCCAGCGGCCCAGTCCGGTTCTTGGATCCATCAAAAATCCAACCAGGATCCAGTCCTTCGGGTTCATAACCTCCTCGACGCTCAGATTCCCGGAATCCACCTTGTCAACTGCTTCCATCATCTCCCCGAACTGCGGAAAACGCTCTGCCCCGCCGTAATATTCATAAATAATCCTTGCACAGGACGGGGTCATACGGCTCTCGCCCTTATATTTTCCTTCTAATTGGAGCCGTTCATGCTCGCTGGAATGATGGTCAAACCACAATCCGCAGCCCTCTACAAAAGGCACATTCGCCAGACAATCATTGGCATCCACTTCCACAAGCCCGTCCTGTATATCCTTTGGATGGGCAAACTTCCAGCTGTCTATTACCCCTGCTTCTAAAAGCAGCGCTCCGCAGGCCAGCCCGTCAAAATCAGAACGTGTCACTAATCTCACTGCTATATCCTCCTTATTCTCACTTTTTCTAAAAAAGTCTCGCCATCAGTTTACCACAACTTGTAGAAATATGCCATAAGAAAATAAAGTTTTTGCCTACAATCCACGCAAGCTCCCCGGACGGTTTGCGGACAGAAAATCAAAGCGCAGGAGCAAACGAAGTATGCAGCCGGTCAGAGCCGCCCTGCTACTCGATCGAAATCACCTGGTAGTCCTTGGCCTCCACCGTCTCCTTCAGCGTCTCGTTTGGAACTTCCTTTTGAAGCGTTACGACAGCCGTCCCAGCCTCATGGCTCACCTCTGCAGAAGCGACTCCCTCTAAGCTCTCCAACGCTTTTTTCACTGCCGCCTCGCAATGTCCACACATCATTCCTTCAATTTTCATTGTCTTTTTCATCACTGCATCTCTTCCTTTCTCTTCCTGATTGATTTGTTTCATTTGATCGCTTTGACTGCGCTGCCTGTTTGTGCCGCTTTGTCTCTGCTTATGATCCCTTCGGGCGTCGTACAGATGAAGCAGGTTCAGCCGCAGCGCATTCGTCACCACGCAAAAGCTTGACAGACTCATGGCGGCCGCCCCAAACATCGGATTCAGCTGCCAGCCAAACACGGGAATCCACACGCCGGCTGCTAACGGAATGCCGATCACGTTGTAGAAAAATGCCCAAAACAGGTTCTCATGGATATTCCGCAGAGCGGCGCGGCTTAAGCGAATCGCCGCCGGCACATCCAAAAGACGGCTTTTCATCAGCACCACATCCGCCGCGTCGATCGCGATATCTGTCCCCGCGCCAATCGCAATCCCCAAATCGGCCCGCGTGAGCGCCGGCGCGTCGTTGATGCCGTCCCCGACCATCGCCACCTTGCCGCGCTGCTTCAAGCGGCGGATCACCTGCTCCTTGCCGTCGGGCAAGACGCCGGCAATCACCTCATCGACGCCAGCCAAACGGCCGATGGCGGCTGCGGTGCGCTCGTTGTCCCCGGTCAGCATAACCACATGCATCCCCATATGCTTCAGCTGGCGGATGGCTTCGGGGCTCTCCTCCTTCATGGCGTCCGCCACGGCAATGACCCCAATCAGGCGTCCCCCTTTGGCAAAAAACAGCGGCGTCTTGCCCTCCTCGGCCAATCGGGCAGCCTGCGCTTGTACCTCCGCGGAAATTTCAGCCTGTGTCTTTAAAAAATTGAGGTTGCCGCCGCAGAGCTCTGCGCCCTTCAGCAAACCCTTCAGCCCGTTCCCCGGCAGCGCCGCAAAATCCGTCACTTCAAGAACCGCGATTCCCCGCTCCCTGGCATAGGACGTGATGGCGGCAGCCAGCGGATGCTCACTCTTGACCTCCAGGGCATAGGCAGCGGTCAGCAATTCGTCCTGCGTAATTCCCGCAGCCGGAAGAAGATCGGTTACAACCGGCTGCCCAGTCGTAATCGTTCCCGTTTTATCCAGGGCTACCACCTGCATTTTGCCGGCCTCTTCTAAGGAAACAGCTGTTTTAAACATAATCCCGTGCTTTGCGCCCATCCCGTTGCCGACCATGATCGCCACCGGCGTCGCCAGACCCAGCGCGCAGGGACAGCTGATTACCAGCACGGAGATTCCTCTGGCCAAGGCAAAGCCGACGCTCTCTTCGCACAGCAGCCAGACCACCGTCGTTGCAAGTGCAAGCAGTATAACCACCGGCACAAAAACACCGGAGACCCGGTCTGCCACCTTGGCAATCGGCGCTTTGGTCGCCGCCGCGTCGCTGACCATCTGAATGATCTGTGAAAGCGTCGTATCCTCCCCCACGCGCGTCGCCTCGCATTTGAGAAATCCCGACTGGTTGACCGTGGCGGCGCTGACGGAATCTCCCGCCGCCTTGTCCACTGGAATGCTCTCTCCGGTCAGAGCGGCTTCATTGACGGCGCTGCTTCCTTCTACGACCCGGCCGTCCACCGGAATATGCTCACCCGGACGCACCACAAACACGTCGCCTTGTTTCACCTGCTCGACCGGCACCTGCTTCTCCTCGCCGTTCACCAGCAGCACCGCCGTCTTAGGCGCCAGCTGCATCAGCCCTTTGAGCGCATCCGTCGTCCGTCCTTTAGAACGGGCCTCCAGCATCTTACCCACGGTGATCAGCGTCAGAATCATGGCGGCAGATTCAAAATAAAATTCATGCATATAAGCCATCACCGTGGCCGAATCCCCCCGCATCTGAGCGTCGGTCATCGCAAACAGCGCGTAAGTGCTGTATACAAAAGCCGCGCCGGCCCCCAGCGCCACCAGGGTATCCATATTTGGCGCCAAATGGAGCAGGCTTTTGAAGCCGCTGACAAAAAAACGCTGATTGATCACCATGATCACCACGGTCAATAGCAGCTGCAAAATGCCCAGAGCCAAATGATTCTGACTAAGCGCCTCAGGCAGCGGCCAGTTCCACATCATGTGCCCCATCGAAAGATACATCAGCACGGCCAGAAAACCGACCGATGCCCAAAGACGCTTCTTTAGCAGCGGCGTCTCCCGGTCCTTCAACGCCTCCTGCATCGCCGCATTGCCGCCTGCCGCCTCCTGCGTCTGAACACCTGCTTCCTTCTTCGAGGCACCATAACCGGCATCCATGACGGCCTTGATAATCTCCTCCGCTTCGGCGCTGCCCTCGACGCCCATCGAATTGGTCAAAAGGCTCACGGAGCAGGACGCCACCCCCGGCACCTTTGCAACCGCCTTCTCTACCCTGGCGCTGCAGGCCGCACAGCTCATCCCCGTTACCGTATATTGTTCCATGCTCTCACCTCTGTTTTTGCTCTTTCATTCTCACTGAATCACATTACCTTCCATATATTTATTGGCAGACTGAATCCGCCATCCGTCAAGGGGCAGAGCTCCCAGCGCGTGTCTGAAAAAACATTCCTCAGAAAGCCATTTTCAGACACGCGCTACCGCATCAGCCGCTGCAGAATGGAAATCAGCTCTTCCAAGCTCTCATCGTTCCCTGCACGCACGTCCTCGGCCACACAGGTTCGCATATGATTTCCCAAAAGCTCCTTGGAAAAGCTGTTCAAGGCTGCATTCGCCGCAGCCACCTGCACGAGAACATCCGTACAGTATGCGTCCCGCTCCACCATCCCGCGAATTCCGCGAATCTGGCCTTCAATCCGATTGAGACGGTGAATCAAGTCCCGCATCTCTTCCTGGGAGCGTTCCTTTGTCTTCTGCCCACAGCATTCTCTGTCTTCTGGCATGGTTCTGATCCTCCTTTTGGTTCTTCTCATGCGGCATGTACGCGCATATCGGTTCATACCACAATCTGATTATATACCCCCTATTGGTATAATGCAAGTCTTTTTGAAATTTTTTTATCCGCTCGCATTGCTCCGATTTCAATTCGTGCCGCCCAGGCGCACCGGCGGCAGACAATTCTCACAGCAGCCACGGTATTCCGCACGCTTCCCTACTTGATTCCAGCTGTTTTATATGGTAACATAAGCAGTATCAAACCGAATTGAAAGGAATCGTAACCACGGTTTTACCAAAAAGCTGTTACGTCAAATCATATGAGACATCAGAAAAAAAGACCTATGAAAAAAAGACCTATTCTGCTGGGAGCGCTGATCCTGTTTGCAGCCTTGCTTCTGCCCGCAGCCACCAGCCCGCTATTTGCCAGAGAACCGGAGATCAAAATTAAAAAAGCTTCCTATACCAAAGCCTACAAGAGCAAAACCTTTTCTTTGGGCGTCTCTGCCAAGGGTACGCTCCAGTACAAGAGCAGCAATCCCAAGGTAGCCAAAATAAACCGCAGCGGCAAAGTGACGGTTCTATCGTGCGGAAAGACCACCATCACCGTTTCCTTCAAGAACAAATCATCCCGAACCGTCAACCGGAAGGTAACGATCAAGGTTGTACCAAAAACCGCCAAGCTGACCTCAGTCAGCAGCAAAAGTCCCGGCAGCCTGACCGTATCCTGGAGCCGTCAGAAAGAAGCCGACGGTTATGTGCTGGAATATTCTACAGACGCCCATTTCAAAAAACAGGTGCAAAAACGCGTGATCAAGAAAAACAGCACCACCCGCACCACCTTAAAGAAATTAAAAGCCGGCAAGAAATACTATCTGCGCGTCAAGGCCTATACGACGATCGGTGGGAAAAAATCTTACGGAGCTGTCAGCAAATGCCGGTCCAAAAAAACAGCGTCTACCCCCAGACCCCAGACCACGGCTCAGCCCGGAACGCGATCGCTTCTCAATCTGCTGCTTACTGCCAAGGTTCCACTGGGACATACGATGTATGTCTGGGGCGGCGGCTGGAATGAAGCAGATACCGGGGCCGGTGTCGAAGCTGTGAGCATTGGCGAAAGTCCCCGCTGGTACACCTTTTATGAGATGCAGAACAGCTCGTACAATTACCAGAATACCCGCTACCAGATTCACGACGGACTGGACTGCTCCGGTTACGTCGGCTGGGTGATCTACAATGTTCTGGAGCGGACAAACGGACAGACGGGCTACGTCGAAAAGGCCACCGGTATGGCTGAAAGCTTTTCCGCTAAGGGCTTCGGCAGCTATACGCCCTCCTGGCGCGTCACCGACTGGAAACCCGGCGATATCATGAGCATGAAAGGCCATGTATGGATTTCCCTTGGTATGTGCGCAGACGGCAGCGTCGTATTGCTGCATGCCAGTCCGCCCGGCGTTCTTCTGTGCGGAACCACACTTGCAGACGGCAGTAAAAGTGAGGCAGTTACACTGGCTGAGTCGTATATGCGCACCCGCTATCCCGACTGGTATGCAAAATATCCGGATTGCTCGCGCCCTGCCTCTTATCTGTCCGCTTCCGGCCAGATGCGCTGGAGCACCCAGTTCCTTTCCGACGCAGAACAGATTCAAAATTTAAGCGCCGAAGAAGCATTAAAACGGATGTTTCCATAAGTTACAAGAAACGGCAACGATCAAGAAATTGGGATATTCCCATAAGATACAAGATACAGCAACGATCAAGAAATTGAATTGGAGGAGGAAGCCTTGCTTTCATTACACCCAAAAAATAACCTGAAAATAACTGAAAAAAATCAAATTACCCACTTTTTAATTACCAGCTTGGTCTCAGTAGTTATTCTCTGTGTGGTAATTTTCTCTTTCATGTCTATTTACATGAGCCACAAGACAAAAGAAACCATCAGCCAGGTCGGCACCACCTATATGACAAGCATGGATGAACGAATTTCCAAGCATTTTACTTCCTCGATTACCTCCCGCCTGTTCCAGGTAGAGGTCATGGTCAACACGATCACAACAGAGAAATACCCTACTCACGACGCGCTCGACGAGACTCTGACCGAAGCGGGACAAGCACGGGAATTTTCGCACGCGGCGTTTTACTCGATTGACGGAACCTTCGAGATGATCTATGGCGATCCCATTCAGGTTACGGATCCCGACCCCTTTCTTACCTCTCTCAACAATGGGGAGAAGAAAATTGCCGTCGGCTCCGATATGAATGGAGAACATCTGATTCTGTTTGGCATTTCATGTGAATATCCCATGCAGCAAGGAGAAAACTGCACCGCGCTGGTGATGGCCCTTCCCGCCAGCTATGTCAAGGATACATTGTCTCTGGACGATACCAACTCCCTTACGCATTCCCATATCATCCGACGGGACGGAAGCTTCGTCATCGACAGCAGCAGTACATATCTCGATAATTATTTTGACCAGCTGCGGGACATTTTCGGAGAAAATGCCGAAGGCTATATCCAGGATCTCTCTGCTGCCATGGCCAACTACGAGCCATTTAACGCGCTGTTTCAAAGCTCAACCGACCGCCGGCATGTGTCCTGCACCTCCCTTTCTAACTCTGAATGGTTTTTGATCACAGCTATGCCCTACGGCTCGCTCAACAAAACGGTAGACAGCTTAAGCATCCAGTGGTTTTTACTTGCGCTTGGAAGCGGTATGCTCATTCTGCTCATCCTTTTGGCGCTCTTTTTCTGGTATCTCAAGCTAACCAAGCAGCAAATCCGGGCATTGGAGATGGCAAAGGAGGACGCCATTCACGCGAACAAGGCCAAGAGTGAATTTCTCTCCAATATGAGCCATGACATCCGAACGCCGATGAACGCGATCGTTGGTATGACCGCAATCGCGACCGCCAATATTGACAACAAACAGCAGATTCAGAACTGCCTGAAAAAAATCACACTGTCAAGCAGACACCTTCTGGGCCTGATCAACGATGTCCTCGATATGTCAAAGATTGAAAGCGGAAAGATGACACTGAATATGGATCAGATTTCTCTGCGGGAGGTTTTAGAGAGCATTGTCAGCATTGTACAGCCACAGATTAAAGCCAAGAAGCAGGTTTTTGACGTATCCATCCACGATATCCGTATCGAGCATGTCTATTGTGACAGTGTGCGCTTAAACCAGGTTCTTTTGAATTTCCTATCCAATGCGATCAAATTTACCCCCGAAGGCGGGAGCATCCATGTGTCGCTTCATGAAGAAGCATCCCCCAAGGGAGAAAATTATATCCGCACCCACATTTGCGTCAAAGACAGCGGAATCGGTATGTCGGATGAATTTAAAAATAAAATATTCGACTCTTTTGCCCGTGAAGACCGAAACCGTGTCCACAAGACCGAAGGCACCGGCCTTGGCATGGCCATCACCAAATATATTGTAGATGCGATGCAGGGCACGATCCAGGTAGATAGCCATCAGGGAAAGGGAACCACCTTCCATGTCATTCTCGACTTAGAGCAGGCAGAGATTCAAGAGCAGGATATGGTGCTTCCCAACTGGAATATGCTGGTGGTAGACGACGATCCCCAGCTGTGTGAATCCACCGTTTCCTCCCTAAAATCCATCGGCATCACAGCCGAATGGGTGTTAGACGGAGAGTCTGCGGTCGCGCTGGTCGATCAGCGGCACCGTGAAAATCACAATTATCATGCGATCCTCATGGATTGGAAGCTGCCCGGCATCGACGGCATTGAAGCCGCCCGCAGAATTCAGGAGACCATGCACCACGAGATCCCGATTCTTCTGATCTCCGCTTACGATTGGAGCGAGTTGGAGGAAGAAGCCCGCAAAGCCGGCGTCACCGGATTTATCGGCAAGCCGCTTTTTAAATCGACGCTTTACTACGGCCTCAAGCAATACGGCTATGCAGACGCAGACCATCCGCTTCTCGAACCTGAGGCAGACAAAAAGGTCGATCTTGCTGGCAAACAAATCCTGCTGGCCGAAGACAACGATCTCAACTGGGAAATCGCCTCCGAGCTATTATCTGCACTGAATTTGGAACTGGAGTGGGCGGAAAACGGTCAGATCTGTGTGGAAAAGTTCATGCAGTCTCCAGTCGGCTTCTACGATGCAATTCTGATGGATCTTCGCATGCCTGTCATGACCGGCTATGAAGCGACCACTGCGATCCGCGCTCTGGATCGGGAAGACGGCGCTTCCATCCCGATCATCGCGATGACAGCCGACGCATTTGCCGAGGATATTCAAAAATGCCTCGATTGCGGCATGAATGCTCATGTGGCTAAGCCGATTGACATAAACGAAATTACCCGCCTGTTGGAACGTTTTTTATTCGCCAAAGCTTAACAATCGGTTGGAACGTTTTTTATCTGCCATAGCCGAACGATGGTTGGAACGTTTTTATCCGGCCAAGGCCGAACGGAATTGGCACTAAAAATGGCCATACAAGAGCTTTTTCTCTTGTATGGCCACACTTTTCTATTGATTATTTTTATAAGGCTAGAACATGTCTGAAAACTGCTTTCTGCTGAATGTAGTCCACCGCTTCCGTTTTACATCATCCCGCCCATGCCTGCGCCTGCCGGCATTGCCGGTGCATCCTCTTTGATGTTGGCAACAACCGACTCGGTTGTCAGCAAGGTTGCTGCTACACTGGTTGCATTCTGCAGTGCACTTCTGGTAACTTTAACCGGATCCAGGATACCGGCCTCTACCATATCCACATATTCTTCCTTGTATGCGTCAAAGCCCATACCTGTCTTGGATTCTCTTACCTTGTTGATGATGACTGCGCCTTCCAGTCCGGCATTGGCTGCAATATAGTACAGAGGAGCTTCCAGTGCCTTTAAGATCACCTTCACGCCGGTCTTCTCGTCTCCTTCCAGTTCATCAGCCAGCTTGGCAACTTCCTTGGACGCATGGATGTAAGCGGAACCGCCGCCGGCAATGATGCCTTCTTCTACGGCCGCTCTGGTGGAAGCCAATGCATCCTCCATCCGCAGCTTGCTCTCCTTCATCTCGGTCTCGGTTGCAGCGCCAACACGAATCACAGCCACGCCGCCGGCTAATTTCGCCAGACGCTCCTGCAGCTTCTCACGGTCGAAGTCAGAGGTTGTCTCTTCAATCTGACCCTTGATCTGGTTGATTCTGGCGTCGATGCCTGCCTTGTCGCCTTCGCCGTCAACAATTACCGTATTCTCCTTCTGAACCTTGACAGATTTTGCACGTCCCAGCATATCCATGGTGGCTTCTTTCAGATCCAAACCTAATTCTTCGGAGATCACCTGGCCGCCGGTAAGAATTGCAATATCCTCCAGCATCGCTTTTCTTCTGTCACCATAGCCGGGTGCCTTCACGGCTACGACGCTGAAGGTTCCGCGCAGCTTGTTGACAATCAATGTGGTCAGAGCTTCTCCTTCGATATCCTCGGCGATGATCAGAAGCTTCTTGCCGGACTGTACAATCTGCTCTAAGATCGGGAGCAGATCCTGAATGTTGCTGATCTTCTTGTCGGTAATCAAAATATAGGGATCATCCAGCACGGCTTCCATCTTATCCATATCGGTTGCCATGTAAGCGGAAATATAGCCGCGGTCGAACTGCATACCCTCTACCAGGTCAAGCTCGGTCTGCATGGTCTTGGATTCTTCAATCGTGATTACACCGTCGTTGGAAACCTTCTCCATCGCATCTGCCACCAGGTTGCCGACTGTCTCGTCGCCAGCGGAAATCGCCGCTACCTTGGCAATGTGATTCTTGCCGTCTACCTTCTGGCTCATCGCGGCCAACGCTTCTACGGCCTTGTCCGTCGCCTTCTTCATGCCTTTTCTAAGAATGATGGGGTTCGCGCCTGCTTCCAGATTCTTCATGCCTTCTTTGATCATTGCCTGTGCGAGAACAGTCGCAGTCGTGGTTCCGTCGCCGGCTACGTCGTTGGTCTTGGTTGCAACCTCCTTCACCAGCTGCGCGCCCATGTTCTCAAATGCGTCCTCAAGCTCAATCTCCTTGGCGATAGTCACGCCATCGTTGGTGATCAAAGGAGCGCCGAAGGACTTATCCAATACCACATTTCTTCCCTTGGGCCCTAATGTAACTCTTACGGTGTCGGTCAGCTTATCTACGCCTGCCTCCAAAGCTTTTCTTGCCTCAGATCCATATTTCAATTCCTTTGCCATGATTCTCTATCTCCTTTTTACTCAATTGCTTGTTGTCGTTTCTTCCTATACTGTCAATATGCTCTGCTGCTTATTCTACAATTGCCAGGATATCGTTCTGTTTTACGATGATATATTCATTGCCGTCCAGCTTCACTTCGGTTCCGGCATATTTGGAATAGATCACTTTATCGCCGGCTTTCACATGCATCGTTACTTCCTTGCCGTCTACGTTGCCGCCCGGTCCAACAGCGATTACCTCTGCTTCCTGTGGCTTCTCCTGTGCTGAGCTTGCAAGGATGATACCGGACTTGGTCGTCTCTTCTGCCTCAAACTGCTTTAACACAACTCTGTCTGCTAATGGGACTAATTTCATAATTAACTGCCTCCTTATGTCATATACTGCTTCTCATAGTACTGTTAGCACTCATTACTTTTGAGTGCTAATACCTTATGTACACTAATTTAGCACTCTATCTTTTTTTTGTCAATATCCATTTTCATATTTTACACATTTTTTATAAATTTTATGTTTTGATCACGAAATCCTTTACTCAAACCGCAGCGCGTCAATCGGCTTGAGCTTCGCCGCTTTATTGGCCGGATAAATGCCAAAGATCACGCCAACGCCGACGGAGAAGAACACGGCAAGCATCGCAACGCCGAAGGTAACGCCAAAATGATACTCGACGGCAAAGAGATTGACAATGCCAAGAATGCCCGCGCTAAGCAGCAGCCCGATCAGTCCGCCGAGCAGAGACAGCACGACCGATTCAATCAAAAACTGAATGATAATATCGGATTTTTGAGCGCCGATCGCCTTGCGGATCCCGATCTCGCGCGTGCGCTCCGTGACCGACACCAGCATGATATTCATAATTCCCACGCCGCCCACCAACAGCGAAATGCCGCCAATGCCGCCCAGCAGATATCCCAACACATTATACACGGTCGTCACCATATCGAGAATGCTGCCCATATTGAAGACCTCAAAATTGTCCTCGCCCACTTTTGCCCTCAAAAAATCGTTCAGCGTGCGTTCCGCCTGTTCTACCAGACGTTCCTCCGAGGCGGAAGCCTCAAAATTCGCTACCCCGTTGACCCCCAACAGACGCTGTCCCGTTTCAAATGGAAGGAACACACTGAGATCTTTTGTATTCATCGTGGTATTTCCTTCTTCCTTCAGGATTCCCACAATTGTGAAATCCTTTCCGTTAATCCGTATTTTTTCTCCCAATACACGCTTTGTTCCGAACAGATTTTGGGCTACGCCGGCACCGATTAGACAATTGGAAAGCCGATATTCACTTTCGATCTCGGTCAGGCAGCGGCCCTCTTCCATTTTGATCTGATTTAACAGCTGGTAATTCTGGTTGATGGCATAGATTGTCACATCCTCCTGATTTCCCGCAGCCTTGGCAATGCCGGAGCCGCCGTGATACACGCTGACAAGTCCAATTTCCGGCTTTTCCTCCAGCGCCTGTACCTCCTGCAAGGTAATTCTCGGCGTCTGCTTCTTGACCATACAGGAGAGATTGCTGCCTCCCAACCCGGACAGCTGCTCGGTGATCGTATTCGTGGCCCCCTGCACCAAAGACACCAGAAGCGTCACTGCCATCACGCCGATGATAATGCCGAGCATTGTCAAAAAAGAGCGCATTTTATTGGACTTTACTGAGGAAAGAGCCATTTTCAGTTCCTGTGTCAGTTTCATCTCGCCGCCTCCTTCTCTGCCTGCGCCGCCCCTTCCCGATACACTTTGACTGCTCCCTCCGTGCGATGAGACAGGCCCGCTTCAACTGCTCCCTCCGTGCGACGGGACAGGCCCGCTTCGACTGCTCCCTCCGTGCGATGGGACAGGCCCGCTTCGACTGCTCCCTCCGTGCGATGGGACAGGCCCGCTTCGACTGCTCCTTCATCCTGGCTGTCATGGACAATTTTTCCGTCTAACAGCTTCACCTGCCGGGGCGCTTCGGCGGCAATCTCGTTGTCATGTGTAATCAGCACAATCGTATTGCCCTGACGGTGCAGCTCGTGCAGAAGCGCCATGATATCGCGGCTGGATTTGGAATCAAGATTGCCGGTCGGCTCATCGGCCAGAATCAAGGTCGGGCGCGTCACCAGCGCACGGGCCACCGCCACCCGCTGCTGCTGCCCGCCGCTTAACTGATTGGGACGATGGTGCAGCCGCTCCGATAGCCCCACCTTTTCAAGCGCCTCTGTCACCCGCTCGCGCCGCTCTTTTGCTCCAACCCCCTGATAGATCAGCGGCAGCTCGACATTTTCATAGGCATCCAGCTTCGCAATCAGATTAAATTGCTGAAAAATAAATCCGATCTTTTGGCTGCGCATCTTGCCCAGCTGTTTTTCACTTAATTCGTTGACGTCCTGTCCTTCAATCCGGTACTCGCCCTCGTCCGCCGTATCCAAACAGCCAATGATATTCATCAGTGTCGATTTTCCGCTGCCGGAAGAACCGATTACAGCCACAAACTCATGCTCCTCAATCGTCACCGAGACGCCGTCCAGTGCATGTACCGCCTCGTTGCCCATCTGATAGGTCTTGCGGATATTTTTTAATGTAATCATCGCGTCCCCTTCCTATTCCTGATTCGAGTCGACGGAAATACCCATCTGCGAATACAAATCTGTCAGCTTGACAATCACCTGCAGCTTTTCCCCTTCCTGCACACCGTCCTGCACTTCGGCATATTCGTTGTTGACCAGGCCAAGCGTTACTTCCCGGCTCTCATGCGTTCCGTCCTCCTTGACTACGGTCACACACTTCTTGCCGTCCACCGTCTGAATCGTATCAACCGGCACCAGCAGCACATCCTGCTTCTGCTCCTTGGTAATCTTTCCGTTGGCGCTCATACCGTAGAGCAGTCCGTCAGCCTCTTTGAGCAGCACGCGCACCTCATAGGTGCCAACACTTCCGTTATTTTCCCCCACCAGGGAAATGCCGCTGACCGTTCCCTCATAGACTCGGTCCTTTTGCGCGTCCACTGTCACCTCCACCGGCTGACCGGCCGCAACCCCCTGGATATCCAGCTCGTCAATATTTAAGATCACCTGGTAGGACTGCGGATTTAAAAGCCTGCACAGCGCCGTTCCGGCCGGAAGCGTCTCGCCCTCCGCCGCCGTCAGGTTACTGACAATTGCGTCCGCCTCGGCTGTCACTACGAAGCCTTTTTTGTATTCCTCCGCTTCCTTCAGCTGCCTGATCAGCTCCTCCTGCTGTTTCAATGCCTGCAGATACTCCTCGGAGCAGGAAACATTCTGCAGACGAAACAAGGTACTGCCGGCTGAAACCCGCTGATTCCTTTCCACCGATACACTTTTGATCTCTCCGCTGTCGGCGCTCACATAGACGCCCTGGCTGATGGCAATCGTTCCGCTGCCAAGACGCGTCCCGTCTGCTGTCTGCACCGTTACTTCCTTTCCAAGCTCATAGCGTTCCCCATCTTCAAACGTAATCTGCGCCGTCTGGCCATCCAGCTGCTGAATATAGCCATCCGTCTGGCTGTCGTCACAGAGCACCACTACCTTCTGGCCAAGTTCTGCCGCATGTTCCAGTGCTATTTCCGTTTTCATGCGTCCGTCCGCCGCGATCAACGCCAGCCCCGGCTGCTGCTTTTGCAAGGTTAAAACAGAATCTCCTTCTTTTGCATAAATTTCTTTGACACGGCCGCTGACCGGCGCAGTCACTCGCGTGGAACCGGTGCTGTTCATCCCCGCTAACGTCTGATTCAGCTGCTTCAGTCGCTCCTCTAAGGAAGCAATGGTTTCGTCGAGCAGCAGACTCTCATACGCTGCGATTGGCTCGCCGGCCGCCACCTGTTCCCCGTCCTTTTTATAAAGCGTTTGCAGCTTCACCGGATAGTCCGTATAAATGGTCGTTGCATCCGCCGTCTCGACCACGCCAATGCCCTCGGTCGTCACAGCGATCTCACCGAAAAATGCCTCGGCTGTATTGTCCATCACGGAAGTCAGCTTTTTTGACATATCCTGAATTCCCCGCACAGCCAGCACGACAATCAAAACCACAATTACCGCCACGATTCCCAGAACAATCCACAACACTTTGTGTGATTTCTTTTTTGGGCCTCTCTGATTCTTCTGCTTACTCATTGCTCTTCCTCCTCAATTCATTTGCAAATGCTACGCGCAGCAGGCGTATTACTGTACTAATTAATTAATACAATAATACGCCTGCTCCCATTTGTCAACTACTTTTTTCTCTTAATCCGTTACGCCGACTCAAACTGCGAATTGTACAGCTGTGCATAAAATCCGTCCAGAGCCAGCAGCTGTGCGTGGTTTCCCTGCTCGATGATATCGCCGTCTTTCATTACCAGAATCACATCGGCATCTTTGATCGTAGACAACCGATGCGCAATCACAAAGCTGGTGCGTCCCTCCATCAGATGATTCATTGCCTTCTGAATCCGCGCTTCCGTGCGGGTATCGACCGAGCTCGTCGCCTCGTCCAGAATCAGAATCGGGTTATCGGCCAGAATTGCCCGCGCAATCGTCAACAGCTGCTTCTGCCCCTGTGAAACATTGCTGGCATCCTCATTCAGCTCCATCTGGTAGCCGCCGGGCAGCGTCTGAATAAAGTGATGCGCGTGCGCTGCTTTGGCCGCCGCAATCACCTCCTCGTCCGTAGCCTCCAGCCGTCCATAGCGAATATTTTCCATAATCGTCCCTTCAAACAGCCAGGTATCCTGCAGCACCATGCCGAAATTCTCCCGCAGCTCGCTGCGGTTAAAGTCACGCACATCGTGTCCGTCCACGCGAATGCTTCCCTTCGTCACATCGTAAAACCGCATCAGAAGCTTGACCATCGTCGTTTTTCCGGCTCCGGTT
Source organism: uncultured Lachnospiraceae bacterium (assembly GCA_947089585.1). GTDB lineage: Bacteria > Bacillota > Clostridia > Lachnospirales > Lachnospiraceae > 14-2. The sequence goes on along the minus strand of CAMULB010000015.1, from coordinate 8,043 downwards.
GGCCCCACGATCGCCACCATCTGTCCCGGCTCCACCTGACAATTGAAATCATGCACAATGATTTTTTCCGGGTCATAGCCAAACTGCACATGAGAAAAATCTACACGTCCTTCCATCCGCTCAAGCTTGACCGGATGCGCTACGACAAAATCCTCTTCCGCTTCATTCAAAAATTCAAAGACGCGCTCTGCCGCCGCAGCCGTAGACTGCAGCATATTGGAAACCTGCGCCACCTGCATAATCGGCTGGGTAAAGTTGCGCACATACTGGATGAACGACTGGATATCTCCCACTTGAATCCGCCCCTGAACTGTGAGCACTCCGCCCACCACTGCAACCGCCACATAACCGAGATTGCTGACAAAATTCATGATCGGCATCATCATGCCGGAGAGGAACTGCGACCGCCAGGCGGACGCATACAGCTTGTCGTTGATCCGATTGAATTCCTCCGTAATATCCGCTTCTTTATTAAAAGCTTTGACAATATTCTGTCCGCTGTAGACCTCCTCCACCTGACCGTTGACCTCGCCCAAAAACTTCTGCTGATTGACAAAATGCTTCTGTGAAAACTTGACCACCACACCAATCAGAACAGCAGAAATGGGAAGAATCACAAGCGCAATCAGCGTCATCAGCGGACTGATGCTCAACATCATGATTAGAATTCCAATCAGCGTCGTCACCGCCGAAATCAGCTGCGTCACGCTCTGGCTTAAGCCCTGTCCCAGCGTATCCACATCGTTGGTAATTCTCGACAGCACCTCGCCTACCGTCTTAGACTCAAAATATTTCATCGGCATGCGATGAATTTTTCTCGAAATATCTTCGCGGAACCGGTACGTAATCTTCTGGATTATTCCAGTCATCAGGAATCCCTGAATACTGGTAAACACGGCGCTGACCACATACAGCGCCAACAAAAACAGCAGAATCTGCCCGATTCTTGCAAAGTCAATGCCGCCCTGACCGGAGAGCTTCTGTACCAGTCCGGTAAAAATCTCGGTCGTCGCCTGCCCCAGGATTTTCGGCCCTGCGATCTGAAACACCGTCCCGCCGACTGCAAATAACGTCACAAAGAAAAATCCGACCTTAAACCGGCCCATATACCCCATCAGCTTGCCGAATGTACCCTTGAAGTCCTTTGCCTTCTCCCCAGGCATCATGCCGCCGGCGTGACCACCCGGCCCGCCGTGCCCTCTGTGCCGGCTGTGTCTCATGCGTTCCTCACTCATGCCACAACGCCTCCTTTCCCACCAAGCTCTGCCTCAGATAGCTGTGATCTGGCAATTTCCTGATACGTCGCACAGCTCGCCATCAGCGATTCATGCGTCCCCTTGCCGACGATGTGCCCGTCCTCTAAGACCAGAATCTGATCCGCATGTAAAATGGTACTGATCCGCTGCGCCACAATCAGCACGGCTGCGTCTGAGATCTGCTCCTTCAACGCACTCCGCAGCGCAGCGTCCGTCTTATAATCCAAAGCCGAAAAGCTGTCGTCAAACAAAAAGAGCTTCGGCTGCTTGGCAATCGCTCTGGCAATGGAGAGCCGTTGCTTCTGCCCGCCGGAGACATTGGCTCCGCCCTGCGCAATCGCACTCGCAAAGCCGCCTTCTTTTTCCTCAATGAACTTAGTCGCCTGCGCAATGTCGGCGGCCTTTTGCATCTGTTCATCCGTGATATGCGCACCGTCAAATTTGATATTGGAAGCAATGTCCCCGGAAAACAGCACGCCCTTTTGCGGCACAAAACCGATCAAGCTGCGCAGCTTCTTCTGGGAGAGCTGACGAATATCAATGCCGTCCATTGTAATTCTTCCCTCCGTCACGTCATAAAAACGCAGAATCAAGTGCAGCAGCGTCGATTTGCCGCAGCCCGTGCTGCCGATGATGGCCGTGGTCTTGCCTGGTTCCACCGTAAAATCAATCTGCTCGACGGCATTTTCATCCGCACCCGGATACTGAAAGGATACACGTTCAAAGGACAGCATACCCTCGAACTGCTCTTTCTCTTCATCTCTGGTCACGGAAGCGTCATGAATCGCCGGCTCCACCGCCAGCACTTCTTCGATTCTCCTTGCCGCAACTCCGGCTCTGGGCAGCATAATCGAGATCATCGTAATCATCAAAAAGGCCATCACGATTTGCATCGTATACGTCAGAAACGCCATCATATCGCCTACCTGCAGATTGCCCTGATCAATTCCTTTCGCGCCGCTAAAAACAATCAGAACCGTGATTCCGTTCATAATCAGCATCATCGCCGGCATCATAAAGTTCATCGCCCGGCCGGTAAACAGCTGCGTCGCCATCAAATTCCGGTTGGCCTCGGCAAAGCGCGCTTCCTCATGGCTCTCTCTGGAAAAGGCCCGAATTACCGGTATACCCGTCAAAATCTCACGCGAAACGAGGTTCAGCCGATCCACCAGCGTCTGCATGACGCGAAATTTAGGCATTGCTACCCCCATCAAAATCGCTACCAGCACAAGGACAAGCCCCACTGCCAGTGCAATCACCCACCCCATGCCGGTCTTAGTACTCATGACCTTGACCACGCCGCCAATGCCGATGATCGGCGCATATAACACCATCCGAAGCAGCATCACGCAGACCATCTGAATCTGCTGCACGTCATTTGTGCTGCGCGTAATCAAGGACGCTGTGGAAAACTGATCCATCTCACCGTGTGAAAACGAAACGACCTTGCCGAAAATTCTGCTCCGCAGATTGCATCCCACCTTGGCCGAAACGATCGAAGCCAAAAAGCCCACGCAGATCGCCGCCGCCATCATCACCAGCGTAATACCCAGCATCTTTCCGCCGGTGCGCAGCAGATAGCGCATCTGATATTGGCCCAGATCCCAGCCCATTGCCTCGTATTCCGCTTTGACTGCCAAAATAGCCTGCTGGCGAATGATGGATTCACTCTGTTCGCCCATCCGCTCCATGGCCTGTGCCTCCAGCTCCCAGAGCTGCTCACGCGTCACCATGCCGGCCGCCTCCAGCTGCACCAGGGCCGCGGCATCAAGTCCGGCTGTGTCCGACTGGCCCGCACGATCTTTCGGCGCGTTCAAAGGCTGGCCCGCCTCCTTCGGTGCGGCTGCGTCGGACATCCCCGCACCCATCTGCCCCATCTGCTCCATGCCGGAAATCATCAAAAAAGGCATCCCCAGCATAGCGTCCAACTGCTCCAGTTCTTCCTGTTCCAGCTTCTTCAGGTGGTAGGATTCACCCTCTTTCTGCTGATAGCTGTCCCTCAGCTGCTGCTCCTGCTCCGGCTGCAGGAACAGACAGATCGTTTCGAATGTCTCTGCGCGCATCTCTTCCATCGCAAGATGTGCTATTCCCTCCTGCTGAATCCCGATATCCACAATGTCTGAGGTATATTGCGGCAAGGAAAGGTCACAAAATGCCTGCACAATCAAGAGCAGGATAATTCCCATAACCATCCCTTTCGATTCCCAGAGATATTTGAATATGTTCCTCATGCTCAGTTCCGCCTTTCCGTTCTGTTTTTTCTCTCTCGCTGCACGAAATTTTTCTGAAAAAATATTTCCCGCGGGTATCGTTGAGAAATCATTCCTCCATCTTTGATTCGGCAGTTCATGAGAAACCTATCTTATGCTTTTTCCCCGAAAAGGTCAAGAAAATATTTCTAAATTTTTCCTAAATATTCTAGACATGCTTTGCATGGCTCCGCTGTGAATCGTTCTTTTGCCACAGACTAAAAATTCACTGATAATCGCTACAGGAGCAAAACAAAAATCCGCCGTTTCCAAAAAACAGCGGATTCCCGATTCAAATCAATCCAAAATATTTGCACGCATTGTAGATCCCGTCCTTGTGAATAGCATCTGTCACATAATCGGCCGCTTGCTTGGCCTTTGGCGTCCCGTTTCCCATCGCAATTCCATGCCCCACATAGGTCAGCATCTCTAAATCGTTGACGCTGTCGCCAAACGCATAAGTATCCTCATGGGCAATCTCAAGCTTCTCACAAACCACCTGAATTCCGGAAGCCTTGCTAAATCCCTTGGGAACCCCCTCCACGACCGCATTGTCATGAACCAAAAAATCATACCAGGGGCTTAATTCCTCCAATGCCTTTTGATAATTCGCCTGGTCGATCACCGCACTGAATTTGTTGGCCTCCCATTGAAGCTCGTGCTCGCCCAACTCCAACAGCTGCTCGCCCAGCTCGCTTTTCAGCACCTCCAGAAATGGATCGCCGGCGAAATCTGCCGCTGTGATATAGTGATATGTCTTTCCCTCCAGCACCACCGGCATCCGGTATTTTTTCAGCACCTCCAGGGTCTGCTGCAGCTGCTTCGGCGCAATCGTCTCGCAGACCAGCTCCTGATCGCCAAGAGTGACACAGGTTCCCAAGCCTGCCAAAATTCCGTCGAATCCCAGAGCCAGCAGACTGGGATCCTTGATATAGGAAGGGGCCCGTCCGCTGCAGATAAAGGTGTAAATGCCGTTTTCATGCAATTTTGAGAGCGCCGTCTGCGTGCTCTGTGGAATTCGACGCTCTCGATCCCACAACGTCCCGTCGATGTCAAAAAATACTGCTTTTTTCATGACTGATGCTCCTCTTTTCTCTGTTCTTCCTTTTCCTTGCGCTGAAAGATTTCCCGCAACGATTCCGTATAGGGTTCCCTTGCAATTCCATACTCGGTCACAATGCCTGCGATCAATCTGTGATCCGTCACATCAAACGCCGGATTATACACCTTCACGCCCTGGGGGGCCATGGAGGTTTGATACCACATCTCGGTCACTTCCTCGGCTTTGCGCTGTTCAATCACAATTTCATCCCCGGTCGGAGTATGTAAATCAATCGTCGCCGTCGGCGCTGCAATATAGACCGGTACGCCGTACTGTTTCGCTACGGCCGCCACCACGGACGTGCCGATCTTATTGGCCGTATCCCCATTGGCGGCCACTCGGTCACAGCCCACCAGAACGGCGTTGACCCAGCCGTTTCGCATCACGGCGCCGGACATATTGTCGCAAATCAACGTGACATCAACCCCGGAAGCAAGCAGCTCAAACGAAGTCAGACGCGCCCCCTGCAAAAGCGGTCGTGTCTCGTCCGCAAAAACGCGAAAACCGTAGCCCCGCTCCTGCCCCAGATAAATCGGCGCCGTAGCCGTCCCGTATTGGACAGCCGCCAGCTTTCCGGCATTGCAGTGAGTCAAAATCCCGTCCCCCGGCTTCAGCAGCGTAAGTCCGTATTCACCGATCGCCTTGCAGACGCGGATATCCTCCTGCCAGATCTCGACCGCCTCTTCTTTTAACCGACGCTTGATCTCTTCCACCGGCCTCTCCTTCGCCTGAAGCACCACCCGCTCCATCCGCTTTAACGCCCAGGACAAATTGACCGCCGTCGGCCGCGACGAATCGAGATATTCCTTCTGCCTGGCAAATTCCTGATAAAACTCCTCGTATTGCTGCGTATCCACCGCTTTTGCCAGCAGATAAATGCCAAAAGCCGCCGTCACGCCGATGGCCGGCGCACCGCGTACCTGAAGCCGGTAAATGGCCTCCCAGATCTCCTGGGCCGTCCTTAACTGAATCCGTTCAATCCGTCCCGGCAATTTGGTCTGATCAATAATTACAATGGCATTGTTTTCATCATCCAATGACACGGTATCGTACTGCATAATATTTTTTGTCTGCTCCATTTCTTTTCTCCTCCGGTGTGATCTCTTTTTTATTCTACCATGATGGTTCCATTTACTCAACCGAAAATATTCCCGTCTCATACGCTGCACAGCCAACGTGTATTCCCACCCCATACCCGGCGCAGCAAATGCGTTTCCCTGCCCCGTAAAACCAAACCGCAGCTCTGCCACGCCCCCTTTTTTCGCCGCACAAAACTGCATTGCAAACCCGCGTAGAACGTGATATGATAAAGCAAAAACGACGAACGGAGGAAATCATGAAAAAGAACCTATTCCGAATTCTCCCGCTCTTCTTACTGCCCCTGCTTCTAACCGCCTGCCAAAGCAGCGCGAACCATCCGGCCGCTTCCCAGGAGGCAGACGCCCCGGCTTCAAATACCGTCAAGCTGACGGTCTGGGGCGGAGAAGAGGACGAAGAACTGCTCAGCCAGATTTTTGACAGCTTTCAAAATGAATACCGCAAACAGGCAGAATTTGAAATCACTTATATGCCGCAAAGCGAAAGCAACTGTACCAACGCGCTGATGGGTGATCTGGAACACGGAGCAGATGTCTTTGCATTCGCCGACGATCAGCTGCATACACTGGTGGCCGCCGGCGCACTGGAGCCTGTTGAGGACGCCTCCGCCGTACAGGCGGCCAATCTGCCTGAAGCAGTCGCGGCTGCCTCCATCAACGACACCCTCTATGCGCTTCCGCTGACCGCTGACAACGGATATTTTCTCTACTACAACAAACGATATTTTTCCGAAGAGGACATTGCCTCCTTCGACCGCATGCTCGACGTGGCCGCAGCACAAAACAAAAAGGTCGCAATGGAATGGTCCTCCGGCTGGTACGTCTATGCCTTGTTCGGCAACACCGGGCTTACCGTAGGGCTAAGTGACGATGGGATCACCAACTACTGTACCTGGAACGGAACCGACGGCACGATCAAGGGAACCGACGTGGCGCAGGCCATGGCGCAGATGGCCGCTCACAACGGATTTGTCAGCACCGATGACGCCGGATTTCTCAAGGGCGTGAAAGACAACACCATCATTGCCGGAATCAACGGCGTATGGAATGCGATGGCCGTAGAGGAAGCCTGGGGCGACGATTTTGGCGCGGCCAAGCTGCCTTCCTACACCTGCGCCGGAACACAGGTGCAGATGGCCTCCTTTTCCGGGTACAAGCTAATCGGCGTCAACGCCTATTCCGAAAATCGAGCATGGGCTGCAAAGCTGGCGGAATGGATTGCAAACGAGGACAACCAGAAGCTGCGCTTTCTGCTGCGAGGCCAGGGCCCGTCCAACCGTAACGCCGCTGCCTCTGATGAAGTGCAGAATTCTCCCGCCATCGCCGCTCTGCTGGAACAATCAGAATTTTCCAGCCCGCAGCGCATCGGCAACAATTTCTGGGATCCGGTAGCCGCTTTTACCGAGAACCTCCTAAACGGAAATCCGTCGAAAAAGAGCCTCCAGGAACAGCTGGATTTGATGGTCGAAGGAATTACCGCTCCCTGAGCTCATCTGGACAGAGTTCGTATTGTCTCCAGACAGAATTCAGCTGGATAGAGCCGGTACAACATCCAAACAGACATCCGAATTGTGAACAGTCCATTCCGTACCCTTCCATCCAGACATCGGGATTGTGAACGACCCATTCCGTACTCTTGCATTGCTAAACCAGCGCCTACATAAAAACCATTGGAATTGATACAACGCGGTTCCGCCACCGAAAACAGACCCGCGCCAAAGGAGTAACCCGTTATGATAAAACACATCCGTTTAAAGCATCGTTTGATTCTGCCCATCGCCCTCTTAGGCATGGTTGCGCTTCTATCAAACATCTGGATCTATGTCAATACTTTAGACAAAAAAAGTTGAAAGGTTATGCTGCTGTTTTAAGTTCTTCATCCTCCTTTTGTTGGGGTGTCATATAACCAATAGCACTGTGTATTCTTTTACGGTTATACCAGCCCTCTATGTATTCAAAGATTGCTCTGCGGGCTTCCGCTGAATCCTGATAGGTATGGAGATAGATTTCTTCCTTTTTCAGCACGGAATGGAATGACTCAATACAGGCATTGTCATATGGATTTCCCTTACGGCTGAAAGAATGTAGGATTCCCCTGCTGGCCAAGTAGTTTTCAAATACCTGGCCTGTGTACTGGCTTCCAAGGTCGCTGTGCAAGATAATCCCCTCTGTATCCGCGACATTCAGGCACGCATTCTTTACTGCCTGAACTGCCAGTTCCGCCGTCATAGATGTTCCATAGGCATACCCGATGATCTTGCGGCTGCATAGATCCATAACAGATGCCAGATAGGTCCATCCTTCTTTCTGAACATGGATGTAAGTAATGTCCGTACACC
>CAMULB010000014.1 GCA_947089585.1 uncultured Lachnospiraceae bacterium | reverse complement strand
AGTGCGAAAGCCGTTCCCAAGCCTTAGCGGTGCCGAGCCGCAGGCGAGAGCAGCGTGATAGCCGAGGGAACATACCCGGATCAATTTAGAACTAGCATCCGGGGAAATATCCCGAAAGAGGTGAAGGCAGCGAAAATCGCTACGGGAACTTTCTTATGCGCCACAATATTTAAAGGAGGAAACGATAACATGACTATGAATGATCCAATCGCAGATATGCTTACAAGAATCCGTAATGCAAATACTGCTAAGCATGATACGGTAGATATACCCGCATCCAAGATGAAGATTTCCATTGCTGAGATTCTTTTTGCGGAGGGATATATCACAAAATATGAAATCATCGAAGACGGAAATTTCAAAGTAATCCGTATTACCTTAAAATACGGTAAAGATAAAAACGAGAAAATTATCACCGGCCTGAAGAGAATTTCCAAGCCGGGTCTGCGGGTGTATGCCGGCAAGGAAGACATTCCGAAGGTGCTGGGCGGACTGGGCATTGCAATTTTATCCACCAACCAGGGTGTTGTAACTGATAAAGATGCCAGAAAGTTAGCAGTAGGCGGAGAAGTTCTCGCTTATGTGTGGTAGGCATTGAACACTTAGCGAGGTATTTTCGAGCTTAGTGTGAAAGCCGTTCCCGAAACGAAATGGTGTCAAGCCGAAGGCGCAGGCAGCATGAAGGTTGAGCGGAACAAACCCGAAGCACTTAGCGAGGTATTTTCGAGCTTAGTGTGAAAGCCGTTCCCGCTAAAATAAATCGAATAAATAGAAAACAGGAGGTACGGGCATGTCACGTATAGGAAGAATGCCAATCGCTGTTCCGGCAGGCGTTACTGTCGAGATAGCAGAAAATAATCAAGTGACTGTAAAAGGTCCGAAGGGAGAGCTTCAGAGAGTGCTTCCTTCCGAGATGGAGATTAAGAGAGAGGGAGACGAGATCATCGTTTCCAGACCCAATGAATTAAAGAGAATGAAATCCCTGCATGGTTTGACCAGAACACTGATTAACAACATGGTGGTTGGCGTAACCCAGGGCTATACCAAAGAACTGGAAGTAAACGGTGTCGGCTATCGTGCGTCCAAGTCAGGCAAGGTTCTGACCTTGAACCTGGGCTATTCTCATCCGGTGGAGATGCAGGATCCCGAAGGTTTGGAGTCTAAGGTAGACGGCAATAAGATCATTGTTTCCGGTATTGATAAGGAAAAGGTCGGCCAGTACGCGGCTGAGATCCGGGATAAGAGAAGACCGGAGCCCTACAAAGGCAAGGGTATCAAATACGCTGACGAGGTTATTAGACGCAAGGTTGGTAAGACTGGTAAGAAATAATAAAGGAGTGAGACAGGAATGGTTAGTAAAAAGATCAGAACGGAAGTTCGTAGAAATAAGCATAGAAGAATGCGTCATCACCTCAGCGGATGTGCACAAAGACCGCGTCTGTCTGTGTTTAGAAGCAATAATCATATGTACGCTCAAATTATTGACGATACGGTTGGAAATACCCTTGTCTCTGCTTCCACCTTGCAGAAGGATGTAAAGGCAGAGCTGGAAAAGACGAATAACGTCGATGCAGCAGCATATTTGGGTACTGTGATTGCAAAAAGAGCATTGGAAAAAGGAATCAGCAAGGTAGTCTTTGACCGGGGCGGCTTTTTATATCATGGAAAGATTCAGGCTTTGGCGGATGCGGCACGAGAGGCTGGATTGGAATTCTAGGAATCCAATATTAATAGGAGGAAACAATACATGAAACGTACTATTATTGATGCTAGTCAATTGGAATTAACAGAAAAAGTGGTATCAATTAAGCGTGTTACAAAGGTCGTAAAGGGCGGCCGCAACATGCGTTTCACAGCTCTCGTTGTTGTTGGTGACAGCAATGGCCATGTAGGTGCGGGACTTGGAAAAGCAACCGAGATTCCCGAAGCCATCCGCAAGGGCAAGGAAGACGCTATGAAGAAACTGATTACCGTGAAGTTAGATGATAACAACAGTATTACCCATGACATCACCGGCAAGCATACCGGCGCGTCTGTGTTACTGAAGAGAGCTCCGGAAGGTACTGGCGTAATCGCCGGCGGCCCGGCCCGTAACGTGTGTGAGCTGGCAGGGATTCGCAACATCCGTACCAAATCCTTAGGCTCAAACAATAAGCAGAACGTTGTACTTGCTACGATTGATGCCTTGAGCCAGCTGAAATCCCCGGAAGAGGTAGCAAAGCTCCGCGGTAAATCTGTGGAAGAGATACTCGGTTAAGGAGGGAATTTTAAAATGGCAGATAAATTAAAAATCACACTTGTGAAGTCTACAATCGGCGCGATTCCCAAGCATAGAAAGACCGTAGAAGCCTTGGGGCTTCGCAAGCTGAATAAGACGGTTGAGATGCCGGATAACGCGGCAGTCAGAGGTATGGTTCAGCAGGTCAGACATTTGGTAAAGGTAGAAGAAATCTAAGGAAAGATAAGGAGGTGTCAGGATGGACTTATCAAATTTAAAGCCGGCAAGAGGCTCAAAGAGCGCGAATTTCCGCAAAGGACGTGGACATGGTTCAGGAAACGGTAAGACGGCAGGAAAAGGCCACAAAGGTCAGAAGGCTCGTTCCGGGGCTCCCAGAGCAGGGTTTGAAGGCGGTCAGATGCCGTTATACAGAAGAATTCCCAAAAGGGGATTCACCAACCGCAATTCCAAAGAGATCGTCGGAATCAATGTTTCTGCTCTGGAGGTATTTGACAACGACGCAGTAGTTACGGTGGAGACTTTGATGGAACGGCGGATTGTGCGCAATCCCAGAGACGGCGTTAAGATTCTCGGCAACGGCGATTTGACGAAAAAGCTTACGGTACAGGCAAACGCCTTCAGTGCAGGGGCAAAAGAGAAGATTGAGGCTCTTGGTGGAAAAGCAGAGGTGATCTAATGCTGGAGACACTCCGTAATGCATTCAAAATAAAAGATATCAGAAACCGCATCATTTTTACATTCTTGATGCTGATCGTCATCCGGATCGGATCACAGATTCCGATTCCGGGGGTCAACCGAGGAGTGTTGGCAACCTGGTTTGAAAATCAGGGGTCGGATGCGTTCAATTTCTTTGATGCGATTACCGGCGGATCTTTCTTGCAGATGACGATTTTTGCATTGAATATCACCCCCTATATCACATCCTCCATTATCATGCAGCTTCTGACCATTGCAATTCCGAAGCTGGAAGAGATGCAGAAGGATGGAGAGGACGGTAGAAAAAAGATTGCAGAGATTACTCGTTATCTGACCGTAGCTTTGGCTTTGATTGAGTCTCTGGCTATGGCAATCGGTTTCGGCCGCAGCGGCTGGCTGGAGAATTTCAATGCCATGTCCGTGATTACAATTGTGGTAACGATGACGGCAGGATCGGCAGTCTTGATGTGGATTGGTGAGCGGATTACAGAGAAGGGCGTGGGAAACGGTATTTCCATCGTCCTGACGATCAACATTATTTCCCGTATTCCGGAAGATTTGATGACGCTTTACAAGCAGTTCATTGCCAGCAGCACCAACATCGGCAGAGCCGTTTTGGCCGCCGTGATTATTCTGGCAATTATTCTTGCAGTCGTGGTATTTGTTATCCTTCTTCAGGACGGTCAGCGTAAGATTCCGGTACAGTATTCCAAGAAAATTCAGGGGCGGAAGCAGGTTGGCGGACAATCGAGCCATATCCCCTTAAAGGTAAATACAGCCGGTGTTATCCCGATCATTTTTGCCCAGTCTCTGATGCAGTTTCCGGTTGTAATTGCCGGGATTCTGGGAAAAGGAAACGGGACAGGAATTGGAAGTAAAATCCTGCACGGATTGTCACAGCAGTATTGGTGCGATCCCAAGCAGCCGGTATACACGATTGGCTTGCTGGTATATATTATTTTGGTGATTGCATTTGCTTACTTCTACACGTCCATTACCTTTAATCCGCTGGAGATTGCCAATAACATGAAAAAGCAGGGCGGTTTTATTCCCGGAATTCGTCCGGGCAAGCCGACCAGTGACTATTTGAGCAAGATCTTAAACTATATCGTATTCATCGGAGCAGTGGGCTTGGTGATCGTTGCGGTCATCCCGATCTTCTTTAGCGGTGTGTTTGGAGCCAACGTTTCCTTTGGCGGAACGTCCATTATCATCATCGTCGGCGTTGTCATTGAGACCTTAAAGCAGATTGAGTCCCAGATGAGGGTACGTTATTATAAAGGATTTTTGAATGATTGATGTGTACTGTGGGGGAGTGCGGTTTGCACTTCCCATAGTGCACTAAAGTTATTTATACAGCAGTATTGCCGTAACAGGGGAGAGAGGAAAACTGTTGCGAGCCATTCATTTCGACAGGAGGTATTTTCCATGAAGATCATAATGTTAGGGGCTCCGGGAGCCGGAAAAGGCACACAGGCAAAGAAGATTGCGGAGAAATACGCTGTTCCCCACATTTCTACCGGGGATATTTTCCGTGCCAACATCAAAAACGGAACGGAATTAGGCCAGAAGGCAAAGACTTATATGGATCAGGGGCTGCTGGTGCCGGATGAGCTGACCGTTGCACTGGTAATTGACCGGATTCAGGCTGATGACTGTAAGAACGGCTTTGTACTGGACGGCTTTCCGCGGACGATTCCGCAGGCGGAAGCGCTGGACGAGGCGCTCAAGGGACTGGGAGCCGCAATGGATTACGCGATTGATGTAGATGTACCGGACGAGAATATTATCAATCGTATGTCCGGCAGACGTGCTTGTCTGGACTGCGGAGCTACTTATCATATTGTAACGATTCCTACGAAGGTAGAAGGAATCTGCGACGCCTGCGGAAGCAAGGTGGTACTGCGTGAGGATGATAAGCCGGAGACCGTGCAGAAGCGTCTGGAGGTTTATCATGCACAGACACAGCCGCTGATTGATTATTATCAGGCAAAAAATATCTTAAAATCTGTAGACGGAACACAGCCGATGGAAGACGTATTCGCCGCCATTGTTGAAATTTTGGGAGCGTAAGATATGTCAGTATCAATTAAATCTGCCAGAGAGATCGAAATTATGCGGGCCGCCGGCAAGATTCTGGCAAAGGTTCATGAGAACCTGGGAAAAGAATTAAGAGCAGGAATGTCAACCTGGGAAGTAAATAAGATTGGCGATGAGATCATCCGCAGCTATGGATGTATTCCTTCCTTTAAGAATTATAACGGGTATCCGGCTTCGGTCTGTGTCTCGGTGAATGAAGAGGTGGTGCATGGAATTCCGTCCAAGAAACACCTGATTCATCCGGGGGACATCGTCAGTCTGGACATTGGCGTGATCTATAAGGGGTATCACTCCGATGCAGCCAGAACCCATGGAATTGAAGAGATTTCTCAGGAGGCAGCCTTGCTGCTGGAGCGGACACGGCAGAGCTTTTTTGAAGGCATCAAATACGCAAAGGACGGGAACCATCTGCACGCGATTTCCAATGCAATTGCCGCGTATGCGGAGAGCTTCGGCTACGGCGTGGTGCGGGATCTGGTGGGCCATGGCATCGGGGATCATCTGCACGAGGATCCTCAGATTCCCAATTTTACCCAGCGCAGCAGAGGAATTCGCCTGCGGTCAGGCATGACGCTGGCAATTGAGCCGATGATCAATGCGGGCCGCTACGACGTAGAGTGGCTGTCCGACAACTGGACGGTGGTAACACAGGATGGTTCCTGGTCTGCTCATTATGAAAATACGATTTTGATCACATCTGGGGAGCCGGAAATACTGACCCTGACGGATGACGAACTGCGTCAGCTTTCATAATGAGGAGGAACAGTATGAAAGGAAAACTGGCGATATCAAAATCCGGCCATGACAAAGGAAACCTATATGTAATTCTAAAAGAAGAAGCGGCCGATGTATATTTGGCGGACGGCAGATTAAAGACCGTGGAAAAGCCGAAAAAGAAAAATAAAAAACATATTCAGCTCATTCAAAAGCTTCCGGAAGAAATTACACAGCTAATGCCGCAGGATGGAGAATTTCGGAATGAAGAAATAAAAAGAATCATAAAGCTTTATCAAAAGCGACAGGAGGTTAAAGATGTCAAAGGCAGATGTGATTGAAGTAGAAGGAATCGTTGTGGAGAAGCTGCCCAACGCCATGTTCCAGGTAGAATTAGAAAACGGCCATCAGGTGCTGGCTCATATCAGCGGGAAGCTGCGGATGAATTTTATCCGAATTCTGCCGGGAGATAAGGTAACGATTGAGCTGTCTCCCTATGATCTGACCAAAGGAAGGATTATCTGGAGAGATAAATAAGCGCAGCATCCAGTATCCTACGGCGGAAAACGGAATAAAATAGTCAAAATTGACGCTTGCATTTTAAAAGAACCGGTGTTATAATGTGAAATGAACTTTGTGTACGGGCACTATTTTTGTGCCCTTTTTCAAGAAAGGAGGGTTTGCTGTGAAGGTAAGATCATCAGTAAAGCCTATTTGCGAAAAGTGCAAGATCATCAAGAGAAAAGGAAGCATCCGGGTGATCTGCGAGAATCCGAAGCACAAACAGCGCCAGGGGTAAGACTGCATCCCATGTGATGCAGTTTTCCGGGTCAGCGTATCGTTGAGACGGGGGTACTCTTTGTGATTGTTTGTATTTATTTATGTGCGGCTGTAGTGAAACACCAGGAACTGTTGTCAGATGCTTGGCGGTGATTGTATCAATGACTGTCGGGACTCATTTTACGGCGGATTTTGCTGTTTTGCTATTTATTATAATAGACAGCGCCACGCAGCTGTTTCGGCTTTTTTGATACCGAGGGAAGCCGGAGAAGGACGTGGATTCCCGTTGGGAATACGAAGCGAAGGATCCGTGCATACACTCATTTCAGGGCGTGCAACCGCAGCTGTATGGAGGATTCTTTAAGAGGATGGCCAGCCTTGTTGCGGGCAGGTCAGAGGAACAGACTAACAGGCCGATCGGCCTTAAAATCAATGGAGGTGTACAATACACATGGCTCGTATCGCAGGTGTAGATTTACCAAGAGAAAAACGTGTTGAGATCGGACTTACCTATATCTATGGCATTGGCAGAGTAAGCTCCAACCGCATTCTGAAGGAAGCCAAAGTTAATCCCGATACACGCGTGCGGGATTTGACGGATGAAGAAGTAAAGCGCATCAGTGCTGTGATTGATGAGACTCAGATGGTAGAAGGTGATCTGAGAAGAGAGATCGCGCTGAATATCAAGCGTCTGCAGGAGATCGGATGCTATCGCGGAATCCGTCACAGAAAAGGACTTCCGGTTCGCGGACAGAAGACTAAGACAAATGCAAGAACCAGAAAGGGTCCGAAGAGAACAGTAGCGAATAAGAAAAAGTAATCCTAAATCATAGAAAGTAGGTTAGTTTAAATATGGCTAAAAAAGTTACCAAAAAAGTGACAAAAAAGCGTGTAAAGAAAAACGTTGAACGCGGACAGGCACATATCCAGTCATCCTTTAACAACACAATCGTAACGATTACGGATGCGCAGGGGAATGCTTTATCATGGGCAAGTGCCGGTGGTCTGGGATTTAAAGGTTCAAGGAAATCTACTCCGTATGCTGCCCAGATGGCAGCAGAGACAGCTACGAAGGCAGCTCTGATTCATGGTTTGAAGACAGTGGATGTTATGGTAAAGGGCCCCGGTTCCGGAAGAGAAGCGGCAATCCGCGCGCTGCAGGCTTGTGGACTGGAAGTAACCAGCATTAAAGACGTTACTCCGGTGCCTCATAATGGATGCCGCCCGCCCAAGCGCAGAAGAGTCTAATTAGGAGGTAGTGTAAGATGGCAGTAAATAGAGTTCCAGTTCTGAAAAGATGCAGATCCCTGGGCCTGGACCCGGTTTATTTGGGAATTGACAAGAAGTCCAACCGGCAGCTGAAAAGAACCAACCGCAAGGTATCAGAATACGGACTTCAGTTAAAAGAGAAGCAGAAGGCAAAATTCATCTACGGTGTGTTGGAGAAGCCCTTCCGCAATTACTATAAGAAAGCAGATCGTATGCGCGGCATGACCGGTGAGAATCTGATGATCATGCTGGAGAGCAGATTGGACAATGTGGTATTCCGCTTAGGATTTGCAAGAACAAGAAAAGAGGCAAGACAGATCGTCGGCCATAAGCACATTTTAGTCAACGGCAAGCAGGTGAAGGTTCCCTCCTACTTAGTAAAAGCCGGCGACACCATCGAAATCAAAGAGAAATGCAAAGGATCTCAGAGATATAAGGATATCTTGGAAGTTACAGGAGGAAGACTGATCCCGGAATGGCTGGAAGCAGATGCAGAGAACTTAAAGGGTACGGTCAAAGAGCTGCCGCACAGAGAAGCGATTGATGTTCCTGTAAACGAGATGCTGATTGTCGAGTTATATTCCAAGTAATAAGACGGATCAGGCAAAGATTACCCGAAAAGGAGGGGCTTGTGCATGTTCGATTTTGAGAAACCGAAAATTGAGATTGCTGAAATTTCAGAAGATAAGAAATACGGCCGATTTGTTGTGGAACCGTTGGAACGAGGTTACGGCACTACCCTTGGTAATTCCTTGAGAAGAATTATGTTGTCTTCTTTGCCCGGTGCAGCAGTGACCCAGGTGAAAATTGATGGTGTGTTACATGAGTTTAGTTCTATTCCGGGCGTGAAAGAGGACGTGACGGAGATCATCATGAACATCAAGGAGCTGGCGTTGAAAAATACCAGTTCTACCAATGAGCCGAAGGTTGCGTACATCGAGTTTGAAGGGGAAGGCGTGGTAACGGCGGCAGATATTCAAGTCGATCCCGATATTCAGATTCTGAACCCTGATTTGGTAATTGCTACCCTCAACGGGGGCGTGGATTCCAAGCTTTACATGGAACTGACGATTAACAAAGGCCGAGGCTATGTAAGCGCTGATAAGAATAAAAGTGAAGAAGTTCCAATCGGTGTAATCGCCATTGATTCGATCTATACCCCAGTAGAACGCGTGAATCTTACCATTGAAAACACACGTGTCGGTCAGATTACAGACTACGATAAGCTGACACTGGATGTGTATACCAATGGAACTTTGGAACCGGATGAAGCAGTCAGCCTTGCGGCAAAAGTATTAAGCGAGCATCTTAATTTGTTCATTGACCTTTCGGAGAATGCCAAGACAGCCGAGGTCATGATTGAGAAAGAAGATAATGCAAAAGAAAAGGTTCTGGAGATGAACATTGACGAGCTGGAGCTGTCCGTTCGGTCTTACAACTGCTTGAAGCGCGCCGGTATCAATACCGTTGAGGAATTGACAAACCGCACGCCGGAGGACATGATGAAGGTTCGGAACCTGGGAAGAAAGTCACTGGAGGAAGTGCTTGCCAAGCTTAAGGAGCTCGGTTTGCAGCTGAATCCCGGCGACGAGTAGAAGCTGGGATACTGCTTTTTGAACGGCAAAGGTTCGAGAAGTTTTCCATCGAGTAGCCGGAGGGATGCGCCTTTTGAGCTGCGAATGCGCAAGAGGATCCCCGAAGCGCTGTTTCTTGAACAGCAAATGTTTGAGAAGCTTCCCATAGTTTTATCTCAAAAATACTCATACAACAGAGTCGGTAAGTCCAATGAGCGCAGCTCTGCTTGATTCATGAGTGGACACACGCGGCATGAGGAGCAAAGGAGCGGCTTTGTATCTTACAAGTAGAAGCCGTAGCTTCGACGCCGCAGAACAAGGTATCTGGTGCAATAAGTCCAAAGAGCATGGCCGGATATTCCACAAATGGAGGAAATAATCATGGCAAAATATAGAAAATTAGGAAGAACATCGGATCAGAGAAAAGCATTGATCCGCAATCAGGTGACTGCATTGCTGTATCACGGCAAGATTGTCACGACCGAAGCGAAAGCCAAGGAGATCCGTAAGGTAGCGGAGGGTCTGATTGCAATGGCCGTAAGAGAACGCGACAATTACGATGAGGTTACGGTTATGGCGAAGGTGCCCCGCAAGGATCAGGACGGCAAGCGGGTCAAAGAAGTGGTAGATGGCAAGAAGGTAACGGTTTTTGATGAAGTAGAAAAGAAGATTAAAAAAGATCGTCCCTCTCGTCTCCATGCCAGAAGACAGATGCTGAAGGTGCTCTATCCGGTGACATATGTGCCTACTGAGCGGGCCGGCAAGAAGAAAAATACCAAGAAAGTAGATTTGCCGGATAAGCTGTTTACCGAGATCGCACCCAAGTATGCAGACCGCAATGGTGGTTATACCAGAATCATCAAGATCGGTCAGCGGAAGGGTGACGGCGCGCTGGAGGTTCTTCTGGAGCTGGTATAATCAGAACAGCGGAATTCAATAGAATTATGAGAAAAGAAAGGCCCGAAAGAATCCATTTGAAATGTGGATTGCTTTCGGGTCTTTTTTTGATGGATGAGAAGGGTGGCGCCGCGGCTGAATTTTAAGTCGCGGGCTTACCGTCGGCTGCAGGATTTGGACTTAAGGCTGGTGGTGACGCTGTATCCGGAAAAGAAGATGCTGAAGATTGAACCGTGAGGAAATCGAGGGGATTGTGCGTTGGGGGACTGCGCAATTGCTCCTGCTATTCCTGCTTGTAAAATGATGAATGTACGAGTTGAATCCCGGCAAGCTTTTTTTCATTCTAAAGTAAGTTGATTTTATTGATTTGGAAAGTGTTTCCCCGGATAAATCTTCAAAAAGATTATACAGCAGTAGAAATTTAGCACGGCTTCTTTATTGAGAAATAGGAGACATTATAGTATAATATGTTTTAAATTATGACATCTACATAGACAGGAGAGAGAGACAGTGAAGCCGGAATTGACGATAGAGAAGCTTGTTGAATCTGCACAGCGTTTTTGTGAATTTGAAAGCCGTGAAAATCACATGGAACTGATTGGCATTACCGACGGAAAAGCCGTTGGAACATATGTTGAACATAAATTTCAGCATTTTCTCCAGTCACAATATAATGTTGATATTGGAAGCAGTGCAAAGGGAATTGACCTGCCGGGTGACGAAATTCAAACGGACATAAAAGTTACTTCTATTTCACAGCCGCAATCCAGCTGTCCGTTTAAGAATGCCCGCCAAAAGATTTTCGGTTTAGGCTATAATCTACTGGTTTTTGTTTATGATAAGCGTGATACGAATGACACCTGCACATTACATTTTACACATTGTACTTTCATTGGGAAAGAAAGAACTGCTGATTTTACTACAACAAAACGTTTGCGTGAAATGGTGTATGACGGTGCGAATAAGGAAGATATTATTGGATTTTTGCAAGATAAAAATGTTCCCGGTGATGATATTGTTTATAATGATCTTGCCGATGAGATTTTTAAGCATTTGCCGAAACAGGGGTATTTAACAATTAGTAATGCATTGCAGTGGCGACTGCAATATGCAAGGGTTATCACATTAGAGAATCGTGTTCCAGGGGTTATCAATTATGAGTGGTAAACGAGAATATGGCGATTATCAAACTCCGGTTGACTTTGCGGAAAAGGTTTGTCATTATCTGAAGGACTATTACCATATAAAACCATCCGCGGTTGTTGAGCCAACTTGCGGAGTGGGGAGCTTCTTGAAAAGTAGTCTTTTGTTTGAAGCGAACGAATACTATGGAATTGAGATAAACCGGGAATATTGTGAAAAATGTAGGGATTTCATAAATGACGATAAGGTACATATAATCAATTCAGATTTTTTTTCCCTTTCGTCAAAAGCTTTAATTGAAGATACGCATCAAATTCTCATTATTGGCAATCCACCATGGGTGACGAATAGCACACTGTCGGTTCTCAGTTCAGATAATTTACCTCAAAAAAATAATTTCAAAGGACTGAAAGGGCTTGACGCAATCACAGGGTCAAGCAATTTTGACATTTGCGAATATATGATCCTGCAATTGATCAATGAGTATAGGGATACAAATACGGTCATTTCTATGCTATGTAAAACTTCTGTTGCAAGAAATGTGTTCAAGGAGTTAAAAAGGACAGATATTCCATTTGCATCCTGTGATGTTTTAGAATTTGATGCTGCAAAGGTATTTGGCATAAACGCTAGTGCATGTGCCTTAATTATTCAGCTTTCAAATGAGTCGATTTCATCAGACGTTTGTAATGTTTATGATTTTGAACGTCCCGAAACAATTAAATTGCGGTTCGGTTATTTAAATGGTCAATTTTACAGCAATTTAGATACAGATATAAAAAAATTTGATGGTCAGTGTTGTTTTGAATGGCGACAAGGGGTAAAACATGATTGTTCAAAGGTGATGGAGCTAACCATGCGAAACAATACACTGCAAAATGGGCAGAAAGAGGTGGTTCAAATTGAAGAGGATCTTGTTTTCCCTCTGATTAAAAGCAGTATGTTCAAAGCACCTGTGATTCACAGCTTTTCAAAATATGTGATTGTAACGCAAAAAAGGATTCGCGAGGAGACAAAACATCTCGAACAAGAGGTACCAAAAACGTGGAGATATCTAAATGATCATATAGAATTATTTGAAAAGAGAAAGAGCTCAATTTATCATGGGGCACCTCCATTTTCTATGTTTGGTGTTGGCGATTATTCATATTCAAAATATAAAGTTGGGGTTAGTGGTTTTTACAAAAAGCCGTTGTTCTCCATACTATATTCAGATGATCACAAACCGGTGATGACAGACGACACATGCTATTTTATCTGTTTTGAAAATTATGATATGGCATATGTTGCTATGCTTTTATTGAATTCAGAAAAGGTTCAAGGTTTTCTTGCAAGTATCGCGTTCTTGGACGCAAAAAGACCCTATACAAAGAAGGTTCTTGAACGTATTGATTTTAATAAAGTCGTAAATTCTTTAACGTTTGATGAACTGACTAAAACAGAGCAAGATTTGAATTTGTCCAATTATGTCACCTTGCATATGTATCATACTTTTAAATCATGGCTTGAGATTGGGCAGATGAGATTTGCTTAAATCATACAGAAAAATATGGAATTATGCAGCTTGGGACTTTTATATAATATAAAATACTGTTTTTCCTAAGAAAAAATGAAGATTCTTCGCTTGAAGATCGGTGTCGGTTGTATTAAAATAAAGATCAAAAAGAATTAGAATAGGAAAGAAAGACAGGAAAGAAGGATTTTCACAATGAAATTAGGAATTACAATGGAGGGCGGCGCCAGTAGAACCGTTTTCAGCTGCGGCGTGGTGGATGCATTTTTAGAGGAAGGAATCATGGCGGATTATTTTATTGGCGTATCCGCAGGAATTGCCTATGGCGTATCTTATTTGTCAAAGCAGAAGGGGCGTAACCTGGAGCTTGCAAAAAAGTATATGCCGGATAAGCGCTATATGGGCCCGCGCCATTTATTTGATCGGAAAAATCGCAGCTATTTTAATATTTCTTTTGTCTTTGAAGAGGTTCCGGGCAAGCTGCTGCCGTTTGACTACGAGGAGTTTCGGCGTTATCCTGGCAAGGTGGTGGCCACCGTTACCAATATTCATACCGGGAAAGCCGAGTATCTGGAGGTGCCCAGGGACGACGGCAAAAATGATGTCCTGGTGGCCAGCTGCGCGTTGCCGATTTTATTTCAGCCGGTAAAAATTGGCAGGCGTTACTATCTCGACGGCGGGCTGTCAGATTCCATCCCATACAAGCAGGCGATCAAGGAAGGATGCGATAAGAATATCGTGATTTTGACGCGTGAACGGGGGTATGTCAAGCAGCTGGAGCGTGCCGGGCGGATTTCCGGCAGACTGTATAAGCGTTACCCGAAGATTGTGGAGGATCTGGAGAAGCGGCCGGAACGCTACAATGCATGTATGCAGGAGCTGTTAGCGGCGGAGGAGCGAGGAGAAATCTTTGTTTTTGCGCCGGAAAGCACATTGGGCGTAGGGCGGACGGAGGCTCGTGCGGACAAGCTGGCCCGGCTGTATGAAGCGGGCTATCAGCAGGCCAAAGAGCGTATGGATGCATTAAAGCAATATTTGGAGGGCAACGCGTGAGATTTTTTCATTTATCGGATCTGCATCTGGGCAAACAGCTGCATTACTATAGCCTGCTGGAGAATCAACGGGCGATTTTGAAGCAGATTGTCCAGCGGGTCATCGAATATCGCCCGGATGCAGTCTTGATCTGCGGGGACATTTTTGACAAATCCGTTCCTTCCGGGGAAGCGACCCTGCTGTTGGATGAATTTTTGAATGATTTGGCTCGGATTCGTCCGCAAGTGACCGTGCTGCTCATCGCCGGAAATCATGACAGCCCGCAGCGGCTCTCCTATGCCAAAGCGTTTTTGGAGCAACAGCAGATTGTGATTGCCGCGCAGCCGCCCCGGACTAAGGAGGAGCATCTCAAGTGGGTGGAGCTTGCAGATGATTGGGGAAGGGTGCGTTTTTTTCTCATGCCTTTTCTAAAGCCTGGTTATATTCGCCACCTGTTTGATGAAGGGGAGATCACGGATTACCACAGCGCTGTTGCAAAGCTGCTGGAGCGGGAGGGATTGGAACGGGAGCATTTGCGGCCGGACACGCGCAATGTGCTGCTCTCCCATCAATTTTATGTCAATGGCAGCAACCGGCCCGTAATCTGTGATTCGGAGCAGCGTTCCTTTCAAGTAGGCGGTTTGGACTGTGTGGATGTGTCGTTGGTAGCGCATTTTGACTATGTGGCGTTGGGGCATATTCACGGCCCGCAGCAGGTGAAGGAAGCACACATTCGCTATTGCGGTACGCCGCTGAAATATTCGGTCAGCGAGGAGAAGCATGAGAAGTCCATTACATTGGTGACGCTGGAGGAAAAAGGGACGCCTGTGCAGATTGAGACCATTCCGTTGACGCCGCTGCAGGAGGTGCGCCGGGAGCAAGGCTTACTGGAGGAGATTCTCAAACGGGCAACGCCGGAGAACTGTCATGATTTTCTTTCTGTTACCCTTCAGGATGAGCTGGAACCGCATCATCCAAGGGAACAATTGGAGGAATGCTACGATTATTTGCTGGAATTAAGGGTGGACAACCAACGCACGCGGCGTTTGCTGCTGGAGGAGGACGGCGGGGAGCCGGGACAGAATCCGCTGGAGGTATTTGCCGGCTTTTACCAGGAGCTGCGGGGACAGACGATGAGCGAGGCGGAGCAGGCGTGGGTGAAAAAGCTGCTGGAGGAGGAAATCGTATGAGACCGATCAAGCTTGTGATGTCCGCGTTTGGATCCTACGGTGGACGGGAAGAGGTTGATTTTGCCGATCGAAACCGGGGGATTTTTTTGATTACCGGTGATACGGGGGCGGGGAAGACGACGATCTTTGACGCCATTACCTATGCATTGTTCGACGAGACGAGCGGCGGCAGGCGAAACGGCGACATGATGCGCAGCCAATTTGCCGACGAAGGAACGCCTACGTTTGTCGAGCTGGTCTTTTCTTACGGCGGCAAGGAGTACCGAGTCCGGCGCAATCCCAATTATCAGCGTATCAGTAAGCGAAAGAATAAAGCGGGGGAATATTCCTTTACAACCGAAGCGGCAGGCGTGGAGCTGACACTGCCGGATGGGACTGCTTTTACAGGAAAAAATAAGGAGACCAACGAAAGGATCAGGGAGATTTTGGGCGTGGATGTGCACCAGTTTACCCAGATCTGCATGATTGCCCAGGGAGAATTTCTCAAGCTGCTGCATGCGCCGTCCAGAGAGCGAAAAGAGATTTTTTCCCGTATCTTTGACACCAAAATTTACTGGCAGATACAGAACCGCTTAAAGGATCAGAGCAAGGAGCTGTATGTACGGCTGGAAGAGAATCGAACGATTCTCGAACATGAGCTAAAACAGGTGCGCCGCCTGCCCAAAGAGCATTTTGCATGGGAGGGAAAGGCGCACGTTGAGCCGGAGAGCGATGGCGCGCCGGCGGGAGAAGCGTGCGTTGAGCCGGAGAGCGATGGCGCGCCGGCGGGAGAAGCGTGCGTTGAGCCGGAGAGCAATGGCGCGCCAGGTGAAGAGCCGTACCTTGAGCCGGAACGCCTCTGGGAGGAGTGGGAACAGGCCAAGCTGCGGGTGGAGACCGGGCAGGAGGTGATTCTGTCCTGCCTGGTGCGTATGGATGCGGCGGCTGAAGAACAGGAAGCCGCAATTCGCACGCAGGAGCAAACAGTATCGTCCGAGCTGGATCAGGTGAAGGTGGCTCTCGCGCAGGTCAAGGAGTGGAACCGCCGATTTGAGCAGCAGCAGGAGACGGAACGCTCGGTGGCAGACATTCGGCGCAAGCTGGCGGGGATTCGTGAAAAGCTGGCGGAGTGGAACGGACACCAGAGGCAGTTGACGCAGGCGAGAGAGGAACGGCTGCCCTTGCTGGAACAGGAGCTGGCGGAGGCGAAAAATCTGCTGCCCAAATATGAGAGCTACGGCCAGCAGCAGGCCCGGACACAGAACCTGCAGACGGAGCAAAAGCGCATGAAAGAAAGCTGGCAGCAGGCCAGGGAACAGGCGGAGGCGTTGGAGCGTGAGATTGCGGCGTTGACGGACCGTCAGCAGGAATTGGCTGAGGAGACGGAGCAGCTGGCCGCATTACAGCAGCAGGAAAAGGAGCTGGCAGTGCAAAAGGAAGAGCTGCAGACCGTGATTGCGCAAGGAGAACAATTGATCCGCCGCGAGCGGGCGCTGGGGAAGGCGAAGAGATGTGTGGAGGAAGCGCTTTTGCGGTTTGAGGAAAAGAGCCGCTGTTATGAACAGTGCCAGCGCATTTTTATTCGTGAGCAGGCAGGGCTGTTGGCAGACGGGCTGACAGAAGGGGAACCCTGCCCGGTGTGCGGCGCGACCCATCACCCCAAACGGGCCCAATTGCCGCTGGAGGCGGTGACGCAAAGGCAGGTGGAGCAGGCCAAGGAGCAGCGAGAGGAAGCGCAGGCCGGTGTGAACCGGGAACAGGCGCAGTTTGCAGAGCAGAAGGAGCAGTGGGAAAGTGAATGGAAGCTGTTTCTTTATCAGGGGCAGCGTCTTTTGGGAGAGGAATTCGGTCAGCGGGCGGCGGATCTGCAGGAGAGCCAGCGGCAATTGACGGAAGCGCTTGCGTGCGGCAGCGGCCAGTTGGGAGCGTTAAAGTCTCAAATCGCACATTTGGAGGCGCAGCAGCGTTTACGTAAGCAGCAAGCGCAGCAGCTGTTGCAGCGGACTCAGCAGCGGGAGCAGCTGGGGCAACAGTGTGAACAGCTGCAGCAGAAGGTCTATGAAGCAGATTTGGCCTATGAAAAAGCAGCACAGTCTCTACAGGAATTGAAGCAGACCTTGACCTATCCCTCCATACAGGCGGTAGAAGCGCGCTTGGCTGCGCTTTCGGAGGAAAAAAGGCAGCTGGAAGAGAAGCAGAAAACGGTACAGGATACCTTGCAGACGCTGGCACAGCAGCTGGCAAAGGGCGAGGGCGCGTTGGAGGAGCAGGAGAAGCAGCTGGCATTGCTTAAGGAAGGTCTACAGGGAAAAACCAGGACTGATCCCTTTGTGCTGAATCAGCGCCTGGAGGAATTGACAGAGCGCAAGGCAGGATTCGAGGAGCGCCGGCAGGAGCTGGTGTCGATCCTCAAGGCCAATCGCCAGGTGGAGGCCAATTTGCAGACGCTGTACGAGACGCGCACGGCCCTGGCCGGACAGTATGAGGTGGCGGAGACGCTTTCGCGAACGGCGAACGGGAATTTGCGGCAGCAGGTACGTCTGGATTTGCAGACCTATGTCCAGCGAAGATATTTTAAACAGATCATTCATCAGGCCAATCGCAGGCTGGTGGAGATGAGCGGCGGACAATTTATACTGCAATGCCGCGAGATTGAAGCTTTGGCACGGCAGCAGGAGGCGGGACTGGATCTGGATGTGTATGACCTGGTGACAGACCGTACACGCGACGTAAAAACGCTGTCCGGCGGCGAGTCGTTTTTGGCCGCCTTGTCGATGGCGTTGGGGATGGCGGATGTGGTGCAAAGGTCGGCCGGCAAGGTTCATCTCGATACGATGTTTATAGACGAGGGCTTTGGCTCGCTGGATGAGGATGCGCGTGGAAAGGCGATCGAAATTCTCAAGCAGCTGGCAGGTGAGACGCGGCTGGTCGGGATTATTTCCCACGTCACAGAGCTCAAGGAGCAGATGGATCAAAAGCTGATGATCCGAAAAGGAAAGCATGGAAGTCAAGCGCGATGGCAGGATTAGGTTCTGTACAGAATTCATGGAAGTCAAGCGCGATGGCAGGATTAGGTTCTGTACAGAATTTTTAGCAGGCGAATTTCCGTCTGGAGCAGGGAACCATGCAACACGACACTGGAAAGGTAAGAAAATGCTGCAAGAAAGGACAAGACAACGATGGATCAAGCATTGGAAAAGGGATCTTTTCTGTGGGGGCGTCGGGCTTTTATGCATTCTTTTCTTTTGGATTGGATGCTTATTTTATCCCTATCTTCACCTGCCGCGCGTAACGGCTGCGGATCTGGATATGCTGCAGCTGGAAGGCGTTCACAAGGTTATGATCGTTGCGCACCCCGATGACGAGCTGCTCTGGGGCGGCAAGCATCTGCTGGAGGATGACTATCTGGTGGTCTGTCTGACACGGGGAAAAGACAAGATTCGCCGGGCGGAATTTGAAGCCGTTTTGGCCGAGACCGGGGATCAAGGACTGATTTTGTCCTACCCGGATAAAATCGGCTCCAAGCGCAGCAACTGGAAGCTGTGGCGAAAGCAGATGGAGGCAGATCTAAAGGTAATTTTGCAATATCAGGATTGGGAGCTGGTGGCAACGCATAATGCAAAAGGCGAATATGGGCATCCGCAGCATATCATGACGCATCAGAGCGTGAAAAAGGTGTACCAGGAAATTGGATGCAAGGCGGAGCTCAACTGGTTTGGGCGTTATTATGTGGATGATAAGGTTCCCTACGATCTGGAAGAGATGGATAAGGAGATCTATAACCAGAAACGGAAAATAGCAAAATTGTATCAAAGCCAGCGGGCTTCGATTCGTAAGCTGTACCATATGCTGCCTTATGAGTATTGGACACGGGAGGAGTAAGGCGCGTGCGCCGGCGTGATTCTTTTGGGCAGACCCAGATCTGCCCGTTTTTATGTTTCCCGTATCCCATAATTTTTTCGGAACTGCTTCGGCGTTATGCCGGTTTGCTGCCGGAAGGTGGAAATAAAATAGCTGACATTGTGGAAGCCGCTCATGTGGCTGATGCTTTGAACTTTCAGATAGGGGCTGGTAATCAGCAGCTCTTTTGCCTTGTTGATTCTGGAACGGGCGATATAGCTCTGTGCCGAGCAGCCGATGAATCGATGGAACAGTCGTGTGAGGTATTGTGAAGTGATATGAACCTCAGATGCCAGGCTGCTGACACTGGGAACGGCGGCGGGATCTGTTTCAATTCTTTTTAGGATCGGGGCGATGTATTGGCGGTACAGCGGGTGCTCTGTCTGGCTCTGCTTTTGGTAAAACCGGGACAGATGCATGAAAAATTCATAGCACTGGACAGAGAGCCTCCAATCATCCAGGGTATTTTCCTGACAGGCCGGGAGTGCATGATTGATCCAGGCTTGAAAATATGTTCCTTCTTCGGCATGGATGAAGAGAAAGGCGGACTCGCCGCAGATCTTGTGGATGTCGTTTGCCAGTGCGCCGCCAAAGGTAACAAAAGCGGTTTGCCAGCGTTCCGTGACGTTTTGGTAACGATGCGGCGTGTGCGGGGCGATCAGAATGCCTTCGCCCGGATGCAGCAGGAAGTCCTGGCCAGATAATGTGATTGCTCCCAGGCCGCTTTCTGTTTGGAGCCAGTGGTACAGAGGAAAGCCCTTGGGGCGGGAGATGGGTTCCTGAGTCCAGCCGCTGCCGATGCTGTCGATGGCCAGCGGCAGCTCCTGCGTGGAAGAATTGAAGTAGATTGGCATAGCATACCTCCGTGGTCTGGTTTCGATACCGCCTTGCGGGAAGTACCGGATGCTTGGGCGGATGAACCCGGAATGTTTCAAATATTTATATTTTTTAGCTTAGCTTAACATACTTTTCAGAGGAAAAAAAGGTTATAATGGAAGAAATTTTATTACAACCGCAGGAGGGATTCGACCATGAAAGCGAAATTCAAAACGATGTTGTACGGCGGCGATTACAACCCGGAGCAGTGGCCGCGCGAGGTCTGGCAGCAGGACATGGAACTGTTTGAGAAGGCGCATCTCAACAGTGCGACGGTCAATGTATTTTCCTGGGCGAGAATTCAGCCTTCAGAGGAAACGTATGATTTTAGTGAATTGGATGATATTGTAGATACACTGACGAAAAGCGGAAAGCAGATCGTACTGGCAACCGCAACCGCTGCCCTTCCATCCTGGATGGTCAAGCGTTATCCGCAGGTGGCGCGGGTCGATTATGAGGGACGCCGTCACAAATTCGGTCAGAGGCACAATGCCTGCCCCAACAGTCCGATGTATCAGCATTTTGTTGCGGAATTGACGGCGCGTCTGGCTCAGCGTTACGGAAAAAATGAAAATGTAGTCTGCTGGCATATCAACAATGAGTATGGCGGGGAATGCCATTGTGAGAATTGCGAGAAGGCGTTTCGCGTCTGGCTGCGGAAGAAATACGGCACGATCCCTGCCTTGAATCGGGCTTGGAATCTGGCATTCTGGGGGCATACAATTTATGAATGGGACGAGGTGGTGCTGCCCAACGCCTTGAGTGAGGGGATCAGCCGGCCGGACGGAGAGGAACCGGGAAGCGAGCGAACGGCATTTGCAGGGATGTCCATAGATTATCGAAGATTTATGTCGGACAGTCTTTTGAATAATTTTCGACTGGAGCGTGATACCATCCGGCAGTATGATCAGGATACCGTAATCACAACCAATCTGATGGGAACCTATAAAGGGCTCGATTATTTTCGCTGGGCGAAAGAGATGGACATCGTCTCCTGGGACAATTATCCCAGCTATGACACGCCCTGGAGCTTGACGGCCATGCGTCATGATCTGATGCGCGGGCTGAAAGGCGCGCCTTTTATGCTGATGGAGCAGACGCCCAGCCAACAGAACTGGCAGCCCTACAATTCGCTCAAAAAACCGGGTCAGATGCGGGCCCAGAGCTGGCAGACCGTTGCCCATGGCGCGGATACGGTGCAGTTTTTCCAGCTTCGTCGGTCTGTGGGCGGATGCGAGAAGTTTCATGGTGCAGTGATTGCACATGCAGGCTCGGATCAGACGCGGGTATTTCGTGAGGTGGCGCAGCTGGGAGAAGAGCTGGAGCGAATTGGCGATACAATGATTGGCTCGCGGACAGAGGCGAAAGCAGCGATCATCTTTGACTGGGACAATTACTGGGCGCTGGAATATACGAGCGGTCCCAATCAGGATTTGAAATATGTGGATCAGATTTTGCGCTATTATGAGTATTTTTACAGGAAAAATATTGCCGTCGATCTGATTCCGGTGGATGGGGACTTTTCGAGCTATGATTTGGTTGTTGCGCCGGTGCTGTATATGGTGAAAGAAGGCATGCAGGAGGAGCTTGAAAGCTTTGTGGCTGCAGGCGGTGTCTTTGTAACCGGATTCATGAGCGGGATTGTCAACGAGTCTGACAATGTGCACCTGGGCGGCTATCCAGGCCCGCTGCGTGCATTGGCAGGCATCTGGGCAGAGGAAATCGACGCGCTGGCGCCGGAGCAGTCGAATGTAGTTCTTTTTCATGATGGAACATCCTCGCCTTGTGAGATGCTCTGCGATCTCATTCATCTGGAAGGGGCAGAAGCGGTCGCTCATTATGGACAAGATTTTTATGCCGGCATGCCGGCATTGACGAGAAATCACTTCGGCAAGGGCGTGGTCTATTATATCGGAACCGTACTGGCAGAGGAAGGGCTGAAGCAGGCTTTGGGCTTGGCCTGTAAAGAGGCAAGGATCGCTTCCGTGCTGGAAGAGGAGACGGAATTAGAAGTGACACGCCGGATTTCTGAGCAGATCGCGATTTATTTTGTCATCAACTTGAAGGAACGTGCGCTTCCACTGCCAAAAGTATTTGCCGGGAAGCAGGATTTGCTGACCGGGCGGACGGCGGAGGAAGGAGAAATGCTGCAGAAATATGATGTGAGGATTTTTTTGGAACAAAACGCATAACAAATATGATGTGAGGATTTTTTTGGAATAAAACGCATAACAAATCGTCCATTGAGAAAAAGAGGGCTGTGTGATAAACTAGTGAAATGTGAAATACAGGAAATTGAGATAAGGAGAGATAAAATGGATCGACCAGTTACAACGCTGTTTATGCTTATGTCTGTTGACGGAAAAATCAGCACAGGGGCGACGGATGATTTGGATGTGGACCGGGATTTCCCTAAAATTGCGGGCGTTCAAGAGGGACTGCACCAGTATTATGAGATAGAGCAGACCACCGATTTGTGGTCGCTCAATTCCGGCAGAGTGCAGAAAAAGATGGGCGTCAATGCGAAGGAAATGCCGGAAAAGTCGCCTGTTTCCTTTGTAGTGATCGACAACCATCATCTGACCGAACACGGGATTCGCTATTTTTGTGCTTTATCAAAAGAATTTGTGCTGGTAACAGCCAATGCAGACCATCCGGCGTTTCAGGTGAATGAGGACAATCTCCATATCATCTGTCAAAGCAAGCTGTCGCTGCCGGATGCACTTGCGACGCTCAAGTCAGAATATGGCTGTCAGAGGCTTACCATCCAAAGCGGCGGCACGTTAAACGGGCTCTTTCTGCGGGAAAAGCTGTTTGATTATGTGGATCTTGTGATTGCGCCTGTTTTAATTGGCGGCAAGGATACATCCACACTGATTGACGGAAAATCCCTGCTGTCAGAAAGGGAATTATCACAATTGGGCGTGCTGGAATTGCAGGAATGTGTGGTCTTGGAGCACTCATATCTCAGATTGCGTTATCGGGTGGTTCGAGGATAGCTTTCTTGTTAGTCAGAAAGCTGAAAATGTGGTGACGGAAGAAATAATTTGTCTATTGTAATATTGATTGAGGGCGTGACATGGTTCACGCCCTTTTATAGACGCTATTTGCATATGAGATTGGCAATTTGTGTACTAAAATCAGAACAGATGCAAATGACACGCTCCTCATACAAAGCATCCGTACAGAGAGAGCGCTGTACCAGATGAATTACTGGAAAATTATGGAAAAAATAACTTTACAAGGTGAAATGGGAGTGATAAAATAAAGATAATAAACAAAAAATATTGAGAAAACAGTTGACAAAGCAACAAATGAGGATCATAATTTTGAAGAGAAGAGAAGAGAAGAGAAGAGAAGAGAAGAGAAGAGAAGAGAAGAGAAGAGCCGTAGTTTAACGGTTGAGTGTAAAAAGTATCATTATTTTAAAATAGAGTCTCAGATAAGGAAGGCAGCCCCTAGTGGAACTGCCCTTTTTGTCTGAGGCTTTTTTGTGTTATACATTTTTGGCAGAATAATGAATTTAGGAAGCGAGGAGTGATATGAAATGAAAAAGTGGTTGTGTGTATGGGTGCTGGCAGTTTTTGTCAGTGTGATTGCGGTAAAAGGGAATGTGCAGGCATCCGGGGATGTTTTGGAGCAGACAGCTTATAGCGGTGAGGCAGGTGCAAACAGTCAATGGGAATTTGACCCGGACACAAATACGTTGCGGTTTGAGGTGCAAGCGGACGGGGAAGGCGCGATCCTGGAGCAGGGGTATGTGGAGGCGATGCAGGCGGCATGGAGCGCTTATGAGGATCAGATTTCGACAATCTACATCGGCGCAGGAATTACCTCAATCGAACAACCGAAGCTGCTGCCCAAGACGGCAGTCAGCAGATATGAAGTAGAGATAGGCAATCCGGTTTATGACGCGATCGACAATGTTTTGTTTCAAATGGAACGTAATACGGAGGGCAGTGCATTAGAGGAGCGGGTGCTTTTGCTTTATCCGACGACAGATGCTTCCGCTTCTTATACGATCGCGGAGTCAGTAACGCAGATTGGAGATTGTGCATTTGCCGGAAATACCAGCTTGTCACAGATTACGATCCCATCGGGCGTGACCATGATTGGGGACGCAGCTTTTTTGGGGTGCAGTAATTTAAGGGAGTTAGTGCTTCCAGAAGGATTACAGTCGATTGGTAACGCGGCTTTTTCTGGCTGTGGCAGATTACAGTCAATGACGATTCCCAATGCAGTGACGGTAATTGGCAACGATACATTTCAGGCGTGCACGTCGTTGATCAGCCTGACGATGCCAGAGGGGATTACGCAGATTGGCGAAGGAGCATTTTGCGGTTGTCGTAACTTGAATGAGGTTCGTCTGAAAAAAGGCAACGAGCTGGTAATGATTGAGCACACATTTAAAATCCCGGAGCGGGTGACACAGATCGGGGCTTCAACCTTTGAGGGATGCGAGGCACTGGAGGGCATTACCATTCCATCTGGTGTTACCAGCATCGGGGAGTCCGCTTTTTTGGGATGTAGTAAATTACAAGAGCTGACAATTCCGAATCAGGTGACAGCGATTGGCGCATCTACGTTTGAAGGCTGTACCATGCTGGAGAACCTAAAGATTCCCTCCGGTGTTACAGAGATTGGAGCGTCGGCCTTTTCGGGCTGCAGCTCCTTGCGGCAGCTGGAGATTCCGAACGGAGTAACAATGATTTATGACAATACGTTTCAGGGCTGCGGTGCGCTGGAGACGCTTACCGTATCAGAGAATATCCGGGAAATTGGAGCATCGGCTTTTTTTGGCTGCAGTTCCTTGACCCAATTTGAAATGCCTTCCAGTGTAGAGCGGATTGGAAGCTTTGCTTTTTCCGGCTGTAGCTTGATTCCGAGCATGACGATTCCGGTTGGAGTGACAGTCGTAGAAGCATCGGCATTTTCGGGCTGCAGCGCACTGGAGGAAATTACATTTTCAGAAGGCATTACCACGATTGCCGCTGGCGCGTTTGAAGACTGCGTGGCGCTGCGCAGCATCTTCATTCCAGCCAATAAAAATAAAGAGGCTGTAACCATTGAAGGCAATGCTTTTTCTGGGTGTATTGCGTTGGAGCGGATTGTACTCCCAAATTTGATTTTGCTGAATGAGGATCCGTTTTTTGGCTGTTATGGCATAGAACGAATTTATGGATATTTGAATACGGCTGCGGCGCAGTATGATCCAAGTAAATTTTTGCCGCTGGACAGCGGTGTGGCAGTTACATTTATGCCGAATGGCGGGACGCTGACGGAAAGTACCAAAACGGTGAAGCCGACCGAAACTTATGGTGCATTGCCGACGCCTGTCCGCGCGGGCTTTACGTTTGCGGGATGGTTCAATGCGGAGATCAACGGAGTGAATGTGACTGCGGACAGCGTGGTGCGTGAGGTGGTAAATCATACGCTCTATGCGCAATGGAGTGAGAATCAACCGGAGACGCCGACGCCGGATCCGACGCCAGATGTAAAGCCGACGCCAGATCCAAAGCCGACGCCGGATGTAAAGCCAACGCCAGATCCAAAGCCGACGTCAGCTGTGTATACGGTTACATTTCATGGCAATGGAGGTCAGACAAGTACAAGCAATAAGCGTGTGACGGTCGGAAGTGCATATGGCACGCTGCCGACGCCAGCCAGAACCGGTTATGTGTTCGGCGGCTGGTATACATCGGCCCAGGGCGGAAGCAGTGTCACGGCTGGAACGCTGGTATCGCGCAAAGAGAATCATACGCTGTATGCACATTGGTCGCCTGCAAGCTATAAAGTAACGTTTCACCCAAATGGCGGCAGTTGTACAACAGCCAGCAAACAGGTGACATTTGCAGGGACTTATGGAACACTGCCGAAGCCCAAGAAAGGCGGCTATACCTTTGACGGCTGGTATACCCAGTCAAAGGGTGGAAGCAAGATTGCGGAAACGAGCAAGATGGCGCAGGCAGCGGCGCATACGCTGTACGCGCACTGGAAAGCCAATACCTACAAGCTTACATTTAACGCCAACGGCGGAAAATGCAAAACGGCCAGCATGAAAGTAACCTTTGGTGGAAGCTATGGTAAACTGCCTAAGCCAACTCGTAGCGGTTATACGTTCAGCGGCTGGTATACGGCGGCCAAGGGCGGGAGCAGGATCAAGGATTCTACCAAGGTCAAGACAGGAAAGAACCATACGCTCTATGCCAGATGGCAGAAGAAGCTAAAAAAAGTGCAGATGACCGCCAAGATTATTTCGGCGAATTCTGTGAAGCTGTCCTGGAAAAAGGTAAGCGGAGCCAAAGGGTATGTAATCTACCGTGCAACCAAGAAAAACGGCCCTTATAAGAAATATAAAACGATCAATAAGGGGACTACGCTATCTTATACGGACAAGAAGCTCAAAGCAGGGACGTATTATTACAAGGTAGCCGCGTTTAAGACGGAAAATAAAAAACAGGTCTTTGGGAGCCAATCGAACGCAGTAAAAAAGAAGGTCTTGGGAGCCTTGAAAAAACCGGTGCAAAATATGATTCGCTATGACAGCGTTGCCGGAACCTATACGATTTCCTGGAAAACGATCAAGAATGCCCAAAAGGTAGAAATATACCAGAAGATCGACGGCGGAAAAGGAAAGAAGAAAGCAGTCGTATCGGTGAAGAAGGGAAATAAGATTACCTTTTCGCTGTCGGATTTGGCCAAGGGACATTCCTATTCCTATATTATTCGAGCGTACTATACAGTGGACGGCAAAAAGATTTACAGCAAGGATTCCAACAGCTATAAGATTACGAAATAGTGTGAGGGAAAGAATCAGGCGGCTGCAAGTATGCATCATAGTACAAGTGGGGAAATGGTCAAACGATTGAACCAACAAAAAAAGAAGGACTGGTAGGAGAAGAACATGTCAGATCAAATCTGTTTTCAGTGTTTTCAAATGAAAGGAGAACAGGAAGTATGCCCCTGGTGCGGCTATACGCCGGAGAGTACAGCCAACCAGGCGTATCAGCTGCGGCCGGGAACCGTATTGGATCATCGCTACATCATTGGGATTACATTAGGAATCGGCGGGTTTGGCATTACATACAAAGCCTTTGACATCTCCTTAAGTATTGTGGTGGCAATCAAGGAATTTTACCCGGCGCGGCTGGTAAACCGCGCCGAGGGAGAAGTTAGGGTAGGTGTTTTTTCCGGGGAAAAGCGGGAGGAATACAATCGCTGTCTCAAGCGGTTTGAGGAAGAAGCACAGATGATGGCGGAATTTTCCAATGAACCAGACATCGTTAAGATCTATAGCTATCTGAAGGCAAACGAAACGGCCTATATCATTATGGAATATGTAGACGCAGAGCTGTTAAAGGACCGGCTGGGACGCGCACCAAAAATGTCAGTAGAGGAAGCGTCTGGCTATCTCATATCCATTCTGACGGCTTTAGCCAAAATCCATCAAAAAGGAATTGTGCATAAGGATATCAGCCCGGATAATATTTTCCTGACGGGCAAGGATACGATCAAGCTTGGAGATTTTGGTGCTGCGCGCAGACAGGAGGAACAGCCGGACGAGCATGCAGAGGTAATTGTAAAGGTCGGTTATACGCCTCCGGAGCAATATCAGCCGGGGAGCGGTCAAAAACCTTCGATGGACGTCTACTCAGCCGGGGCGGTCTTTTATGAGATGGTCACAGGGGAAAAACCGCTGGACGCGATGGACAGACAAGATGAGGATTTGCTGCAAAGTCCTGCAAGATGTGGGGCTGTGATTGATGCAAGACTGGATCGCATTGTCATGAGAGCAATGGCGGTCAAGCCTCGATTCCGCTTTCAGGCGGCAGAGCAGTTTCGCTGTGCTGTTGTGGGCAAAGAGAAGGTGCGGCTGCCTGAAGAGGAGCTAAAACAAAAACGGCGTCTCCGTCTGGCGGCAGGAATTGGAGCTGGCATGATTTCTCTGGTACTGGCTGTGGTCTTGGTTTTGTCACAGACAGTGTTTTCTTCCCG
This sequence comes from uncultured Lachnospiraceae bacterium, assembly GCA_947089585.1. GTDB lineage: Bacteria > Bacillota > Clostridia > Lachnospirales > Lachnospiraceae > 14-2. The sequence goes on along the minus strand of CAMULB010000014.1, from coordinate 1,855 downwards.
TGGAAAGCTCGATGTGGAACAGATTAAAGCGGAGACGATTACCCTCTGGCTGCCGGTTGAAGGACCGGAGGATGGAACGGCCCAAGCCTTACAGGAGTGTGTGCAAGCACAATATCCCCAGCTTACCTTACTGGTGGAAGAGATACCCCAGGAGGATTATGAGGTACGGATTCGGACAGCGATGGAAGAGGGGCGGCTGCCGGAGGCATTCTGTACGGATGGTTTTTCATTGGAGGAGAAAAAAGAGTATTGTCAATCACTGGCCCCCTTGTTTCGCACGATGGATTTATCTGCCTTTTTGTTTGCGGCGGAGTGGGAAACGCATTCGCTTTATGCGCTGCCAACTGCGATTCAGCCAGGTGTAGTCTATGTCAATACCGAGAAGAGCAAACAAATTCCTGTTTCCTGTCAATGGCAGGAGCTGGGGTCAGATCTGGATCAGACGGTGTATGCAGAGGAAGAAAATGCCTGCGCCCTGTTTGCCGAGGGGGACAGCGAGATTACGCAGCTTGTGGGGGACCTCGAATTGCTGGCGGATGTAAAAGCAGTGACAGTAGATCGAATTCCGCCCACGGACTTTGCAGTAATTCCGGTGCTTGACGGGGATAAGCTTGCAGCCTGCTATACCAAATGCTTTGCGGTGAATCAGGCAGCTGAGCAGGGGAAGCAGGAGGCCGCGATGGTTGTTCTGGCCGCGATGCTGGAGCCAACTGTGCAAAGCGAGCAGTACATGGACAACGAGGAAGGAATTCCAATCAACAGAGAAATCTATCAGCAGTATCAGGAAGTTAAGATGACAACATATCTGGCGTTTTTAAAGGAATACGGAGAGGGTCGGATTTCCCTCAAGGAAGAGGAGGAAATGGGCCGGATTTTAAGAACGATAGAAAAATAATGGAATTACAGATGGTTCTCGAACCATTTTTTGCAAAAGCTTGGTTGATAAAAATGTTTCTGGTTAGTTTTGACAGAAGGAATCGAGGGGAATGAAGAATGAAACGATGTATGGGCTGTATGGCCGAGCTGGCGGAGGAAGCTGAGGTTTGCCCAGACTGTGGGTATGTGCAGAGTGCAGACGTTAAGGAAGCATATTACCTGTTTCCAGGGACGCGCTTGAAAGAAAAATATATTGTGGGCAAGGTGGTCGGATACGGTGGGTTCGGTGTAACCTACATCGGCTGGGATACGCAGCTGAACCGTAAGGTTGCGGTCAAAGAATACCTTCCCAGCGATTTTGCGACTCGAAGCTATGGTTCGGAAAAATTGACGGTCTTTTCAGGGGATGCTACGGTGCAGTTTGACACAGGACTGGACAGCTTTATCGCGGAGGCAAAGCGTCTGGCAAAGCTGAATGAATGTGCTCAAATTGTCAAGGTTTATGACTGTTTTATTGAAAATGATACCGGATATATCATTATGGAATATCTAGAGGGAGAGTCGGTCAAGGATCTTCTGAAGCGGGATGGAAAATTGTCGTATGAGAAAGCCAGAGATATTATGATTGCGGTCTTAACCGGGCTGGGACGGGGACATCAGGAAGGGCTGATTCATCGGGATATTGCGCCGGATAATATTATGCTCCACCCAGATGGAAGCGTTAAAATCATTGATTTCGGGGCGGCGCGTTATGCGACCATCGGACGCTCTAAAAGCCTGTCGGTGATATTAAAACCGGGCTATGCGCCGGAAGAACAATATCGAAGTCATGGGAATCAGGGGCCATGGACGGACATTTACGCGGCAGGCGCGACCTTTTACCGTATGGTGACGGGACAGCGGCCGCCGGAATCCATTGAACGTCTGCGTGAGGATACGCTAAAGAGTCCCTCGGAATTGGGTATTTCTCTGCCGCAGG
>CAMULB010000013.1 GCA_947089585.1 uncultured Lachnospiraceae bacterium | reverse complement strand
GCTGCACGGCCGCAGGTTTGTTTTCGCAGGCTGGGCTGCACGGCCGCAGGTTTGTTTTCGCAGGCTGGGCTGCACGGCCGCAGGTTTGTCTTCGCAGGCTGCCCCGCTCCACTCAAAGAACACGCTTCGGCAGCAAAAACAGCTCCGCTTTCTCCAATACGGTTCGGATCACATCCACCACATGACCTTTTTTCGTCTTAGAATTCTGATTCATCTGAAACGTAAAGGCAGGGTGCTTTGCGTCCGCCGTAAAGACCAGCGCACCGTAAAACTCCGCCACAAAGCGGGAGATTTCAGCGGCATCAAGCTTCGCTTTCTCATAGAGCACAAAGCGAATCGTATCTCCTTTTTGGATAATGTCGGTCATATACAGCTGATGGGCCTGCGCACGAATGCGGGCGATCAGAAGCAGGTTTTGAACAGATTTTGGCGGCTCTCCAAAACGGTCGATCAGCTCTTCCAGCATCTCCTCGCTCTCCTCCTGCGTCTCAATGCCTGCAATCCGTTTGTAGAGATCCAGCTTCTGATATTCATTGGGAATATAGCGGGGCGGAATAAATGCATCCATCTGAATATCCAGCGTCGTCTCAAAATGCTCCATCGGTTCCTCACCCTTCAACGCTTTGACAGCCTCGTTGAGCATCTTGCAGTACAGATCATAGCCCACCGCCTCCAAATGGCCGTGCTGACGCGCGCCAAGCAGATTTCCGGCTCCCCGGATCTCCAGATCGCGCATCGCAATCTTGAAGCCGCTGCCCAGCTCGGTAAATTCCTTGATCGCCGCCAGACGCTTCTCCGCGATTTCCTTCAACAGCTTGTTGCGCCGATACATCAAGAATGCATAGGCCGTCCGATTCGAGCGTCCCACCCGCCCCCGCAGCTGATACAGCTGGGAAAGCCCCAGGTTATCCGCATCATGAATGATCATTGTATTGACGTTAGAAATATCTAATCCTGTTTCAATAATTGTCGTAGATACCAGAACATCAATCTCTCCATTGATAAAATCATACATAATCCGCTCTAGCTCGCGCTCGCGCATCTGCCCATGGGCAAAGGACACACTCGCATCCGGCACAAGCGAAGCGATCTTCGCTGTGATGTCCTCAATCTGGTTCACCCGGTTGAATACGTAATATACTTGCCCGCCTCTGGCCAGCTCGCGCTGTACGGCCTCCCGCACGATCTCCTCGTTGAATTCCATCACATAGGTCTGAATGGGGATTCGATCCTGCGGCGGCTCCTCTAAGACGCTCATATCGCGGATGCCAATCAAGCTCATATGCAGCGTTCGCGGAATCGGCGTCGCCGTCAGGGTCAGGACGTCCACATTCTGTTTCATCTGCTTGATTTTTTCCTTATGAGCAACACCGAACCGCTGCTCTTCATCAATAATCAGCAAGCCGAGATCCTTGTAGGCGACATCCTTCGACAGTACTCGATGGGTGCCGATCACGATATCGACCACGCCCCGCTTCAAATCCTCCACGGTCTTTCTCATCTGTGCCTGCGTGCAGAAACGGCACATCAAATCCACACGCAGCGGAAAATCCTTCATCCGCTGGGAGAAAGTGTGATAATGCTGCTGGGCCAAAATTGTCGTCGGCACCAGATAAACCACCTGTTTGCCCTCCTGCACCGCTTTAAATGCAGCCCGAATCGCAATTTCTGTCTTGCCGTAGCCCACATCTCCGCAAATCAGCCGGTCCATAATCTTATGGCTCTCCATATCCTTCTTGGTTGCCTCAATCGCCATCAGCTGATCTTCCGTCTCTTCATAAGGAAACATCTCTTCAAATTCCCGCTGCCAGACGGTATCCGGGCCGTAGACAAAGCCTTCCTTGCTCTGACGAGCCGCATACAGCTCCACCAGCTCGCGGGCAATCTCTTTGACGGCCCCCCGCACCCGGCTCTTCGTCTTATGCCATTCCTGTCCGCCTAAGCGGTTGAGCTTATGCGTTCCCGCATCGCCGCCGGCATACTTTTGAATCAAGTCTAACTGGGTCGCCTGGATGTAGAGATTGCCGCCCTTGTCATATTCAATCTTGATATAATCTTTGACCGTCTTGTCGATTTCTACCTTCTCGATGCCGCGGTAAATGCCGAGACCATGATTCTCATGCACCACATAATCCCCGATTTTCAAATCGGTGAAGCTCTGAATCTTCTCCCCCTCATAGACGCGGCGTTTTTTCTTTTTCTTCTTCTCGCCGCCAAAGATATCGCTCTCGGAAATGACGACAAATTTCAGCTCCGAGTACTCAAAGCCGCGCTTGAGCTTGCCGTAGGCCACCATAATCTCGCCGGACTGAATGGGATGGTTATAATCCTCAGTATAAAAGCTGGCGAAGCCTTCCTGCTGCAAATCCTGTGACAGACGCATCGCACGCGTTCGGGAGCCGGACAGCAGCAGCATCTGAAATCCGTTCCTCTTATACTGCTTCAAATCCTTCACCAACAGCTCAAAGCTGCTGTTATAAGGATTTACCGTTCGTGCAGAAATATAAAATCTTGATTTTATTTCCAGATCACTAACTTTCGCGTCCAGCGTCAGCATGGCTACACAGCGGCTTCGCTCCAGGCTGGCCGCCACCTGCCGCTCTGTGGACAGGGCCTCCATCTGTCCCGGCAGAATATAGCCCTTTTCCAGCCGGTGCTGCATGCTCTCGGCGAATTCCTGACGCGTCACTCTGCCCCGTTCCAGACAGCGTGCCGGCTCGTCGAGGAAAATCATGGTCTCCTCCGGCGGAAAATAGGCAAGGAGAGACGACATCTGCTCAAAAAAATACGTCAGATAGCTGTCCACCTTCTTGCTGTGCCGAAGCTCGGTCAGCTCTTCCGTCAGCTGCGCTGCGGCCTCCTTGACTCGGTACGCTTCCTCCGTCTTGCTCTCTGCCCGCAGCTTTTCGTACAGCGCGCGGCTCTCCCTGTGGACTCTCCCCAGCCCCTTATCAATCAAATCTTGATTTAATACTATCTCACTGGCCGGATAAATCCATATTTCATCCAAATTTTCAATTGACCTTTGACTATCTGTTTCAAAGCTGCGCAGCGAATCAATCTCATCGTCCCAAAGCTCAATCCGCAGCGGATTGTCTTCGGTCAGAGGAAAAATATCGACAATTCCGCCGCGAATGGCAAACTGGCCGCTGGCCTCCACCTGGTAATTGCGTTCATACCCCATCTGCACCAATTGCCGAGACAGCGTTTCAATCTGCAGCGAATCCCCCACCCGGAAATGACAAACGCTGTCCTGGATCACGGACAGCGGCGCCAGACGATCCATCAAAGCATCGTAAGTGGTAATCACCATCGGATGCTCCAACGTCAAAACCGATTTGATGGCCGAAATACGCTGCCTGGTCAGTAAATTCCCCCGCAAGTCCGATTGGTAAAAAAGAATATCCCTGGCCGGATAATACACGGCATCCTTCTGAAAAAAACGACAGTCCTCATACAGCTCCTTGGCACGCTGCTCGCTGAAGGTGACAACCAATTTACAACGAAATTCATCGCCGCAGCTGTCAATCAGATGCGGCTTTTGCGAATCAATGCAGCCGGACACCTGAAAGATTCCCTTTCCTCTTGTCAATGCCTGCTGTAAATCCTCAAACTCTTTTAAATTTTTTAATGGCGCTCTGAATGTATCCATTATTTCCCTCATTTTCCATTATAACGGTTCATCGCTTCCTCTGCCTTGCCGTCCACCATCAAGACTGCTGCATCGGCGGCCAGCTCCATGGCTTGTTCTACCTCCAAACGCTCTTCCCTGGTAAATCGGCTCGTTACATAGTCGGCCAAATCCCAGCCCTGCGGCTTCTCTCCGATGCCTACACGGATGCGCATAAATTCCTCGGTGCCGATCCGGGCTATGATATTTTTCATTCCATTGTGCCCGCCGGCGCTTCCCTTCATACGAATGCGCAGCTTTCCCGGCGCCAGATTGATGTCATCATAGATCACAATCAGCTCCTTTTTTGCATCCATTTTATAAAAATTCAAAAACGCCGCGATACTGTCTCCACTTAGGTTCATAAAGGTCTGCGGCTTTAACAGCATCACCCGCTCCCCGCCGATGATGCCTGTCCCGTAAAGCCCCTTGTGCTTTTGTCCTGTCACATTAACATTATATTTTTTCGCCAGCAGATCAATGACATCAAATCCGACATTGTGTCTGGTCTTTTCGTATTTTGCCGTGGGATTCCCCAGGCCCGCAATCACATACATTGGAGCAATCTCCTCTTTCTTTTTTCTGAATAAAAACATCTCTCTTTGCGCCCTTCCTTTTGCCAGAATTCAGTCTGAACTCTATCATACTAAAAAAATCTTCATTTGTCACGAAAAAAAGAAAGGCTCGTCTGTCAAATACAGACAAGCCTGTTTCCCCAAATGAGTGATTCCGTTCCCCCAATCCCTTCCGAAACACTCGGATCATCTCCCATTGCTACTGCTTGCATCTGCAGCGTTTGCAACAGCACTCTGTTCGGTATATCCTACCCGACAGCGCCCTCTTCCTCTGCCAGATACTTCTCTAAAATTAACTGCTGAATGCGTTCTCTGGTCGTAGAATTAATGGGGTGTGCGATATCCCTGTATTCGCCGTCAGCAGCTTTGCGGCTGGGCATTGCAATAAACAAGCCCTTCTCTCCTTCAATCACCTTAATATCATGTACGACAAATTCCTCGTCAATGGTGATGGACACGACCGCTTTCATCTTTCCTTCTTTCTCTACCTTTCGCACGCGTACATCCGTTATCTGCATTCCATATTCCCCTTTCTGCGTCCTTCTTTTGCACTTTGCGGACATCTCAAGGTTACATTACATATCGCTCATTATGTTCATATACAATCTTAATTCCATCCCCGCCGCTGAAGTAAGTATTCGCCCGCAGCGTATCTCTGCTCTCGACAATGCAGTTCTCAATATGCGTATTATCCCCAATGTAAACATCGTTTAAAATGATCGAATTCTTGATCACACAGTTCTTGCCAACAAATACCTTCTTGAACAATACGGAATTCTCCACCTTGCTGTTGATAATACAGCCGCTGGCAATCAGACTGTTGCGCACATCGGAACCTGTGTTGTATTTTGCAGGCGGCAAGTCAGCTACCTTGGAGTAAATATACGGTTCGCTGCCAAAGAACTTGCGTACCTCTGGCTTGAGGAAGTCCATATTCGTCTGGTAATATGCGCCCACCGTGGAGATGTTGTTCCAATATCCATCCATCTTGTAGCCGAAGATCCGCTTCATATTCTTATAGCGAATGAGGATGTCCGTTACAAAATCATAACGATCCTCCATCGCACAGCGCTCTAACATCTCAATCAGCTGTCTTCTGCGGATGACATAGATTCCCGTCGAAATCGTATTGGACTGCGCCACCATCGGCTTCTCCTCAAATTCCACAATCCGCGATTCCTCGTTCATCTTGAGCACGCCAAAGCGGCTGACATCTGCATCTGCGGGCATATCCTTACAGACAACCGTAATATCTGCCTTCTTGGAGATGTGATAGTCCAGTACCTTATTATAATCCAGCTTATACACACAGTCGCCGCCGACGATGATCACATAGGGTTCATGGCTTCTGCGCAAAAAGTCCAGATTCTGATACATCGCATCTGCGGTTCCCCGATACCACCAGCTGTTGTTGGCCGTCACAGTGGGTGTAAACGTATACAATCCCCCCTGCTTTCTGCCGAAATCCCACCATTTCGAGGAGCTCAAATGCTCATTGAGACTTCTTGCATTGTATTGGGTCAGCACAGCCACCTTCTGAACGTGGGAGTTGCTCATATTACTCAATGCAAAGTCAATACAGCGGTAGCTGCCTGCCACCGGCATTGCCGCGATGGCACGCTTATTGGACAGTTCCTGCATCCTGTTGTTATTTCCGCCTGCTAAAATTATGCCTATTGCTTTCATACTCCGTCACCTGCCTTAATAATATACTCACCGCTGGCCAATACGCCGTCAGGATAATCCGACTCTTGTGTCTCTCCCGAAATTGCCGTATTCTTGCCGACCTTGACTCCGGCAGGAATGACGGAATTCTCTCCTACCGTTACAAGTCCAAAAGAATAAATGCTGGAATTTAATTTGTTGGGCGCTTCCTCGCCAATTCCCAGCTGACAGTTATCGCCAATCGTGCAGCACTCGGCAATGATAGACTTATCAATAATTACATTGTCGCCGATGACGGTATCCTTCATGATAATGGAATCCCTGACCACGGATCCCTTGCCAATCGTCACGCCTGCTCCGACTACCGATCCCCGCACCTCGCCGTAGATCTCAGAGCCCTCACCGATAATGCTGCGGTCGATCACGGATTCACCGGAAATATACTGCGGGCTGATGATATCGCTGTTGGTATAAATCTTCCAGAATTCTTCGTACAGATTGAACTCAGGAATCAAATCAATCAACTCCATATTAGCTTCCCAGTAGGAGCCCAGCGTCCCGACATCCTTCCAATAGCCATTGTATTCATAAGCAAACAGACGCTGATTGCGCTCATGGCAATATGGAATAATATGTTTACCAAAATCACAGCTGCTCTGCTCGGACATGGCAATTAACGCGTCCTTCAAAACCTTCCAGCTGAAAATATAAATACCCATGGAAGCAAGGTTGCTCCGGGGCTTCTCCGGCTTCTCCTCAAATTCCGTAATCCGCTTTTCCTCGTCGGTAATTACGATTCCGAAACGGCTGGCCTCTTCTAAGGGCACCGGCATCGCGGCAATGGTAACGTCTGCGTTATTCTCCTTATGGAAATCCAGCATAACCTCATAGTCCATCTTATAAATATGGTCTCCGGAAAGAATCAGCACATATTCCGGATGATAGCTCTCCATATAGGTCAAATTCTGATAAATGGCATTGGCTGTACCAGTATACCATTCGCTGTTGCTGCTCTTCTCATAAGGGGGCAGCACAGTTACGCCGCCGTTATTGCGATCCAAATCCCAGGGAATACCAATTCCGATATGGGTATTGAGCCGAAGGGGCTGATACTGAGTCAAGACACCTACCGTATCAATCCCGGAGTTGATGCAGTTGCTTAAGGGGAAGTCGATAATACGATATTTTCCTCCGAAGGCTACCGCAGGTTTTGCTACACTGGAAGTCAAAACGCCAAGACGACTTCCTTGTCCGCCTGCTAAAAGCATGGCAATCATTTCTTTACGAATCAAGCCTATCACCTCTCGTCCTTACTTTTATATTCTAAGTGCCACCATTATACCATAAAAGGAAAAAATAGTACACATATTTCACAAATATTTTTTCATATTCTATTCATTTTTGTCAAAATGTACAATTTTTTTCTGCAAAATCCCACTGAAAATCCGTTTTCCCCCTCTTTTCATATGCACTTCCTCCTAAAAATCGTTTTGATTGACTATCTGAAATAATTGGTATAAAATAAATAGAAACAAAATATCATTCAGAATGGACGGTATCATTATGTATAAAATCAATTTTCAGCAACCCATTCCAATCCATTTTATCGGCATCGGCGGCATCAGTATGAGCGGCCTCGCCGAGATTCTGCTCAAAGAACGCTTCCCCATTTCCGGCTCCGACAAAAAAGAATCCAGGCTCACCCAAAAGCTCACCGAGCTCGGCGCTTCCATTTTCTATGGCCAGTCCGCCGATCATATCCTGGAGGAAACACAGCTGGTCGTATATACAGCCGCCATTCACGCGGACAATCCAGAGCTTCGGGAAGCGAAACAACGGAATCTTCCGCTTCTGACCAGAGCCGAGCTGTTGGGACAGATCATGGAGAATTACCAGCATTCGATCGGCGTAGCCGGTACGCACGGCAAAACCACAACGACCTCAATGCTGACACAGATCCTTTTGGCTGCGCAGTCCGATCCAACCGTTTCCGTCGGCGGGATTCTGCCCACCATCGGCGGAAATATCCGCATCGGAGATTCGCAGGTATTTCTGACCGAAGCCTGTGAATATACCAATAGCTTTCTGAAGCTGAATCCCCGCTACGCCCTGATTCTCAATATCGGTGAGGATCACTTGGATTTCTTCAAGGATCTGGATGAGATCCGCCATTCCTTCCGGGAATTCGCCGGGAAGGTTCCAGCGGACGGCAAGGTCATCATCAACGGAGAAATTGAACGCTTTACCGAGATCACAGCAGATACCCAAGGCAGCGTCGTCACCTATGGCTTGACCCCCTCTACAGAATATTATGCAGGTGATATCCAATTTCATGCACACGGCTGCACAAGTTTTACACTTTTTCATCAGCAGGCGCCACTGGGGACAATCCAGCTTCAGGTTCCAGGCGTCCACAACGTCTCCAATGCCACCGCCGCCGCGGCCCTTGCTCTGGAGATGGGGATTTCCTTTGCCGATACAGCCAAGGGGCTTTCCGAATTCACCGGCACCGAGCGCCGCTTTGAATACAAGGGCATGTTAAATGAGATCACCGTGATCGACGATTATGCGCACCATCCAGCGGAGATTTCCGTCACGTTGGACGCCGCGGCCAAATACAGCAGCGGACGCATTGTCTGTGTGTTCCAGCCTCACACTTATACACGCACACAGAAATTTTTAAAACAATTTGCCAGGGAGCTTTCCAAGGCCGATCTCGTGATACTGGCAGATATTTACGCTGCGCGGGAGACGAACACGCTTGGCATCTCTTCGCGCGACCTGCTGTTCGAACTGCAGCAGCTCGGATGTGCCTGCCATTATTTTCCTTCCTTCGACGAAATCGAAAATTATCTGCTGAACGAATGCAAAAACGGCGATCTGCTGATTACCATGGGCGCCGGCGACATTGTGCAGGTGGGAGAACATCTGCTTGGCCGTTAAAATACCTTATGAGACAATTATGCGCACCAGGCGCCAGAATCGGTACTTCAAAAGATAACCACAAGTTATCCACTTCATCCACATTTTGCCATGGAAAACTTTTCCTGACAAAATGTGGATTTTCTGTTTACATAAGATTTGATGCCGATTATCCCCATTTTCCAGCTATTTTCTTCTCTATGATGGTTTTTTCATGTTTCCATAACGACATTTTCCACAAGTTATCCACGTTATCCACATTTTTGTACACGCAATTTTTGTCTCCTTTATCAAAAATCTGTCCACTCTCGCATAGATTTTTCTCCACATCTGCAGCGCTCTTACCCACATCCTGCGAATGGTTGTCCACACCCGCAAAGTGATTCCCCACAGTAGGCCATCTTTTCTGCGCAAATTGATCGCCGCAGCCTGAAATTTTTCTCTTCTCTTTTTTCCATTTCTATGATAAACTGTGCTTGTACAAATGAAGTACGCTTAAAAAGAGGTGCTTTGATGACAAAAATCGCGTTACACAACGACAAAGATACTTCCGTTACCTATGTGTCCAACCAGTTTATAGACCACTATATGACAGCGGCCAACGGAGAGTATGTGAAAATATATTTATACCTGCTGCGCTGCATGGGTTCTGCCGATGCAAGCTTTTCGCTGTCCGCGGCAGCCGACAAATTCGAGCATACCGAAAAGGATATCCAGCGTGCATTGAACTACTGGGAGAAGATGCAGCTGCTCCAATTGGAATACAACGACCAGCAGCAGCTGGCCGGCATCCGTTTTCTCGATTCCAAAGCTACACCACCCGCGGAGGATGCCTTAAAGCCGGATTCCGCGAATCAAACAGCCGCTCCCTTCCGCAGCCAGAGCTATTCGGCTGCACAGACGGATTCCGCAAGTCCCGCGGCTGCTTCGTTTCACAGGCAGAATTATACGGCTGCGCAGCTGGACGCTTTTCAGGAGCAGGAGAGCGTCCGGGAATTGCTGTTTGTCACCGAGCATTATCTCAAGCGTCCCCTGACCGCCACCGATATCCACACGATCTTCTTCTGGTACGACGAACTGAAATTTCCGGTGGACGTAATCGAGTATTTGATCGAATACTGTGTCGGCAAGGGTCACACGAGTCTGCGCTATATGGACAAGGTGGCAATTGCCTGGAAGGATTCCGGCGTGCGAACCGTCGCCGACGCCAAGCGTTCCTCCACAGCCTACAGCCAGATTCATTTTTCGGTCATGAAGGCGCTTGGAATCAGCGGGCGCAATCTGGTATCCTCTGAGACGGAACTGATTGACAAATGGGCCAAGACTTACGGCTTTACCTCAGAATTAATCACCGAAGCCTGCCGGCGCACCATTTCCGCCACCCATCAGCCAAGCTTTGAATATACCGACGGCATTCTGCGCAAATGGTACGAGCAGGAGGTACACCACCTGACCGATATCGCAAAGCTGGATTCGGAATACCAGCGGACGCGGAGCAATGCGTCAGGCGCCAACAAGGCAGCCTCCCCCAACCGCTTCAATAATTTTCAGCAGCGCACCTACGATTATGATAAATTAGAACAGCAGCTCCTGGGAACCGTCACAAAACCATAAGCAATCACACCAAGAGTCAGAACGGACAGCCGCATTACATTGCGCAAAAACGCCAGCTCTGCTGCTATCTTGCGTGAAAACGCCGGCTCTGCCGCTATTTTGCGTGAAAACGCCGGCTCTGCCGCTGCATTGCACGAAAACGCCGGCTCTGCCGTTACATTGAGGAATTTTTACATGCCTTTGACAAACTCACAATATCAAACACTCATGCGCCAATATGAGGCCAAACAGCTGAAAAATGCGCAGCTCCTGCAGCAGCGAAAGCAGGACGCCTACCGGCGCAGTCCTCGCCTGAAAGCATTGGAGCAAAAGATTTCCGCAATTTCCGTCTCCAGAGCCAAAAGCATGTTAGACGGCGACGCGTCTTCGCTTTCTTTATTAAGGAAGGAACTGCAGCAGCTATTTGAGGAAAAAAAGAAGCTGCTGAACGAGCTGGGCTATCCGGCTGATTATTTCAATCCGCCTTATCAATGCCCGGACTGTAAGGACACCGGCTACATCGGAACGCAAAAATGCCATTGTTTTTTACAGGCCGCAATTGATCTCGTATATCCGCAGTCGAACCTGCGCAGAATTTTGCAGGAGGAAAATTTCCAGACTTTTTCCATGGATTATTATTCCTCAAAGGAAATCAACCACACGACCGGGCTTTCGAGCCTTGACTGTGCGAAGCAGGCCGTTGCGTCCTGCCGACAGTTTATTCGGGATTTTGATACTGCATTCGGCAATCTTCTTTTATATGGAGATACCGGCATCGGAAAAACCTTTTTATCCCATTGTGTCGCCAAGGAGCTGTTGGACAGCGGCCATTCCGTAATTTACTTTACAGCGTTTGAATTATTCCGCATCTTTGAACACACGACGTTGGGTAAGGAGAACGGCGTAGACGCAGACGACCAGAACCTGTTCAACTGCGATTTGCTGATCATCGACGATTTGGGAACGGAATTATCCAATTCTTTTACCAGCTCCCAAATGTTTTTGTGCTTAAATGAACGAATCCTGCGGCAGAAATCCACCATCATTTCTACCAATCTGAATATCCCCCAATTAGCGGAGACCTATTCAGAGCGCACTTTTTCCAGGATTACCAGCCATTACACCATGCTTAAAATGTTCGGACAGGACATCCGCATTTTAAAAAAGCTACATGCAACATTATCATAACTACAAAGGAATCTATGGAGGGAAACACATGCAACACGATGAAAGAAATCTGGAGACAATTCCTACAGGAGCGCTGGGCCTGATCGCTCTGGACAGCTGCAGGGAAATGGGAGAACGGGTGGACAAATACTTGGTAAAATGGCGTTACACCAGAGAGCACGAGCACGAGGACAACATCGCATTCAAGGGGTATCAGCGGGATTCTTACAAGATCGGCATATCCACTCCCCGTTTTGGCACAGGGGAAGCCAAAGGTACAATTCTCGAATCCGTGCGGGGCTATGATTTGTTCCTGTTGGTGGATGTAACCAATTACAGTCTGACTTATACGGTCAACGGGCATCTCAATCACATGTCGCCGGACGACCACTATCAGGACTTAAAGCGGGTTATTTCCGCCGTCGGCGGCAAGGCAAAACGCATTACCGTGATCATGCCTTTCCTGTATGAGAGCCGTCAGCACAAGCGTACCGGGCGCGATTCCTTAGACTGCGCCATGGCCCTGCAGGAGCTGACCGCAATGGGCGTAGACAATATCATCACCTTCGACGCCCACGACCCCAGAGTGCAGAACGCAATTCCTTTAAAGGGCTTTGAAACCGTTCAGCCCGCTTATCAATTCATCAAAGGAATTTTTGGGGCCGTCGATGATTTGCAGATTGACAGCGATCATATGATGGTAATCAGCCCGGACGAGGGCGGCACCAATCGTGCGGTCTATCTGGCCAACGTTCTGGGACTGGATATGGGTATGTTCTACAAGCGGCGTGATTACAGTAAAATCGTAGACGGACGCAATCCCATTGTCGCCCATGAATTTTTAGGTTCTTCCGTGGAAGGCAAGGACATGATTATCATCGACGATATGATTTCCTCAGGCGACAGCATGATCGATGTCGCAACGGAATTGAAAAAGCGCAAAGCCCGCCGCATCTTCGTGGTTGCAACCTTCGGCCTGTTCACAAACGGCATGGAGAAGTTCGACAAAGCGGTGGAGGACGGTCTGATCTACCGTGTGGTGACAACCAACCTCACCTACCAGACGCCGGAGCTGTTAAGCAAGCCCTATTACATCAACTGCGATATGAGCAAATACATCGCTTATATCATCGACACACTCAATCATGATACCTCCATCAGCGACTTGCTGAACCCCTATGAACGGATTGAGGCTCTGGTCAAGAAATACAAGGAAGAGCATTAATACGAAGCAGCGATTCCGCCCTGCGGCGCAGCTGCCGCATCAAAAAGACAGCCGTCCCAGTCGTGAATCGGCTCCTCACACGAGAACCGATTCACAGCCGGGACGGCTGTCCTTTTACTCCCGTATTCTCTTTTACAACAATCTATGCATGTGCACAGGCAAGAAAACGCTCCATCGCCACCAGCGCCTCCTGCTCATCCTGGCCATCCGCTACAATATTGACTGACATTCCTTTGGACGGATTAAAAGCCATAATTCCCATAATGCTCTTGGCATTGATGCGCTTTTCATCGCTCTCCAGAGTAATCTCACTGTCAAACTGACAGGCAACCTGCACCAGTTCTGCGATGGGATTCTTGTGCTCACTTTCAACATTTGAAACAATCACTTTCTTTTCGCTCATTGCTAAACTCACTTTCTCATCGTTTCGATGTACCGGATTACTTATTCAAAATAACACAATAATTGAAATATACAACAAATTCCGCCCTTTTGCAATATGGTTTTTACAAATCTGTTAATTTCCAACGAAAGAAAACGGATTATGACAAGAAAACTATCCATTTTTCCGGTATTTTATCCGTTTCCATATGCCTGATCTATCTGGATGACACAATGATATCCCTCGCCCAGCTTCTCTTTCACGCGCAGCTGTACCGTCCGAACTGTCTCTTTTTCGTTGAGAAAAAATCCATACGGCACCACCACATCAAAAATCAGATTGTTCTGCGTGGGGCCCATCACCACCCGAAAATCATGCATGGTCAAAGAGGAATCAATCGCATGCAGCACCGATAAGACCTGCTCCTTCAAGTTCAGAATCCGCTCGTCATCCGTCACCACCGGATCCATATGTATGACCGCCGCACAATGCAGTTCCTCCTGCAGCTCTCCCTCAATATGGTCGATGGCTTCATGAAGCTTCAGGATCTCTCCGTCGGCCGGCACCTCCGCATGGACGGACAGAAACCGTCGGCCGGGGCCATAATCATGAACGATCAAATCATGAATGCCGCATACTGCCTCATGGGACAGCACCAGCCGCTCGACCTCCGCCACAAATTCCGGGTCCGGCGCCTGACCCAGCAGGGGATCCAGCGTCTCCTTTGCCGCTTTGATGCCGGCATAAAAGATAAACAGTCCCACCAGAACCCCGCAGTAGCCGTCAATCGTCACATGCGTGTATTTTCCGACCAGTGCAGCCGCAAATACAGCCAGTGTCGCACAGGAATCGCTTAAACTGTCCAAAGCCGTTGCGCGCATGGCAGCCGAATTCAGCCTGCCGGCAATCCTACGGTTATACGCACACATGTACAGCTTCACACCGACGGACACCAGTAGTATGACCAGAGCCAAAGTGCCGTATGCGACCGGCTGCGGATGGAGAATTTTTTCCACGGAACTTTTTACCAGCTCAAAGGCCATAATCAAAATCGCCCCCGAAACAATCAGCCCCGTAATGTACTCGATCCGCCCGTGGCCAAAAGGATGTCCCAAATCCGGCTTTGCTCCCGCCATTTTAAATCCGGCCAGCGTCACCAGCGAGGAGCCGGCATCCGACAGATTATTGAACGCGTCCGCGGTGATGGAAATCGAATGGCTGATACTTCCGGCCAGAAATTTTCCCGCGAACAGGCATACGTTGAGCACGATGCCAACCGTCCCGCATAAAATTCCATAAGCCTGCCTCACCTTTGGATCCGTCACATTCTCATAATCGCGAATCAAATGTTTTGCCAAAAATCCGATCATCCAATCGCCTCCTGTCTGTTTGATACTGTTCTTCCCGGCTCTGTCTTCGGCGCAAAGCCCTTTGTCGCTGCCATCGTTCGATCGTCTCGGCGCATTGTTTTATTTTAATCCATGTGCTCCAAAAAGGCAAACCTAACTTTCCTTCGCTCCTTCTACTTTATGCAAAAGTATGTGAAACATGCATTCTTTGCGGACACACTCTAAGCTCCGATCAAGGAATAATTTATTTTGGACTGCACAGACTATCCAAAAACGATTCTGATGCCCGTTTGATCCGTAAAATTCGGAACCGTTCTAACGATTTTCACGATTGGGGACGAATGCCTATGAAAACAACCATTTCACGCGAAATTAACGCCAATATCCACATGTTCCACCAGCTTCTGCATGTGGACGAAAACTTTGATATTCTTTCCCGCGTCGTTGAAATCGCAGGTAAAACATCCTGTCTGTATCTGATCGACGGCTTAAATAAGGACGAGATTTTAGAAAAGCTGATGGAGTTCTTTTACGGAATCACTCCGCAGAGCCTCCCAAGGAATGCGCAGGATTTTGCCCGGCTGCTGCTGCCCTACGGCGAGGTCGATCTTTTGCGTGATCCTGAGCAGATCGTAACGATGGTGCTCTCCGGCGTACCCATGCTATTTGTAGACGGCTACGATCAGGCGCTGGCTATTGATTTCCGCACCTATCCGGCCCGCGGCGTGGAGGAGCCGGACAAGGATAAGGTACTGCGGGGCTCGAAGGATGGATTTGTGGAGACAATCGTCTTTAACACGGCGCTCATCCGGCGGCGCATCCGCAATCCCGACCTGATCATGGAGATCACCTCGCTTGGCGAGAGCTCACACACGGATGTGGTGCTGGCTTATATGAAGCATCGCGCCGACCCGCAATTTCTGAACAAGGTGCAGGAAAAGCTAAAAAGCATCCGCGTGGACGCTCTGACGATGAACACGGAGAGCCTGGCCGAAGCAATGTTTCGCAAAAACTGGCTCAATCCCTTTCCCAAATTCAAATATACGGAGCGGCCGGACACAGCGGCGGCTTCTATTTTAGAGGGCAGCATTGTGATTCTGATCGACAATTCGCCATCCGCGATGATTCTGCCAACGACATTGTTTGAAATTACCGAGGAAGCAGACGATTATTACTTTCCGCCCTTAACCGGGACATATCTGCGGTTGTCGCGGATGGTGATTAATCTGATCGCGCTCTTTCTGACACCGCTGTGGCTGCTTTTGATGTATCATCCCAATTGGATTCCGGCCGGTCTTTCTTTTATTCGGATCACCGAGGAAATTCATGTTCCGCTGCTGATGCAGCTTTTGATCCTCGAATTTGCCATTGACGGCCTGCGGCTGGCCTCACTGAACACGCCGAGTATGTTAAGCACGCCGCTGAGTGTCGTCGCCGGCATTGTGCTGGGCGATTATACGGTCAGCTCCGGCTGGTTTAATTCACAGACCATGCTCTATATGGCCTTTGTGGCCATTGCCAACTATTCTCAGGCCAGCTTTGAATTAAGCTATGCACTCAAGTTTCTGCGTCTGCTTATGCTGATTCTGACCGGACTCTTTGACGTCTGGGGCTTTGCCGTCGGAATTCTCGTCACGGTATTGGCGCTTGTGACCAACCGCACGCTTTCCGGTCAGAGCTACCTCTATCCGCTGATCCCTTTTCGGGGAAAAGAGCTTCTGCGGCGTTTTTTGCGGATTACGCTGCCCGAAGCCGACCGCAAGGAATAACGCCGTTTCCGGTTCTATTTTTGATCAAGCCGCATATCCTGTAGCAAGAATAGAACGTTTTGGCGGTCCGTACCTGGACGCCTGCGTTTCGTGATACAGGAATGCGGCTCTTATGATACAAACGATTTTCTCTTCCCTGATCGCTCTCAGTGAACGCTTATGGAGCTTTTCTCTGCTGGCGCTTCTGATGGGAACGCATATTTATTTTACCATTCGCCTGGGCGTGATTCAAAAATACTTGCCCCGCGGCATCCGCTTAAGCTTCTCCGGCTCAAAACAAAGCAAACCGGCCGGCGGCGTCTCGCCTTATGGCGCCCTGGCCACGGCGCTTGCCGCCACGATCGGCACCGGGAACATCATCGGCATCTCCACTGCCGTCGCCATCGGCGGGCCCGGCGCCGTATTCTGGTGCTGGCTGACCGGACTGTTCGGCGTCGCCACCTGCTACGGGGAATGCTTTCTCTCTGTGTCTTACCGCGTCCCGGCTGAGGAGGGACGCTACCTGGGCGGCCCCATGTATGTGCTGCAAAACGGATTACATAAAAGATGGCTGGCAATCCTCTTTTCGCTCGCCGCAGTGCTGGCCTCCTTTGGCATGGGCAGCAGCGTACAGTCTCATTCCATCTGCTCAGCTGTTTTGTCCCATCTAAGGATCTCCCCGCATCTGATCGGGATTGTTCTTGCGCTTACGGCCGGATTTGTCATGCTTGGCGGCGTGAAGCAGATTTCTTCCATCTGCACCTTTCTCGTCCCCTTTATGAGCCTGTTTTACCTCGGCGGTTGCTTTTACCTGCTCGTTTTAAACCGCAGTCTGCTGCCCGATGCGCTGGCCGTAATTCTTCGCTCCGCCTTCAGCGGCAAAGCGTTTGCCGGAGGCTTCGCCGGTTCTGCGGTTCTGCTTGGCATCCGCACGGGCATCTCACGAGGACTGTTCACCAACGAAGCCGGTCTTGGCTCCATCCCCATGGCCGCAGCTACCGCGCAAACGCCCTCCCCGGTGATTCAGGGGCTGATCTCAATGACGGGGCCCTTCTGGGACACGGTAGTCATTTGTGCCGTGACGGGGCTTGTCATTGTCAGCAGCATCCTCAAATCGCCGCAGAGCTATCAGAATCTTCCCATCGACAGTCTCTGTATGACGGCCTTTTCCCAGCTGCCCTTTTTCGGCCGTGAAATGCTCTCGCTGTCGCTGATTCTCTTTGCCTTTGCGACAATCCTTGGCTGGTGCTATTATGGGGAAAATGCGGTGCGCTTTCTCGCCGGTGAACGGGCCATCAAGCTTTACCAGGTGCTGTATCTGCTCTGCGTCTATCTGGGCGCGGTTGTCTCATTGGATCAGGTGTGGGGGATTTCCGATCTGCTCAACGCGCTGATGATGCTGCCGAATCTGGTATGCTTATGGATGCTGCGAAAGCAGATTGCGGCCGGGACGCAAGCGGAGCTGAAATAAGGCGGGCAGGCTTCTGCCAGCCGGCGCCCTGTCTGCTTGAAGCTTAAATCATGCACCGCGGTTCGCTGTAGCCGCAGCAATTGGTAGTCCTTTCGGGCGCTATAATAAGCAAGGGCAATCACACAGCTCAACGAATTTTCATCATTGTAAGATAAGATGGAGGTATGCTCGATATGCGCCGCATCAATCCCTCTTGCCACGGCCGGCGCATCCCGCCGCAGTGTTGCCTCTAACAGCGCATCTGAATCGGCAAGTATTTTCGCAATTGCACTCCATTCCTTTCCTTCAATTGAATTTTCAAACTCGCCCGCAATTTCCAGATTGGGAATCCATACCTCCTTTGCCTCTTCCTCATAAGCAAGATAACCAAGATGCACCAGTAAGGTCAGCACATCATCCCGGCTTTTAAAATTTATCATATCGTTTTGAAATTTCCTGGAATTAATCCTGCATCTTCCATCTGCCAGCATCTGAATGATGGCATCCTTTAGCCCATCGAAATTCAAGTCCATATATTTCTTCAAGGCTTCATATGTCTCTGTGCCCGTCCAGTAGCTTTGATACGCCCGGTTCAGCAGCGCATCCACCACCGACTTTGGATTATACAGATGCTCGGCCTGCTTAAATCTATAACCATCATACCACTTCTGCATTTCCAAAAAATCCATTCCATACTCCAGGCACAACGCCCGAACTTCTTTTTCCGTAAATCCCGTATACGCAGCCAGCTCCTTTGCATCCGTCATCGAATATTCGTAAAATATATTGAGCGCAGAATGCGTCCCGTATTTTTTAATCGGCAAAATTCCCGTCATATAGGCCAGCTTTACATACGTCTGCCCCTTCAATAAATCCCGCAAAAAATCCAGATACTGTCTCTGCGTTGCAGTGTCATGCTCAAGCTCCCGAAATACACAATCCCATTCATCAATGATAAAAATAAACGCTCTGTCTCCTTTTTCGGCGATATTCTCCAATGCCGTTACCAGCTCTGTCTCTTCCCGACGAATCCAATCTGCGTATTTCTCTTTTAGCTCTTCCAGAACGGCCTTTTGTATATAAGCGACCAATTGAGCCGGCGCTTGGGAACGACTTAGGAATCTTTGCATATCAAAAAAAAGTACGTCATATTGATTCAAATGACTGTCAAAGGCCGCATCCTTCTCAATTTCCAATCCATGAAACAGCTCGCCGGAATCATAGGCGCTGCAATAATATGCCACCAGCATCTGCGCCGCCATTGATTTGCCAAAACGCCGCGGCCTGCTGACACAAAGAAACCGCTGCTCGGAATCCAGCACCCGGTTCGTATGGCGAATCAGGCCTGTCTTATCGACATAGATCCTGGAATTCCGCGCAATTGAAAATCCTCTGTTGGTCGGATTCAAATATTTTCCCATCCCATTTCCTCCTCAAAATTTGCCTGCCGTTCCCATCACTCCTCCGTTTTTTCAACCAGCGAGCTTCTGATCCTGTCATACCGCGTCTGAAACTGGGAATAAAAATCTCCCGCCGTATCGTATGGAAGCAGATAAAACATCTGCAGCAGAAGCATATTGCATTCCTTGCGAAATGCATCGTCCTGCCGGCGGTCCATCTCTTCCTGTACATCCACCACCAGAAAGTGCCAGTCCGCCACAAAATGCTCGTACTGCTTCGCCTCCGCCACGCCCAGCCATTTCTTTACCTTAATCTTGCCTCGTGTCTTTTTTTCACATTCCGCAGTCTGGAGAAAATAGGAAACCTGCCGATTTTCATAGATTCGACCCAACGGAAACAGGCGGCAAATTCCCGGACGATAGGGATGAATCGAGCATCTTCCCTCCGCGTTCAAAAACGGACATGATTCCTGCGTCCCGGTAAGCTTCAAATTGGGCAAAATCACTCCGTCAACCACACGAAGCTCCAGGCAGCCCTCCAGCAGCTCGTTGGGCGTCTTGTTCGTCCCTCTGCACAGCTGGAAAAGATCCCAGGGATCGAGCACAATCGTATTCCCCATCCCCCGACAGCAGGCAGAGCAGCCGCTGCAGTCGGCACAATCCGCCTTGACCAGGTCGTTCAATCCATAACGCTTTCCGTCCGAAATCTCATTGATATCAATGTTTCGCTTCATTCTGTTCTCCTCTTCTTTCTTTATTCAGTATAAAACAACCTTTGTTCACATTTCAACCAAAACTGCCGATAAAAAATATAAAAATAAGGAAAAGAGGAATCAAATATGGCCAGAATTCAATGCAACTTTTTCTCCTACTCACTTGGCTTTCCGGTAGACATCCAGATCATCCTGCCCAGCCTAAGTCCCTGTGATATGGATTCGCCCCAGCTGCTGACCCACAAGCTTGAAGCCAAATACCCGGTTCTCTATCTGCTGCACGGACACGGAAACGACTATTTAAGCTGGAGCCGTTTTACCTCAATGGAACGTTATGTGGAGGAACGCAGAATCGCAGCCGTCTCCTGTTCCGTTGGCAACAAGGCGTATATGAATGCAGAATACGGCGAACGCTATTTTGATTTTGTTGCACAGGAGCTGCCGGAATTTGTGCAAGCCAATTTCCCGATTTCCGCGCGGCCAGAGGATACTTATCTCGCGGGGCTCTCGATGGGCGGCTACGGCACGCTTTGTCACGGCCTGTCCCATCCGCAATCCTACCGGGCCATCGGCGCTTTCTCCCCGGTTCCGGTGCTGACATCCGAAGAAGGCCCCACCCGGCTCGGACACACGCTTCCGCCGACGCTCAATCCTTACGAACTGATTCAAAACAACCGCGCAGCCGGCACAGCGATGCCCGATCTCTTTCTCTGTATTGGGCAGAAGGATTTCCTCTTTCAGCCGGTTCGTGCATTTCATCAATACCTGCTGGAACAAAATATTCCCCACCGCTACGATGAGAACGCCGCCTACGAACATGAATGGGGTTTCTGGGATCTGGAGCTTCCTCAGTTTTTGGATTGGCTTCCCCGCACGGATCCTTATGCCAGGATGGATCTACATAAAATGTAGCGGTCATGCCATTCGGAATGGAATGAGGATTGGTTGAATTTTCTGATAATAATGTCTTTTATTGATATAATTTTAAATATATTTCATATTTATTAAAAAAGATTATTTTTTCATTCCAAAGGGTTATGTTTTACAGCAAATAAGACGATGTGATTGATATAAGATCATTGGTTTTAAAAAGCGAACGGAATCGCGTATTTTTATTCAGGGAGTGAACACAGCATGAGGATTACAGCAAATACTGCAGGAGGAATTAGCCCAAGAATCGGACGCCTCACGCCCGCTGCCAATGGAGCTGCTGGCGGCAGACGAACCAATACGGCGGCGCAGCCGGGCGAGAACCGAATCCATACCGTGACGCAGCCAGACGGCAATGGCGCAAACGCAGCCGCACACCGGGGCAACGGCCAGACGAACACAGGAACACAGCAGGGTGGCCGCGATACAAATACAGCGGCGCAGCAGCAGGGCGGCAGCCAGGCGCATGCGGCAGCGCCAAGCAATAGCGCCTCGGTTTTGGGCACGCGCCAGAACAATCCGGCCACCGTATATTCCTACACGCCAAAGACCTTCATCGGCAGCAGCAAGGACGACGCGGCAGCGGCCGACAGCGTGTACCAGCGTCTGAAAAGGCTTCAGGAAGCTTACAAGAAGGCCCGCGCACAGAAGAAAAAGCTCAATTACAATTCCAGAGAGATTCGCTCCGCTTTGATGCGGGCAGTAAAATCGCAGAGCGCCGGCATGGTTTTAAGCTCTGCCAAGAGCAAGCTGATCGGCCTGCTCAAATGTAAGGGAACCGGCATGTACGAGGAAAACGAACTCAATGCAGCCATTACCCACGCCAGACGAATGGTGCGCTGTGCACAGCTCAAGGTGCGCAACCTCACAAAGGAGGAGCGCCAGAAGCACCGCGATCGCAAGTCCTTTGAGTCAGACTGCAAGGACACAAATATGGAGCAGCTGCAGCGTGCTCTGCGGCAGAAACAGCGCAAGCTTGCCTTGGTCAAAAAACGTCGGATGCACCGCAATCTGGAACGGATGAAGATGGATCAGGCGGATGAGGAATACAAGCAAAAACAAGCACAGAACCAGGCTCAAAGCAAGCAGACTTCAACAGCAATCACAAATTACAGCGCGCCTAAGGATTTGAGCGGCCTGGAATTGGATAAGATAGAATTGGAGCTCAGTAAGGAGGAAGCACAGCTGGCAATCGAGACCGCCAATCTGGCGATGGAGGCAGCGGCTGCAGATCTCTCGGCTGGCGGCGAGACGGCGCCCACCGCTGTGTTCACAGATACAGCAGGAGCTGCAGGCGCAGTACAGACGGCGGTGATGCCTGGAGGCGCCGATCTGGCTGCCGGAGGGGCAATTGATATTTGCCTCTGATTCCGGTAAACAATAGCATGCACTGGCAGCAATCGAACGGATTGCAGCCACACACCATTTTGATAACGAATAAATGTACCTTCACAGTTACGATTTTACAATCAAATGTCTGGAGGGATCACTATGAAGATTCGGGAAATCAAAGGCATCTATTACAATTTATACGGAAGCAGCAAAGCCTATAAGCCAAGCGCAAAGGGTACAGGTAATTTTGCGGAGATTTTGAATGAAAAGCTCTCTGCCGAACCTACAGACGCCCCTGTCTCCCCAGTCGGTAACAGCGGCCCGATGAGCGGTGTGCGAATTATTGTCAGCCCAAGAATTACGCAGCCGATCGCTGCAGAGCTTCATCCGTGAAGATGGTCATTTCGCCATAATCGCCAAAGAAGCCTGCAAGCAGAATAAAACAGGATCACTTGTCGAAACAGTGACAACACAATTGCATGACTTGTTTGTGCGCGATACAAAAAATCACCTTGCCGCAGCGGTTTCAAACACGCTCCAACGGCAAGGTGAAAATAAATTCCGTCCCCACTCCCTCGGTGCTGATTACATTGATATTTTCATTATGCGCCTGAATGATTTCTTTTACAATCGAAAGGCCCAGTCCGGTACCTTTCTTATCCTTTCCCCGTGATGCATCCGTCTTATAAAAACGTTCCCATATTTTTTTCAGACTGTCCTTCGGAATTCCGATTCCGGTATCCTTGATTGACACGAAAACCTTATCATTGCGCTCCGTTGTCTCAATCGTGATCGTTGAATCCGCATGGCTGAACTTGATCGCATTGTCCACCAAATTGTACAGCACCTGCTGAATCTTGCTCATATCGGCCGCCACATACAGCTGCTGACCAGTCAAAATCAAAGCAAAGGATATTTTTTTCTGTGTACAGGTTCCCTCAAACGACTGTACCGTCATTTTGATGATATTGTTGATGTCAAAATTCGACACATCCAGCATGGTTCCGTGTGAGCCGTATTTGTTCAGCTCCAGCATACTGGCCGTCAGCTTATTTAACCGTTCCGTTTCCACGAGAATAATATTCAAATACCGTTCCTGCAGCTCCGGCGGAATCGTTCCATCCATAATTGCCTCAATGTAACCCTTAATTGACGTCAGGGGAGAGCGAAAATCATGGGAAATATTGGCTACAAACTTTCGCTGATCTTCCTCTAAGGTATTCAGCTCCGCGGCCATATAATTGAGCGACGCCGCCACATAGCCGATTTCATCGTTGGAATGAAGATCAATTCGCGCATCGAAATTACCGGATGAATATTCATCGGCCGCAGCGGTAATCCGCCGCAGCGGAAGATACACGGTCCAGGTAAAAAGCAGAAGCACCACAAACGCACAGAGAAAAATAATCGCCAGCGATTTGTAGGCAATATTCAAAAATCCATCGCCATAATGAACGACTTCCGTCAGCGGCATATGAATCAGCACATAGCCCATCACCCGATACCGAATAATGATCGGCGCATACACGGTCAGCGAATCCACAGACAGCGTATCAAAAAACGTTCCGATTTGATAATAGCGCGTACCGAAGCTTGCAATATCAAACGGTTCAATCTGATCAAAGCTTTCACCCGGCTCTTTGCGGGAATCTATCAAAATCTTTCCCTGCGGACTGACAATCCAGATCGGCGCGTCGAGATAGGCATCCATCGCGGCCAGATGACTATGTACATCGCTCAACGTCATTGTACTCTGATAATAACTGGCCGCATAGCTGGAAGCAATCGTCTTGGCCTCCCGATAGAGATTGTCCGCCTCCTGTTCCCGCAGATAGCGATACGTCTCTCTGGTCGTAAAGGTGGTGATCGTCAAAAACGCCAAAATACCAAACGCCACATAGCCGGTCAGCAGCTTTAGGTAGAGCGTTCGTCTCATGATTTGACCTCAAATTTATAGCCGATGCCCCACACGGTCGCCAAGCTCCAGGTCTGATGATCCTTGATCTTTTCCCGCAGTCTTTTGACATGCACGTCTACGGTTCTGGTATCCCCAATATATTCATAGCCCCAGATGTGATCCAGCAGCTGCTCCCTGGTAAACACCTGATTGGGAGAGGAGGCCAAAAAGTACAAAAGCTCCAGCTCCTTAGGCGGCATCTCGATCGTGCGTCCGCGGTAGATTACCGAATAATTGGTCTGATTGACAATCAGATCGGGATATTCGACACACTTTAAATCCGGCTTTGCCGCCTCCGTCTTGACCGGCTGATAACGGCGCAGTACCGCCTTCACGCGCGCCACCAGCTCTTTGGAATCAAACGGTTTCATGATGTAATCATCTGCCCCCAGCTCCAGCCCCAGCACCTTATCAAAAATCTCGCCCTTGGCAGAAAGCATGATGATCGGCACATTGGACTTCGTGCGCAGCTCCCGGCAGACCTGGTAGCCGTCAATGCCCGGCAGCATCAAATCAAGTAAAATTAAATTGGGGTGATACTGTGAAAAAACCTTCAGCGCCTCCTCCCCGTCGTGCACCATTTTCGTATCATAGCATTCCTTGGTCAAATAGAGGGAAATCAGCTCTGCAATATTTACGTCGTCATCTACGATGAGAATTTTCTGTTTTGCCGCCATCGTACCTACCACACTCCTTTACTTGAACTCCACAATCGTCACGCCGGAATCGCCCTCACCATACTCGCCCAAGCGATAGGATTTGACGTATTTCAACCGCTTCAGCTGATTGTGAACGGCCTTGCGCAGCGCGCCGGTGCCTTTGCCGTGAACGACACGCACGGAAGGCATGTGCGCCAGATAGGCGTCATCCAGATACTTGTCCAGCAGCGCCGACGCTTCATCCGTCGTCTTGCCAATGAGATTGATCTCGGATGAAACAGACAGCGACTTGGACATTTTCAGCTTTCCGGCTCCAGTCGCTTTCTGCCGGCTGCCCAAAGGCTTGGGGTCTTCAATCAGCACCAGATCCTTCACATTGACCAGCGAACGCAGAATACCCATCTGCACATACAAATCGCCTCTTTCATTGGGAAGCGTGTGCACGGTTCCTTTGAGATTCATGCTCAAAACCTTGACCGAGTCCCCGATGCGCAGCTTTTTCGGCACCTTGTGATTGACGGTTTCCTCTGCCTGCTTGATCGCCATGCCCTGCTCCACCTTGTTCATCTTGGCACGCAAGCGGTCCCGCTCCTGCTCCATCTCCTTAACCGAGGCATTGGCGCGGCCGTATTTGTGAAAATTCTTAATCGTCTCGTCCGCCACTTCCTTGGCCTGGCGCAGAATGGCATGCGCTTCTTCATTGGCCTGGCGCAGCAGCTTCTCCCGCTGACTGTCCAGCCGTTCCTGCTTGTGCTCTAAGCTTTTCTTCAGCGCTTCAATCTGCTCCTTATGCTGCATAAGCTCCAGCTTTTCCCGCTCCACAGCGACCCGATTTTCCTCTAAATTGGAAATCAGCTCCTCAAAGCTCTCATCCTCCGCGTCCATCCGACTTCTGGCATCCGCAATAATATCGGCCCCCAGGCCCAGCTTTCCGGAAATCGCAAACGCATTGCTCTTACCGGGTACACCGATCAGCAGACGATACGTAGGGCTTAAGGATTCAACGGAAAATTCACAGCAGGCATTTTCCACCCCTTCTGTTGAAAGGGCAAAAACCTTGAGCTCACTATAATGGGTCGTAGCCATAATGCGCGCCCCCATTTCATGCAGCCGGGACAAAATAGCAATTGCCAGCGCCGCCCCCTCTGTGGGATCGGTTCCGGCGCAAAGCTCGTCAAACAACACCAACGAACGATGTGTCACCCGTTCCAAAATCGAAACAATATTTGTCATATGGGAGGAAAAGGTACTCAAATTCTGTTCAATGCTCTGTTCATCCCCGATATCCGCGTAAACCTGATCAAAGATCGCCAGCTCTGAGCGGTCTGCGGCCGGAATATGCAGTCCCGCCTGCCCCATCAGCGTAAAAAGTCCCACCGTTTTTAAAGAAACGGTCTTGCCCCCGGTATTGGGTCCTGTCACCACCAGCAGGTTAAAATCATCGCCCAGGCGAATATCAATCGGCACGACCTTTTTGGGGTCTAACAGCGGGTGGCGCCCCTTGCGGATGCGAATTCTTCCTTCTTGGTTAAATACCGGCGCCGTTCCATTATAAGACCGGGCCAGCGATGCCTTGGCAAAGATAAAATCCAGCTGTGTCAGCACCACAAAGTCTTCCGCAATCGCCGGAATGTCCTCTGCCGCCCGACTGCTTAAATTCGCCAAAATGACCTCTATCTCTTCCTGTTCCTTCAAAAACAGTTCCTTTAAATCATTGTTGAGCTTGACGACCGCCATTGGTTCGATGAACAATGTCGAACCGGTCGCCGACTGATCGTGGATCATTCCCGGAACCTGTCCCTTGGATTCCGCCTTCACCGGCAGACAATAACGGCCGTTGCGCATGGTAATCACGGCATCCTGCAAATGCGTTCTCGTGCTGTTGAGTAACGCGTTCATCTGGGTGCGGATCTTATCGTTGACCGCACGAATCGAACGGCGGATGCTGCGCAGAGTCCCACTGGCATCATCTGCAATCTCATCCTCGGACACGATACAGCGGCGAATTTCTTCATGCAAAAGCGTCAGCGGCTCGACACGGGCAAACAGCTCCTCCAGCGAATCGCCCTGCTCCTCTTCCCGCTCACTGCGGGAATACTGCTTTACGCGCTTCGCCGTCTCCAGCAGCGAGCAGAGACGCAAAAATTCTTCAATTCCCATCGTCCCGCCAATCTCCAGCCGCTTAAGCGACGCCCCCATATCATGACAGCCCGAAAAGGACGGCGCACCCTTGCGGTAAATTCTCGTCAGGGCATCCGCCGTCTGGCGCTGCGCCTGTTGAATCTCCCCCAAATCCTCGATGGGCATAAGCTTTTTGCACAGCTCCTTTCCCGAACGGCTGGACGCCTGCTCGGTCAGAAGCTGAACGATTTTATTATATTCTAAAGTTCGCAATGCTTTTTCATTCATAATCTATTCCTTCTTAAACAAATATCTATTCACGGTTCTCTTATTTGCGGCGGCTCGATGGATTGCGGTTGACAGCACCTTAGGGTAATTCCTGTTCACCCTAACGGGGCGTTTACAGTAACCTTATTGTATCATGTGCCGTCTCCAAGGTAAATAAAAATCTTGCAACACCGCAAGGAAAAACGTATAATAGCAATAGGGCGTGTCTAAGCACTCACGCACGTCATCTCGCAGAACGCTTTTTTTCGGCATGTCCGCATACCTGCGGCCTAGAGCATGTTTGAGATCCGACCGGTACTCCAGGAGGAAGCCTATGGAAGAACAGAATAAGAACGAAGAATTTTCTTTTATAAAAGAACAGATCAAAGAACGGCCGATCAACAAACGGCGACTTCTACAAAAGCTTTTATGGTTCGCACTCTGCGGTATTGTATTTGGACTGATGGCCTGCATTTCCTTTGTCGTGGCAAAGCCGAAGCTGGAGCTTCTGACGAAGCCTCATCCGAACAACTCCACTGACAGCTCAGGCAGCATCCTTGGCAGCGGCCCAAACGCCAACCTCCTCAATGGCAATGACCGTGTTTCCAACCGCGTGGAAAACGAATCGCAAAATCCTGACAGCGCCGACAACGACTCTGCCGGCAGTGCGGACAAAACACCCGGCAATCAGGCAGACGCCTCCTCAAACGGCAGCAGCAACGGCAGCAATTCCGCCAGCGGCGAAGGTGCCGGCAGCTCTTTGGGCGGTGCCGACAGCAGCTTGGGCAACAGTTCGCATACCAGCAATTCTTCAGACGCAAACGGCGGCAATTCCGGCGGTGAGAATGCGAACGGTTCCTCAAGCGACCCCAGCAGCAATTCTGGCAGCGGCGAGCACACAGAGGGTTCCTCTAACGGCTCCGGCGGTGACAATTCCAACGGTGAGAACCCAAACGGCTCCTCGAATGGCTCCGGCGATGACAATTCCGGCGGTGAGAACCCAAATGGCTCCTCAAATGAAATCGGAGATGGCAATTCCAGCGACGGTGCGCACACAGACGGGCAAACGGGCAATGCTTCCGAGGGCGGGAATTCCGGACAGAATTCACAGCAATCCGCCGATCTGCCCCCGCGTGAACTGGAAGCAGAGGATTTTCAGGCGCTGCAAAGCAAATTGTATGCGATCGGCAAAAAAGGGAATCGCTCTGTCGTCACCGTCACTGGTGTTACCAGCAACATCGACTGGTTTGATTCCGCCTATGAAAGTGAAAATCAGGCTTCCGGCATCATCATTGCCAATACTGGGCAGGAGCTTTTGATTCTGACGGAGCGGCGGGTGATCGACAACGCAGAGGCCATCAGCATTACGTTTATTAACGATACCGAGGTTGCGGCCACTCTGAAAAAATACGACGGCAATACCGGTATCGCCATTATCAGTGTAGCGCTGGATGCAATTCCTCAGGAGACGATGAGCAAAATTGACGTCGCCGCACTCGGCAATTCGATCCCCGTCAATCAAGGAACCGTTGTAATCGCCATCGGCAGCCCATTGGGAGCCAGCTATTCTATTTTGTGTGGAACCGTTACTTCCTGTGATAATACGGTATCCACCTGGGACAGCTCCTACACGGTCTTTACCACTGATATTATGGGCAGCTCCAACGGCAGCGGCGCATTAATCAACCTAAGCGGCGAGGTGGTGGGACTCGTGATGCAGGGCTATTCCAGTGCGGGCGATCAGAATACCATCACGGCTCTGTCCATTTCTCAGCTCAAGGACATCATCACCGATCTGTCCAACGGAAGAGCCATACCTTACCTTGGCATCAAGGTCAGCACCGTCACCGATGACATTGCCAACGAATACGGTTTGCCAAAAGGTGTATACATCAAAAATGTAGAGACGGACATTCCCTCTCCCGCCATGGACGCGGGCCTTTTAGAGGGCGATGTCATCATTGCCATGGACGGGGCAGAGGTCAAAACCGTAGACGAATATACACAGACACTTTTGTCATTGGAGCCGGAGCAGCAGCTGCGTCTCACCATTTTGCGCCAAAACGGCAAGGAATATGCGCAGCTGGAGTGCACAGCCACCGTCGGTGTCCGCCAGTAAAGCTGCGTGTCCCCACATGTTGCGCGCACGACGGTCTGGGATCTGATCGTAGACATACGTATGTACTTTTGCGCGCACAGCTGTTTCGGGCATCTGATCATAGGCATACCGATGTACTTTTGCACAAGGCCTTTGGGCGTTTGCCAGTAAGCTTGTGTGACGTTGTATCTAAATCAAAACTTTGGGAGGAACAGAATGAAATATATTGACACCCTGCGAGAGGGAGAACGCGTCGGCGGCATCTATCTCTGCAAACATAAGCAACATGCCTTAACCAAAAATGGAAAGCCCTATGTATCCCTGATTTTACAGGATAAAACCGGAACGCTTGACGCAAAGGTCTGGGACCCCAATTCACAGGGCATTGACGATTTTGAAGCACTCGATTATCTGGAGGTGGTCGGCGACGTAATCAGCTTTCAGGGCGCATTGCAGATGAATATCAAACGAATCCGCAAAGCCCAGGAGGGGGAGTTTGACCCCAAAGAATATCTTCCGGTCAGCGACCGTGACTTGAATGAGATGTATCAGGAGCTGGCAGCATTGATTCATAAAATCGAAAATCCGCACCTGAAATCATTGGCAGAAGGATTTTTCCTGAAAGACTCCGATTTTCAGGAACGCTTTCAGCATCACAGCGCCGCAAAAAGCGTACATCATGGATTTGTCGGCGGGCTGTTAGAGCATACCTTAAGCGTGATGCAGCTATGCTGCCATTTCGCCTCTACCTACCAGATTCTCAACCGAGACCTGCTGCTGACAGCCGCATTATTTCACGACATTGGCAAGCTTGAGGAAATCTCTGACTTTCCTGCCAACGCCTACACCGACGACGGGCAGCTTCTGGGGCACATTATGATCGGCAGTGAGATGGTCGGCGCACGAATCCGTACTATGGAAGGATTCCCCCCCAAGCTGGCAGCGGAGCTCAAGCACTGCATTCTCGCCCATCACGGTGAGCTGGAATTTGGTTCTCCCAAGAAGCCGGCGCTCCCGGAAGCCATTGCTTTGAGCTTTGCCGATAACCTGGACGCGAAAATGGAGACCTTAAAAGAATTATTTGCCGCCGCACCTGCAGGCAGCACAGAATGGCTGGGCTATAACCGGCTCTTAGAATCGAATATTCGCAAATCCAGCTTGTCGTAACGTGGTTTTCGCTGGCTGGGATTTGGGGGGGTAATTCCAAGGACGGACTGTAGGAATTGAGGACAGAATGAGGGAGGTATAACGAGCATCATGCGCTGTTTCCTCCCTCGTTGTCGCTTTCTGCGGTAGCTTATGAAACGATTCACTACGTTTTTATTTCCAATATTTCCGAACCCATGCTTCTGCATCGGTTTCTTCGAGCTTATATTTTCCTACTATTTTTTGAATCGTTTCTGAAACAGGCAATCCTATTTCCTGACACATCTCAATCGCTGAAATCACTGCTGCTTCTTCTTTCTCACTTTCCACATAAGCGCGCATGACCTGTTCTTCATCAAACAACGTCATCATCATGTCCATAACCTCCTTTTCCCTGCTCGATAAATACTCTTTCAGAACATCTCTATTTTTACAGATATGGATTGTATTGGTAACTGCTTCTCTTGTCCGTCCATA
>CAMULB010000012.1 GCA_947089585.1 uncultured Lachnospiraceae bacterium | reverse complement strand
GCACATGCTCGTCAAAGCCGCTTCCCTGATCGAGGATCGCCTGCAGAGACCGATACGTCCTGCTGTCCTTGCTTTTGTCAATTTTAAACAGTACCGCGCCGACTGCTTTTGTTCCGCTGTATACAAGATCGCCTGCGATCTTAAGCGTACCGCTGTTCACCCTTGTTCCGTTCTCCAGACGCACCAGATAATCATCCGTTCCATCGGAGAGACAAAAGGCGCTGGCCGCATCCATCAACGATCGCTGCTCCTCCTGATTGACGGTATAATTATTTTGACTTAGCAGTGCAAAGCTGTGATAACCGCTGCTTTGATTTCCCTCATCGCTGAAAAAATAATTCGCCCTGGCATCCATTTTCTTTGAATTTTCCTTGCTCTGGTAATTGGCCATATAAGAAATCGGGAATCCGCCTTGGTTGTAATAATAGCCGTTGCCGTTGCTTGTGTACCTTGGGCTCACGGAATAGCAATTTTTCAAAACCGTGTGCTCGGCTCCCGCCGCCCCGTATCGTTCGCCAAAAATTCCGCCGACAAAGCGATTTCCACCGCCGCCGGTAAGAATGGAAGCAAAATTGCGGCATCGCTCGATCCGCAGAAACACGTTGCCCGTCGCTTCACCGATCGGTCCCCGGCTGGTCGGATTGTCGCAGGACAGAAAACCAACGATTCCCGATGCCATCGAGTTTGAATAGATCTCCACACCGGCTCCGTTGACACAGTCTAACACCTGCACCGTGAAGCTCTGGGCGCCCGCTAAGCTTTTTGCCTCATACGTCGTGATATTTCCCAAAATCCCGGCGCTGTCATTGGCACAGTTTTCATTGCTCCTGCCCGTGCGCCCGTAGATATTGCCGTAATTTGCACAGCTGATGATGTTATATTCATGATTTTCATAAGCATGATACAGCTGCGCGACAATTCCACCGGAAGCGCCGACCCAGCCGGTGCCGTAAGTTGTCTGCAGATTGCCATAATTGATGCATCGCTCCACCGTGCCGCCGGTTCCAGTCCATTGTCCGAAAATACCACCGGAATAGTGGGTGCGCAGACAGTATACCGTACCGTAATTGATACAGTCCGAAATCCGCCAGCCATCCACCGTCGTATTGCTCTGATTGCCAATGATTCCGCCGGCAAAGCGATTGGTTTGGTTCGTTGAAATCTGTCTGCCTACAAACGCCCGGTTGAGCAGAAAGGATAAATCCTTTTGAGACTCATTCATGCCGATCACACCACCGGTTCCCACGCCCAGCGCATCCGATTGATTGTTGAGAAACCAATTTCCGGTCGCACAATAGCGAACCGTTCCGGCAGGCGCGTTGTAAGCGGTAATCCCGCCCAGATTCCCGTTGACGGTCATGCGCAAAATCAGGCTGCGGTTTTGATTTACCCTTTTGCCCGCTGTACCGCTGTATGAAAGCTCCTCCAGCGATACCTGATTCTGATTCGACCAGTTGACATAAGCCTGATCTGCACGGATCTTGTTTGATTCTGCACGGCTTCGCAGCTCCTGCACGTTTGCCACCGTCCACCCGCTCCCGCTTGTCATCAGGGACGGAGTCTGCGCGTCGCCGGATAAGGTAATTTCCCCCTGATTCGATCCGGCGATCCCACCGGCCATTCCCCGGCGCGCTTCGATGACGCTGCCCTCACCGGACAGCAGACAGCCGGTAATACTGCCGTCCGCTTCATTTTTGCCGGCCACACCGCCGAGATGGGTTGCCAGCGCTTCCTTCTGCTCTGCCGTGCTGGTGCTGGTCGCCGTATAAACGCCCTGCATGCTCAGAGTAACGCTTTTTACACTGCAATCCGAGACGGCTCCGCGGTTGATGCCGACAATTCCGCCATAGCAGTTGCCGGCTGCGCTGCTCTCCTCCTGGATCGTCCCCTGCTCATAGGTACAGCCGGATATCGCCGCTTCCTCTCTGTTTTCTCCCGCGATTCCGCCGACATAGCGGTAATTGCGGAAATCGTAAAACGAGATTCCCTGCGCTTTCACGTCTGCGATCGTCTGCTCGTTGACGCCGGCAATGCCGCCGACTGTCAATTTCGCGGTACGAATTTCAATCTCCGGCATATATGCATTTGCATAATCCTGGATGGTCGTTCTGATTTCACCCAAATTGCGTCCAACGACACCGCCGACTACCTTGGCCTCACCGGACAAACGCGCTGCACCATTCGCGCCGCTGTCTGTAATTTTCCCATAATTGACGGCGCAGACTGCACCGATCTCTTCTTCGCCGCGGCTGCTGATTGTCACCGGACTTTGACCGCCGCCGGCCCCCACGCGGCACGCTTGAATCGTGCCGTAATTCTTTGCCGCAATGCCGCCGGCATAGCCCCGATCACTGTTGACATCTCCTAAGCTGCTGCATTCGATCAGGGACACCTGCTGCTGGTTGACCGCCACAATCCCGCCGGCATAGCCCCGGTCTGCCGTGACACGCCCGCAGCGATTGACGGCTCTGACAATCTCCCCAGAGCCTTCTCCGGCAATGCCGCCGGCCGTTCCGGCGGATGCCCGCACCTGAGACGCCTGGCTGGTCAGATAGCAGCCTTCTGTAGCGGTCAGGCTGCCCTCATGAATGCCGACGACCCCGCCGACCTTCTCCTTGCCGCTGATGCTGACCCCTGCGCCCACGGCCACAACCTCAGACGGTGCCCGCTCTGCGCCTGCGAACAAAGCCTCGCCAACCTCTATTTTTGCAGATCCTTCTTTGCCGCCGGCATTTTCTGCCGCAGCGCCGGCTCCCGCTTCTGCCTGGTCGTCATCGGCAATTACCTTCACCACACCGCCGTTCTGATTCCAGCCGACCACACCGCCGACACCGCTTCCCCAGGAAGCAGAAATACGATAGTCTGCTGCTGACGTGGCTGCGCCCACGCAGATCTGGCCCCGGTTCGCACCGGCCAGCCCGCCGGCAAAATCGCCGGCAGCCGTAACATGCGCTTGGTTTTCATTCTCCTTTAGGCTTCCGCCGCTGAAATTCATGCCCACGATGCCGCCCACATAGCTGCGCCCGGAAATCGTTCTTCCCGCCTGTGTCTGGCAGCCAAAAATCGTACCAGCCCAATCCGTATGTACCACGCCGTACACATCCGTATAAGAATTTTCAAGTTTTGCAGACGTATCACCGACATTAAGACCGGCAATCCCGCCGATGTAATCCAACGCTCCGTTGCCAAAATTATCAAGCAGGGCGCAGTTAAAGATTCCGCCTTCATTCAAGCTCACAATCCCGCCCAGACCGACAAATCCGCTCATTCCGCCCGTATTAGCGCAGTGATCAATGATCTGCTTCTTCTGATTGGCGCTGATAATCCCGCCCACCATCGAGACCGCTGTGTCGCCGGCCTCAGCGGCTGCTTGTTCATACCCGGCCTGCTGCAGATAACGCTTTAAGCTGACGAAAACATTTTCACCCAAATCCGACGATGCAAGAGGCGCAATGCTGCCGGTATTTTTACAGTTGCGGATCACCAATCGGCTCTCCTCTTCACAGGCTCCGACAATGCCGCCGGCATAAAGCCCGGCGTATATGGGCATATTGTTGCTGCTGTCCTCCAGCTGCTGTGCACTGTTCTGTTTATTTTCCAGCGTAAATGTATACGGATTCAGAGACTGCAGCACCGGCGTAGGAAGATGCTCCTCGTCCAAAAGCGGCAGCAATTTTTGTTCCTCCTCTGGGACTGGATCGTCGGACACGCCCAGCAGGTATTCGCTGATCGTACAGACCGCACCGTTTGCATCCAGCAGCTGTCCGGGCGCATAAGTTCGCTGATATCCGATCACACCGCCGGTAAAAGCCTGACCGCGAATGCTTCCCAGGCTGTTCCTGGCCCGCACATCGTTCATACTGCAGTCATTTTGCAGAGCTACCACGTTGGCCCCGATCACACCGCCGACATAATACGTTCCGCTGACGCTGCCGGGCTGAATCGTCAGCGCGCAGTCAAACAGCTGCTGGGAAGCATTGAGACCGATACAGCCGCCAGCCCCGTTTCCAAAAGCGTAGACCTGACCGCCAATCAGGTCATACTCCGCTTCCATCTTCCCGTCCGCATCGTTGAACCCGATCATGCCGCCGACGTAATTGCGTCCGACCACAAGACTGGCAACCGATCCCACCGTGATCGCCTGATCTTCATTTTTAAAAAGAATGGTTCCGTTGTTGTATCCCGCCAGGCCGCCGACACAGTCTCCGGCTGCCTGCCATTGATTGACAATTTGGTCAAACATATCGCCGCTGTAGTCGGAGAGATAGCTAGCGCAGTCCTCCACCTGGCCATAGACTCCATTGTAGCCGACAATTCCGCCGATGTAGCGGCCATATCCTGCCGCCACGCCCTGATTGACACAGTTTTTCAGTGTGATCACAGCCTCGGTACCTTCATTTTTGCCGACAATTCCGCCGACGTAGCTGTTGCCGATCACATAGCTAGCATTGGTCGTAACCGCCACGCCCTCGGTGCCCTTGATCGCTTCCGCTGCATCGTTGGACAGCCCGCCGGCAATGCCGCCGACATAATCCGATCCCAGAATATAGCTGCCTTTTTTTGTATTACAGCCGATAAGCTGACAGCTGCTGCCATAGCCGATGATCCCTCCGACATACTGCCCCAGCAGCGTCTTGTCTTTTTCTTCCAGTGTATAGCGATAATTGGACGCGCGGCCCGATGCGCTATAGGCGTCCTTGATCTGCACATTGCGGCCAAATCCTAGGATTCCGCCAAAATACCTGCCGGTCAGCGCATGCGCTTCGTCCTCTCGTTTGGCCTGCATCGCGCACAGTACCAACCCGTCATTGCTGCACCGTTCGATGCTTGGCGTCTCCGTCCGCGGAATCAGGCTGCCTGCGACAATCGCACCCGGCTTGCCACTCCCGCTGTCCGCAGCGCTGCTTCCCACCGCATTCACCTGATAGCTGCCGGTCAGACTGCCGCCGATTCCGCCGGCAAAGAGATTGCCCTCCACCTTGGCATGGTTTTTACAATCCTTCACCGTGATCGCCTCTCCCAGCCAGGCGTAGCCAAAAATGCCGCCGATTCCGTAGGGATAATGCACCGCCCGCTCCTGGGGATTTTCCGGCCGCGCGCCCGGCTCCGGCAAACGTCCGCTCACCGCACCCTCCATCGTCAAGCCGCTGACAACGGTATCCGCCGCACTCGTCAGCTGCACTGGCTGCCCCAATGCGTCTGTTCCTGCAATCACTCCAACGATGCCGCCGATTCCGGCTGCATAGGGATCCTTGTCTTGTAACACCAGCTGCAGATCGTCGCGCGCTTCTAACTCCGCCGTCAACGTCGGACGTTCTTTTTCGGATGTCTGTACTGTAAGCTGCGTCAATTTCCCTTCGCTTCTTCCACAGAGAATGCCGACCCCATACAATGCGCCCAGCGTCGCATCCCCGGTTCCCGACGATGCCGCGGTTAATTCCAGCAGCGGATCCTTCAAGGTCAAATCCGTCAGCGCACCCTCCACCTCACCGAACAGTCCCAGATAATGCGTCTCGTGCTGCGCTGCCGCAGAAGCAGGATAGAGCTTGGCAATCTCCTCATCCGTCGGCACAGAGTGAACCCCCAGCCGCAGATGGACGATACGCGCCTGCTGCCCGCCTCCGATCAGCGTATGCTTCTTTGCCAGCAGCGGAATCGTCGGAAAGCAAAGCGCCTGCCCTTCTTTGTCTTTTGCTGTCTTACTACCGTCCTTCAACGTGTTGCTGCCATTCTCTGCTGTCGTACTGCCGTCTGCCGCCGCCCATACGAGAAGCTGCTTCGACGGATCCGTCTTACTGGTCTGCAGCTGATAAAGCCCTGTTCCCGCCGCAGTCCAGTCCATATTTTGACCGCTGAATGTAAACACTGCTTCCTTCTGCGAATCATAGCAGCGAATGTTGGACAGATGACGAAAGCAGGTGATTTTTGCCTGCAAAATACTTCCTTCCAGCTTCGTCCCTGTGGCAAAAAGCGAATTTTCCGTATTGGAACGAGCCGGGGTACTGGCCCGATATTCCCGCGTATCTCCGTCCAGGTTCTCATACGTCGGCTGCGCCTGAATGCGCGCATAGAGATCGGTTGGGGTCTGAAGCTCCTCAATTTGATCGCCCAATCTTGTGATACTGGTACTGTAATTTTGCTGTACCATCGTTTTATCCGCGCCAGTTTTTGCATCCAACACAGCCTGCAGCTCTGCCG
This sequence comes from uncultured Lachnospiraceae bacterium, assembly GCA_947089585.1. Classification (GTDB taxonomy): domain Bacteria; phylum Bacillota; class Clostridia; order Lachnospirales; family Lachnospiraceae; genus 14-2. The sequence continues at coordinate 24,878 of CAMULB010000012.1, read as the reverse complement.
ACATCATCGCGTCCAGCGTGAGCGAAAATTTCCCCTTTGAACCGGCTGAAGCCTGATAGTGGAACGGAAACGCCCAGCGCGCATGTGTTCCGCCAATCTCGTTTCCCGCCGCATCCTGCAAGGTAAGCATCGCGGTCTGTTCCGCAAGCGCGCCCTCGCTCTGCAGCCTGCTCAAATTGACAACCGTGGAAAACAGCGCTTGATCATCCGCCGCGCGGTAGAAGGTAATCTGATAGTTGACATCGAGATCGTTGTGACGGGAATTGCCCGACCAGTCCAAGGACAGCGTTTCGCTGTTGACCAGATGAATCGACGTCACCTTCAGCCGCACCGGAGACAGCTCAACGACATTTGCCACATCCTCCACCGAATAATACCCCAAAAGCACCTCGCGCCGCGCCTCGTAAGAACGGTAGCTTCCCGCTGCGCTGACGGTGCGAATATCCGCCGAGGGATTCTCTTCATAGGACAGCCCCCGGCAGCGGGTCGCATAAAAGGCCGCGTATACCTGACCGCTGTCAATATCAATTTCAATTCCAATCGTCCCGTCAAAAAACCCTGGATCATACGTGGTGTCGTCGAGCAGACGACGCACCAGCTTCCCCGGATTCTGATCCTCCTGATCCTGTTTCCCGTTCCAGGTGATGAGATAAATGCGGCCCTCACGTTCATCTCCGACGCCAAAGGTTTCGTTGCGAAACCCGTGTTTGACCACCTCTTTGCGAAATTCCTTCCATTCCCCGCAGGTGCGATACCAGGTCAGCATGGATTCCGCCGCCAGATATACCGTTTTGGCATTGGATTCATTCTTCTGAAATTCCGCCCGCTTTATGTAATTGCCGGCAAACGGGATCGCCACTGCCGCCAGAATGGCAAGGATTCCCAACACGACCAATAGCTCAGTCAAGGTAAAACCCTGTCGTCTGTCTTTCTTCATAATTTTTGTCCCATCGCCTCTGCATCCTGCGCAAAAGCAAGTGCATCCTTTGGTGTAATCTGACCGTCACGGGCCAACTGTACAATCGCCTCATCCATCAAAATCATCCCCTGTCTGCGGCTGGTCTGCATGATGCTTGGAATCTGGTAGGTCTTTCCCTCCCGAATTAGATTGCGAACCGCCAGGCTTGCGTGCAGCACCTCAAATGCCGCTACCCTGCCGCTGCCGTCGGCCCGCGGAATCAGCTGCTGAGAAATGACTGCCTCTAACACATTGGCCAGCTGCGCCCGAATCTGCGGCTGCTGATACGGTTCAAATACGTCAATGATCCGGTCTACGGTACTGGCTGCCCCAATGGTGTGAAGAGTGGAGAGCACCAGATGGCCCGTCTCCGCCGCTGTCACAGCCACACGGATCGTCTCAAAATCACGCATCTCTCCCACCAGAATCACATCGGGATCTTCCCGCAAGGCCGCCCGCAGGGCATTGGCATAGCTTTTGGTATCCAGTCCGATCTCCCGCTGATTGACCATTGATTTTTTATGCAAATGCAGATACTCCACCGGATCCTCCAGCGTAATAATATGCGCCTCCCGCTGGCTGTTGATCTGATCAATGATCGACGCCAGCGTCGTGGATTTTCCGCTTCCGGTCGGCCCCGTCACCAGCACCAGTCCTCTTTTTCTCAGATACAGCTCCATCACCGAATCCGGCAGGCCAAGGCTCACCGGACTTGGAATCTGCTCCGCCACCAGACGAAAAGCCAGCGCAGCTGCCGACTGCCGCCGAAACACATTGAGACGATAGCGTCCGATTCCCGGCAGCGAAAGGGAGAGATCACATTCTCCCATTGACGCAAACTGCTCCCACTGTTTTGGATTTAAGACAGAAGCGGCCATTGCCTCCGTATCCTCGGCCGTCAGGCTCTCAAACGGAAGTCCGATCAGTGCTCCGCTTTTGCGCATTCTCGGCGCAGTTCCCACCGTCAGATGAACATCACTTGCTCCTTGTACTGCTGCTTGTTTTAAAATCAACTCCAATTTATGTCTTCCTTCTGCCTGATTGCACTGTTCCACGATCACTTCTCCTTCCTTCTCTCTGTATTTTGCGCTCCTGCGCAGCGATCCAGCGGCAGCTTCAGCTCGACGACAAAGCTTCCGCCGTCAGCCGAAAATTGTACGCTGCCGTGGTATTTGCGGACGCTGGCCATAATACTGCCGACTCCAATTCCGCCGCCGGTCTTTCGCACCGGCAGCCCCTCCGAAAAAAATACCGTTTGCGGACATGTATTTTCAATCCGCACCGAAACGCTCTGTTTCGTCTGTCGAATCAATACATGAATCTGCTTTGTCTCCGCTTTCGCTTTCTCACAACCGTGAATCGCATTTTCCATCGCATTGCCCAAAATGGCAATCAAATCCAGATCCCGAATGGGCAGCTTTTTTGAAAGCGTTACATCCCAGGCAATCAGAATCTCCTTTTGCTCCGCTATTTTTGCATAGCCGCTCAAGATATTATCGACCGCAGGATGCTCACAGATCCTTATGTTCCTTTCTTCCATTACAACTCTTCTTTCGTCCTGTCTGTGCTTTCAAATGATTCTTTTGTCTTCGTCTCCCCTGTCATTCCATGAATCAAGTTTTTTCACCACATTTTGATACAAATATACCTCATTTCCAATTTTAATATTACTATAACAAAAAAAATTCCCTCTGGAACATCAGGGGAATACATTGCACTTTTTTCGGTATGTATTGCAGCCGCACCGCATCTGTTTCACAGGGCTATTCGTGCGCGTGCGCATCCCTATTTTGATCCGATCAAAACAGCTCCTTCCACGCGTTCGCGTGACAAGTTCGATCCGGATAAGCAAAAAAATAACAGCTCAGTTTACCTGAACTGTTACCCACGCCAAATTCGGCCTGCCGCTAAGCGAAACGCTATTTGGCACCGCAGTTCTGTGGAATCACAATCCGGCCGATCATCATACCGTCGGATTCACAAAAATCTACATCTCCGCCGTATTTTTTTACACTGCGCAGCAGCGCGGACTGTTCCATCCGCTTCTGATTCTGCTCACCTGCTTCTCCCTGCGCAGCTGCATTTTGATCACAGGTATATTCTAATCGGAGCACCAGTTTATCCGCCTTGCTGCCAAGGACGAGACGAATCAAGCGTGCATCAACCGCAGAGGCACAACAGCCGCCGATGGCCTGCTCCATCAGGCCAGAAAAAATCGCCACCAGATCAAGCTCTTCCATCTCCAGCTTGGCCAGTAGCGTGCTCTCAAGCTCCATGCGAATCTTCTTCTGTTCCGCTCGCTTTCGATATACGGTCAGCACCTGGTCAATGACCGGATCCGCACACAGCCGAACCTGTTTTGCCCGTTCCAATGCCTGCCCGTACTCTTCCAGATAGCGAATCAGCGCTTCATTCTCACCTCTTTTGGCATATTGCATCAAATTCAACAGATGATGACGAATATCGTGGCGGATCCGTCGCGATTCCTCCGCTGCCGTCTCCATCAATTCCAGCTTCTGCCGCAAAATCTCCCGATGCTGTTCTACCTGATCCTTTTGCGATGCCTTATGCATATAGCGAACCGTATAAAAGATCACACCATAGCTGGACAGCATAACCGCCAGCAGCAGGATAAAGGAAATCAAATCGGAATCATAAAAGCCATTCGCCTGGCCCCGTATTGCAAGATAGCTGACATCCAACATCAGGAGAAAGGACAACAGGCACATCGGCCACCAGCTCTGCGTCACCTCTCGGCGCACCGCGTCAAAACGCGCCTTTCCCGTCCATCGGTAGATGAGAATCCCCGCCCCCTGCAAAAGCGTCCGAATCCACACACGGGCCAATTTGCTGTTCGCAAACAGCTGCATCGACAAATAGCCGGACAGAAATGTAAGCAGCAAAAATGCCTGTGCATACGTCATCATCAAAAAGAGTGTCTTGGGAAAGGGTTCTGCAGAAATCAGCACAAACAATGCGATTAATAGCAGTGCGGTAATCAGAAACACCACATACACCCAGATATCTTCCGCCAGAAACGGCCAAAAGCCAAAAGCAACCGCAATCTGCAGCGCCACAACCAAGCCGCAGATTCCGGCTGTTTTTTTCAAGCTAAACCTTGGCTCAGGAAGGAGCAGAGCAGCAAAACCATGTAAGAAATATAGCATTACAATGCCCAGTTTGCTCACATCATCTCTTCTCCTTCCCCGCAATAATACCGAAAATACGCCTCCCGAAGCCTTTGATAAGCCCCTCTGGGCAGATAAATACTGCCGCCAAGATCGAGGCTCATATCTCTGGCGTTCAGGCTGACCACATGCTCCAGGCTGGCAATATAGGAATTCCCCACCTTGACGAATTCCGGAAAAGCCGAAAGCTTGCTGTAAATCTCCGTCATCGTCATCCGCAGCCGATGCTGGGAGCCGTCCGCCAAATAGAGATACTGACACTTGCCCTGCGCCTCACAGTATACAATATCATGTACTGCAATGCGCCGGACTCTGCCGTCAATCCACAAAAGCAGATATTTCTTCTGTTCCGCTTCCAGGCTGACAAACACCTTGTCCAATACCTCAAACAGCTTCTGGCGCGAGACCGGCTTGACCAGATATTGCGCCGCCTCCACTTCAAAGGCATCAAGCGCATGATCCACGGAGGAAGTAAGAAAAATAATCCTTCCTTCACTGCCCAGTTCCCGAAGCTCCTTGGCAACCATGGTTCCCAGCTTTTTCGGCATATAAATATCCAGGATCAAAAGATCCGGCATATAGTTTTCTTCCTCGGCCTGAAAGAGCAATTCCTCCGCGCTTTCAAACCGTTCCATCTCCATCTTATATTCGGAATGTTCTTTCTGATAGGCTCTCAGTATCTGCTCGGTCTTGTCTAATTCTATCGCCTCATCGTCACAGATTGCAATCCGATAATTCACGTCCTCTCCTCCATCAATTGTACAAATGACAGGACACTACATGCCCATTCCCCATATCCTTTTCGGTCGGTACCTCCTGCTTGCAGCGTTCCATACACTCCTTGCAGCGGGTATGGAATTTACAGCCCTTCGGCGGCTTAGCCGGCGAGGGAATATCTCCTTCAAGGATCACCCGTTTCATCTTCACATCCGGATCCGCAATCGGCACGGCGGAAAACAACGCCTTGGTATATGGGTGCAGCGGCTCCTTGAAAATCTCCTCCTTGGGCCCTGTCTCCACCATCGTTCCCAAATACATGACACCGATGACATCAGAAATATGCTCCACCACCGACAAATCATGGGAAATAAACAAATACGTCAGCTGACGCTGCTGCTGCAGATCCTTCATCAGATTGATAATCTGCGCCTGAATCGACACGTCCAGTGCCGATACCGGCTCGTCACAGACAATAAAATCCGGGTTCAAGGCCAACGCCCGCGCAATACAGATTCTTTGTCTCTGTCCGCCGGAAAACTCATGGGGATAGCGGTCGATGTAATACGGCCGCAGCCCGCAGTCCTTCATAACCTTTAAAATATAGTCTTTGTATTCCCCCTTGGATACCAGCTTATGCTCCTTGACTGCCTCGCCAATGATCTCACCAACCGGCATACGCGGATCAAGCGATGAAAAGGGGTCCTGAAAAATCATCTGCATCTTCGGGCGCACCGGGGTCAGCTCTTTTTTCTTCAAATGGCAAATATCCATCCCGCTGATCTTTACCTCACCGGAAGTCGGATCGGTCAGACGCAGGATCGAACGGCCAATCGTCGTCTTTCCGCAGCCGGATTCTCCTACCAAGCCAAAGGTCTGCCCCTTCTTAATGCGAAAGCTGACGCCGTCTACCGCGTGCACCTGCCCGACTGTTCTCTGCAAAATACCGGACTTGATGGGGAAGTACTTTTTCAGGTCCTTGACCTCAACTACATATTCACTGGACATTCTGCTTCCCTCCTGTCTGTTTCTTTGCTCCTCCTGCCTGACGAACGGCGGCCCCCGCCTCCCGGTGTAAATGGCAGCTCACCTTGTGTGTCTCGCTCAGGCTGATCATGGCCGGATATGCGCCGCTGCATGCTTCCACACAGGATTCACAGCGATTCTTAAAATAACAGTGCGCCGGCAAATTGACCGGATTGGGCACGTTGCCTGGAATCGAATACAAACGATCAACTTTCTGGTTGAGCATTGGCCGCGATTTCATCAGGCCGATCGTATACGGATGCGCCGGATGATGGAAAATATCATCGGCCGTTCCCTGTTCGACCACACGCCCGGCATACATTACAACCACATAGTCCGCCATCTCAGCCACCACGCCGAGATCATGCGTAATCAGCATAATCGAAGCGTTGATCTTGTTCTTGAGCTCCCGCAGCAGATCGAGAATCTGCGCCTGGATGGTCACGTCGAGCGCCGTCGTCGGCTCATCGGCGATCACCAGCTGCGGGTCGCAGGCCAGGGCCATGGCAATCACCACACGCTGCCGCATACCGCCGGAAAGCTCATGCGGATAATTCTTCAAAATTCCTTCCCGCACAATGCCAACCATTTTCAAGGTCTCCAGTGCGCGCTGTTCCACATCCTTCTTATTCATCTGCGGATTGTGCAGACTGATACACTCACACAGCTGATCGCCGATTGTAAACACCGGATTCAGCGTCGTCATTGGCTCCTGGAAAATCATCGAGATCTCGTTGCCGCGAATCTTTTCCATCTCTTTGATGCTGGCTTTGGCCAGATTGAGCACACGGCCCGTAGACTGTTGGTTAAAACGAATCTCACCGCCGGCAATCTGTCCCTGCGGCCCTTGCAGCAGACGCATGATCGACAGGCTGGTGACAGACTTGCCGCAGCCGGATTCTCCCACCACACCGATCGTCTTGCCGCGGGGAATGTCAAAGCTGACGCCGTCCACCGCTTTTACCGTGCCTACATCCGTATAAAAATAAGACTGCAAATTGTCAAATTCGATGATATTCTCCGGGTTCTTCATTTTCGTCAGGTATTCGGACTCCGGCACTCGTTTTTTACGCATCATCTTGTTGTATTCCCGATATTTCCTGAGGTTAAACTTCTTAACCTCCTTCAGTTCCTTCTTCTGATTCTTGTTTGCCAAAGCGCTCACCTACCTTTTCATCCTCGGATCGAATGCGTCACGCATTCCGTCACCGATAAAGTTCCATGCTAAAACGGTCAAAAGAATACAGATTCCCGGCGGAAGCCAGATATTGATGTAATTTTTCAAAATGACCGACTGTTTCACCACGTCTACCATATTTCCCCAGGAAGCAAACGGCCAGGCAATTCCTACGCCCAGATAGCTCAATACGGATTCGGTCAGAATTACGCCGCCGATATCCATTGTGGCAATCAGAATGATGATCGGCATCACATTAGGGATTAAGTGCTTTAAAATTTTCTTTGAAGTGCGAATGCCGGTAGCCTCCGCCGCCTGCATATACTCCAGCTCGCGCAGAGACAGAATCTGTCCGCGCACCAGACGGGCTACGCCGGCCCAGTAAAGCACGCCCATAATGCCCATAATCCAAAAAATCTTGTGCTGCGGCTTGACGCCGGAAGCAAATAAAACCGAAGAAATAATCAGCATCAGCGGAATAAAGGGGATACTGTTAAAGATCTCCACCAACCGCATAATGATCATATCGACGGCTCCGCCGTAATAACCGGCGATTCCGCCCATCAGCACACCGATCACCAGCTCAATGGCCACGACAATAATTCCCACAAAAAGGGAAATCCGGCCGCCATACATCAGACGTGTCATCACATCACGGCCGTCGGCATCGGTGCCCAGCCAATGCGCGGACGAGATCGGCGCCTTGACATTGATTCCCATGTCGGAACCGCCGACGCTGTCCTCTTTCATACGCACTTCTTCTCCGGTCGTGCTATTTATATAAAAGATTTCATATTCTCCATAAGGGCTGATGAAAGGTCCGATTGCACAGAACAGTATCATCACAATGATGATTCCCAGCCCCACACAGGCCAGTTTGTTGCGGAAGAACCGTTTGGCAACCAGCTGTCCGGGAGTTAAAATAACCTGATTTTGTTCAAATTCATCTTGTTCCAATTGATTTCTTTCTTGTAAATCTTCCATCTGATCCACCTCCTTAATATCGAACTCGTGGATCGACTACTGCATAGAGTACATCGGAAACCAAGGTTCCTATTAATGTCAATGCTGCGATAAACATATTAAATCCCATCAGATAGGGAATATCTCCGGCATACACCGCTTTTAAGGCAATATTACCCAGCCCCTCCAGGGCAAAAATACTTTCTGTGATCACCGCACCGGAAAACAGCGCCGGAATCATCGAACCAAATAAGGTCACAATCGGAATCAGCGTATTGCGGAATGCATGCTTGGCAATCACCTTGCGCTCCGGCAGTCCCTTCGCCCGCGCAGTACGCACATAATCCGCACTCAAAACCTCCAGCATATTGGTACGCACATAACGCAGATAGCTGCCCATGCTGGTCAATACAAATACCGTTACCGGCAAAACAAAATGCTTGGCCATGTCGGCAAACAGTGCAAAGCCCGTAAAATTCGCCCGCGCCGTCACCATACCGGAAATCGGCAGCACGCCCAAGCCAATGGCAAACACACGCTTTAATACTGCCGCAAAGAAAAAGGACGGCAGCGAAATACCAACAATGGCAATTGCCACAATCGTATAATCTGTAAAAGAATACTGTCTTCTGGCCGCTAAGATTCCCAGCGGAATCGCCAACAGCAGCTCTAAGACCATCGAAATTCCGGCCAACGCCAGGGTAGCCGGCATATATTTGATAATAATCGAAGTCACCGGTTCTTTATAGACGAAGGAGGTTCCAAAATCTCCCCGAATCGCGTCGCCCAGCCAGGAAATATACCCTTCTACCGGCCCCTTATCCAAGCCATAGGCTTCCCGCATCCGCTGCTCCATCTCCGGAGTAATATTCTGGTTGCCGGAAGAAATATTGGAAACATAATCTCCGGGCACCATATGTGCAATCCCATATAACAGAATCGATACTCCGAACAAAACAAGGATGCTGATCAACAAACGTTTGATAATATATTGTTTCATGCTCTCTCCTCTTTGATCTGTCTTTGTTGCAAAATGAGGGCTGTCCTAAGACAGCCCCCCTTTGTTCCCTTGCATTCTCCAGAACCGATTCTACTGCATCTCCAGTGTCTCGATCTCTTTGGAATAGTTATAGTATGTGGTAGTCTCTTCGGGAAGTGTATCAAGATTCATCGTCGTTGCATTATAAATCTCCATGTTCTTTCTCTGGTATACCGGCATGTAAACAGCTGCTTCCATAATCATATCCAGCTCTTCTGCCACCAGCTTGCATCTCTCGTCAAAGTCAATGGTCTTTAAAATCTCTGCCTGGATGGCGTCAATCTTCGGATCAGAATAACGCTGATAGTTTGAACCGCCCTTGCTGCCGAAGATCTGAGTCAGGTCACAGTCTGTGGCATTGCCCCATGCCATAACCCACATATCCAGATTGCCGCCGGTCATTTCCGTGTTGAGAATGTTAAACTGCATATCATTTACGACCAGCTGCGCACCCATAGCTTCCATATCATTGGCCATCTGAGTTAAAATCGGGGTAGACGGATGGGTTGCACTATCGCCAATGCCGACGGTAATGGTCAGCTGCTCGCCGTCCTTCACCAGCTTGCCGTCCTTCTCTTCATAGCCTGCCGCCTTGAAGTACTCCAAAGCCTTGGCCGGATCATAGCCATAATATTCCGTGGCATCATCCGGATACTCTGCCAGGGTCGGTGTCATCGGACGCTCAATTACTGCGCCCAGCTCTCCATAGTAAGAAGAAATAGCCGGTGCACGGTTCATCAGATGCATCAGACCCTTGCGGACATTCAGATCCGGTACGCGCTCTGCGTTGATGCCGATATAACCATAACCAGGATTATCTACCAGTGTATAAGAAGCCTTGTCTGTCTCTGCCTCCAGCTGCTCAATAATCTCTGTGGAAGCAGACGGATCAGTTACGTCAATCTCGCCGTTTAATACCAGATCTACCTTATCCTCTTCGTTTACAGTCTGTACCTTGATGTTCGGAATCTTCGGCTCGCCGGCCCAGTAGTTCGGATTGGCAGTCAAAGATACGATGTTGTTGTCATAGCTCTCAAACACATAAGCGCCGCTGCCCAGCGGAGCGGTATTCTTCTCCTTCACGCTGTCCAAGTTACCCTTAGAGAAGCCTGCGCCATAATAATGCTCCGGCATAATGCTCGTCCATGCAACCTGCTTGTCAGCAGAGATATTGGGGGAGTTGAAGGTTATGGTACAAGTATAGTCATCCACCTTCTGAATTCCGCGAATCTCATTGACATCAGACAACGCTACCATCTGAGTATAGGTCTCGCCTAACAGATCTGCCAGGCTGCTGCCTGCGGTCTCTGTGTCAGACAGAGTGGCAAGATCTCCCTGGTACTGCTCTACCATTGCGTTGAAGAAATCCAAGGTGGTAGCGCCGTCTGCCAGTTCAAAGCCCCAGCTTGCCGCAGCGCCCTTTACATCGCCCTCCTGAATCGGGTTCTCAGCGCCCTCTTCCTGACCGGCGATCACAGCGTCTACGATCTCCTGTGCAAAAGCAGCGCCCGCTACGTCCAGATCCTCCCAGAACTTCGTCTGCTGCTCTTCGGTCCAGTTGGTAAAGTCGGTGTTCTCCTTGCCAGCCTCAGAAATTGCTTTCCACAGCGGCTTCTCGGAATTGACATAATCCGCCATTCCGTCGATATCCAGTGTCGCAAAGGTGCTCATCCCATCATAAGAGGGGTCTGCATATACATAATAAGTAAAGAGCACGTCATCTATTGTAATGGCTTCTCCATCTGAGAAGGTCATACCCTCCTTGATGGAAACGGTATATACATACTTGGTGCTCCCGTCCTCAGCCTTCTCTTCCTTCACTTCTACGTGGCCGCAGTTGTCCACCAGCTCACCGTCCGGATTCAACTCGCAGATACTCTCAAAAATCAGGCTGTTTACCTGATCGTCATAAGCACTCTGATAGAAAAACGGGCTGAACACGCCGTCTAAGGGCTGTACACCGATCACCAACGTATCGTATGTACCGGTACCGCCGCTCTCCTTTTCTGTGCTGTTGTCTTCTTCATTGTCTGCCGTCTCATTGCCCTCTTCCTGGGTTGTGTTGGCATTGCTGTCTCCTTCATTGCCGCCTTCATTCGACTTCTGGTCTCCGCCGCCGCCGCATGCCGTCAACGCGGTCAGCATGGCAACCGAAAGAAGAAGGGCCAATGCCTGTCTCATTCTTTTCATAAAAAATAGATCCTCCTTTTTACATATTTATATTTCTACATAAATAAAATACCTCGATATTGTACCACAATTCCGTAGCCAATACAAGATATTTTATTTAAAACTTTAATGCTTTAGAGCGAAACAGGAAAGAATTGTTAAAAATATACAAGCACATTCCCGCCCCGACGCAAGCAAAAACAAGATGATATTTTTGACCGCTGTACGCTTAAGCTTCAATCATTTTTTCAAAATGACCGACAATTTCCTTCACACACCCGTCCTCAAAGGGGCTCTTCAAGCCCGCCTCCTTCAACATCGGCACATAGAATTTCTGCGCTGACAATTTACACAGCGTCAGGTAGCTTTCCCAGGCTTTTTTATAATCCTCATCCATCATCTTCTTATACTGCATCGCGCAGATCGAAGCCAGGCAGTAATCAATATAATAGAAGGGACGCTGGAAAATATGCGACTGCTTCTGCCACCATCCGCCCGCTGCAAAGAAGGGATCGTCCTCAAAATCCGTATCCGGACGATATACTGCCTCCAGTCCCTTCCACACCTCCTTGCGCTCGGCCGGCGTCAGATCGGGCTGTTCATAGATTCTATGCTGGAATTCATCGACCATACAGCCGTAGGGGATAAAGGACGCTGAATCCTCCAAATGCATCGTCAGATAATCCTCTTTGCGCGCGCCAAAGAACTGCTCCATCCAGTCATAAGTGAAGTATTCCATCGACATCGAGTGGATCTCCGCCGTTTCCATCGTAATATCCCGCAGCTCCGCGTGCTCGCCCCGCACCAGATAGCCCTGGAACGCATGGCCGCACTCATGCGTGATCACAGCCACATCGGAACTCGTTCCATTAAAATTGGCAAAGATAAACGGTGACTGATACAGCGGCAAAAAGCACATATACCCGCCCTGGCGCTTGGTCTTTCTGCCCAGCACGTCAAAGAGCTGATTTTCCTGCATAAAATCAAAGAATTCCTTCGTCTCAGGTGACAATGCCTCATACATCCGCTGTCCCGCTGCCAAAATCTCCTCCGGCGTACCGATCGGATTCGGGTTGCCCTGCGGGAAATACACCTCATGATCCACATACGACAGCTTGTCCACACCAATCCGCGCCCGTCTGCGCTCCTGAATCTTGCGCACAAAGGGCACATAATATTCCTTCACCTGTCTGCGGAAGCTCTCGACCTCTTTCCGACCGTAGCTGTTGCGTTTCATACGATAATAGCCGAGCTCCACATAATTCTCATAGCCCAGCATCCGCGCCTGTTTGGTACGGTTCTGCACCAGCTCGTCAAAAATCTGATCCAGCTGTTCGGTTACGCTCATAAAATAATCACTGACCGCCTTCCAGGCTCTGCGCCGAATCCCGCGGTCAGAATCCGTCAGGAACCTGCGCATCAAAGAGAGATTGTAGACCTCGCCCTCAAACGGAATTTCGGCCGTGGCAATTACCTTGCCGTAGCGGGTCGTCAGCGCGTTCTCCTCCTGCATCAGAGGAATCAGCTTCTCGTCAAAGGCTTTGAACGACAATTCCATATTTTTGAACGCCACCGGCCCGATCTTCTGCTCCAAATACGCCCGGTAGGGCGACTCATAGAGCGCCTTATGGTACTCGGTCACACATTTGTCGAGAATCGGCAGTACCTCATCATAATACGCCTGCTCCTTCTCATAAAATTCATCGGTGGTGTCAATGTCGTGGCGAATCATGGCCATTGTTCCGTAAGTCTCAATCTCATCCATCCATTTATAAAATTTCTGATGGATCGCGTACTGTGCTTCGCCGCTCTCTGCCTGCTTCAATCGTTCGGTCATCGCGGCAAACTCTCGTTCTATCTGCTCCATATCCACCCGCTTATAGGGCATTTCTGAAAATTTCATTTTCTTACATCCTTTCTGCTTCGTTGTGGCTCGCACGACTCCACCTTAACTTTTTTGTCTGATCAACGGAAAAATTTCTCTACACCAATTTATGTATATGAATACAGTTTGGCGTCTCAATCTGAATCGGGCGTCCCTTCATCAGAAAATGCTTTTTCTCATAATCGACCGCAAATAACGTAATCTCATTGGTATCGTGATTGAGGCTGACAAAATGCTTTCCATCCGGAAAAATCCCCAGCGTCTTGGGATAATCGCCGCTGATTGCGGAGCTGCACACCACCGACAAAAAGCCGGTCTGCTCATCCACCTCATAGATCACAACTGTGTTGGTTCCCGCATTGGAACAGAACAGGTATTTTCCATCCTCGGTCAGCTCCATGCCGGAAGCCCCTCCGTTGGGCGCTTCGTCCTCATCCACAGTGAGGATGCTCTGAATAAATTCAAACTTCGGCCCGTCCGGGGTACATTCATAGCGGTGCACCTCGACGGTATTTTTCAGCTCGCAGAGCACATAGGCATACGTCCCGTCGTTGGAAAAACGGAGCATCCGCGGCGCAGAGCCCATTGGACAGCGCAGAATATCGGCGATCTTTAATTTGCCCCGCAGGTAATCCAGCTGATAAATCTTTACATGGTCCAGTCCGCCGTCCACGGCGCACAGATAGCGCTGCCAGGGCGTCAGCTTCACGCAGTTGACATGCGGCCGCGAGCTGCGCTCGGCAATGTTGCGTCCCATCCCCTTGTGGAAGATTCCGTCTGCAATCTCACCGATGCTTCCGTCCTCATTTAAACGCATCATCGACACTCTGCCGTCATGATATCCGGCGACAAACAGATACCGGTTCTCGTCGTCCACATCCACATAGCAGCCGCGCATCCCGCCAATCCACTTCTTATTGATGGTCTCAAGGTCTCCGTCTGCAAGGATGTGGAACGCCTCCACCCCTTCATCGGCAATGGAATAGAGAAATTTTCCGTTCTTCGACACCGTCAGATCAGAAGGATTGTTAATCGGAATCACCTTCCGTTCTGTCATTGTTCCCTGTTCGATATCCATATCATAGATATGGATGCCCACGCTGTTCCCATGGGTATAGGTACCGACATAAGCTACATACTTCTCACTACTCATTGCTCCATTCCTCCTTTATCACACCGGCGGAGAATCTCGTTTGGCTCCGCTTTTTGATCCAGCCTTACCCACAGCTTCTGTCTGGCATGAGGCGCCGACTCCATCGGCGTTCCCTCTGCATCAAAAATGCCCTGCACGACTGCGCTCTGATCGCTGCCGTCCGGCCTCATAATCTCAATCTGCTCGCCAACCGAAAATTTATTCCGCTGTTCTAAGGCAAACAGATTCCCTTCACCCGCCTGCCCGACAATGCCCAGGTACGTATATTCCCTAAGATACGTCTCTCCCTGATAAATCTGTGTATTTTCATCCGGCTTGCCAAAGAAAAATCCCGTCGTAAACGGCCGATAGGTACAGCCTGTCACCTGTTTTTGATACCAGGACACATGCGCTCGATATTGCTCCTGCGATTGAAAATAATCGTCAATCGCCCGCCGATAAGTACGCGCCACCGTAGCCACATACAGCGCCGCCTTCATCCGCCCTTCAATCTTGAAGCTGTCAATTCCCGCTTCGATCAGCTGCGGAATATGCTCTACCATGCACAAATCCTTGGAATTAAAAATATAGGTTCCCCGCTCATTCTCATAGACCGGAAAATATTCACCCGGCCGCGTCTCCTCCATAACCGCATAATTCCAGCGGCAGGGATGCGTGCAGGCGCCGCGATTCGCGTCGCGCCCGGTGAGAAAGCTGCTTAAAAGACAGCGGCCGGAATAAGAAATACACATTGCGCCATGGACAAACGCCTCGATCTCCAAATCCTGCGGAATCTGTTTCCGAATCTCGCCGATCTCTTGCAGCGAAAGCTCTCTGGCGCATACGATCCGCGCCGCGCCCAGCTGATGCCAGAAACGGAAGGTCTGATAATTCGTGTTGTTGGCCTGGGTGCTGATATGCACCTCAATCTGGGGACATACCTCCCGCGCAATCATAAAAATCCCCGGATCGGAAATGATCAGCGCGTCCGGCTTCAGCTCCTTTAATTCCTCAAAGTAGGCGCGTACTCCCAAAAGATCGCCGTTGTGCGCCAAAATATTGGCCGTCACGTAGACCTTCACCTGCCGTTCATGCGCAAATCGGATTCCCTCCGCCATCTCCTCATAGGAAAAATTCTTGGCCTTGGCCCGCAGCCCGAACGCTTCTCCGCCGATGTAAACCGCATCAGCGCCAAATGCAACGGCAATTTTCAGTACCTCCAGGCTGCTGGCCGGCACCAGCAATTCCGGTTTTCTCATCGTGTCTCCCTCCTGACGCTCACCGTCACTCCGTCGGCGACCGGCAGCACCGTTGTCACCAGCGTTGGATCGTGCGTCAGCTCATACAGATACTGACGCATCCTTTTGTGAATCGTGCGGTTCCTGCGGGTTACGGCAAAGCGCGATTCCAAAATATCCCCTTCTTGCAGCACATTGTCCGAGACCAGCATCCCATCTCCGGCCAGCAGCCGCAGCAAATGCGGAAGAAAATAGAGATACTGTCCCTTGGCTGCATCGAGGAAAATAAAATCAAAGGGGCCGGACAGCGTGGGAAGCACTTCGAGCGCATCCCCGCACAAAAGACAGATGTCCTTCTCCTTGCCCGCGCGCTGAAAATTGCTGCGGGCAATGGGAATTCGCTTCTGATAATTCTCGATTGTCACAATCCGGCAGGGCACAGGATTATGCATCTGTATAAAAAGCGTGGAAAATCCCACAGCCGTCCCCACCTCCAGGATTGAGGCGGGCCGCTGAACCGCCAACAGCAGCCGCAGCAGGCTTTGCATCTGCGGCCGAATAATTGGGACATGGTCCCTTCGTGCCTCCTGTTCAATCTCTGCCAAAATCCCGCTGTTTCCTTCGTCCAGAGACTGCACAAAGGCCGCAACCCGTTCCTCATCCATCGTCCTGATCCTTCTTTTCTTTCTTTTCCTTTTTTCCCTTATCCTTGTCGGCTTCCTCTTTCTTCGTCTCCTCCGCTGCCATTTCTTTTAACATCTCTTGTGCGGTCTGCCCTGTATTGAGCGTGTAGACGCCGGGCTTCACCTTCTTGGCATAGGCAGAGAGCATCATCTGAAGCGCAAACAGCTCGCCGTCGCGCACCAAGCCCTTTTCCTCCAGCAGGGTGCCCAGGGAAAGCGCGTTCATCCCTTTGGTGACTTTGACCATCACATCGGTGCCCGGCTCCTGCTCCACCGGCTTCTCGGTAAAGACCCGATATCCCAAATCATAGGCGCCGGCACCCAGCCGCAGCAGCCCGAACAGAACCAAAAGAAAGAGCAATATGCTGACACAAATAGAAAGAATCTGCAGCACTACTTTACTGGCACTCATAGCATCCCTCATTTCCTCAAAATAAGTCAAACGGTTCTGCCGCCCATACCGATCGCATTTTCCCGCACCGACCGCTGTCTTTTTTTAGTCGTCAAATCCCAAATCAAATACAATCTCTTCCATCAAGGTGCGGTTAATCTTCTGAAACAGCCGGCAGACAGCCAGCTCCGAGGCCAAATAATCGTTGACCAAAGGCTCGGACCGCAGCTGGGCAAATTCCTGTCCCAGACGATCGCTCTCCTCAAAAAGATCCTCGTGCTCTCCGTCCTTCCAGAGCGCAAAATTGCGGCGCCGAAACTCATGGATTGCCTGTTCCTTATCCGGTTCCCGCTTCACCCGCTCGCGGATGCGCAAATACTGCTGATACTCCTCACTGTGCACAATCGCGTCTACGAGCTGGTTCACACATGCATCAATCTGATTCATCTCTCTACACTTCCATAATAATCGGCATAATCATCGGGCGTCGTTTCGTCTTTTTCCAAACGAATTCTCCCAGAGAATCCTTGATCTCGGTCTTAATCTTGCCCCAGTCGGTAATATTTTTGTCCATACAGTGATACACCGTGTCGTCGAGCACCTTGCGCGCCTCGTCCATCAGGCTCTCGGAACCGCGCACATAGACAAATCCCCTGGTGACAATATCCGGGCCGGCCACCACCTGCCCGCTGCTTGACTCCAGCGTCAGCACGACAATGATGATGCCGTCCTCAGCCAAATGCTGACGATCCCGTAAAACGATATTGCCCACATCGCCGACGCCGAGGCCGTCCACCATGATATCGCCCACCGGAACCTCTCCGGTCACAGCCGCCCCCTGTGCGTCTAACTCCAGCACATCGCCCGAAGAGAGAATAAAAATGTTCTCCTTCTCGATCCCCAGCTCACGGGCAATCTTCGCCTGCGCCTTCAAATGCTTATATTCTCCGTGCACCGGAATCGCATACTGCGGCTTGACGAGCGAATAAATCAGCTTGATATCCTCCTGGCAGGCATGTCCTGACACATGCGTATCCTGAAAAATGACGTCGGCGCCCTTGCGCGACAGCTCGTTGATCACTCTGGATACGGCCTTCTCGTTGCCCGGAATGGGGTTGGAGCTGAAAATAACCGTATCTCCCGGCTGAATGGTAATCTTTTTATGCAGGTTCGCCGACATGCGGGAAAGCGCCGCCATCGACTCCCCCTGGCTCCCGGTGGTAATCAGCACCGTCTGTTCATCAGGATAATTTTTCAGCTGCTCGATGTCGATCAAGGTCTGGTCTGGAATGTTCAAATACCCCAGCTCTGAGGCAATGCTGATGATGTTCACCATGCTGCGCCCCTCAACCACAACCTTGCGCCCGTACTTGTAAGCCGAATTGATCACCTGCTGCACCCGGTCTACGTTGGAGGCGAAGGTCGCGACGATAATCCTCGAATTGACATGGTCGGCAAAAATATGGTCAAACGTCTTGCCCACGGTCTTCTCGGAGCTCGTATAGCCCGGCCGCTCGGCGTTGGTGCTGTCGCACATCAGCGCGAGCACGCCCTTTTTACCGATCTCGCCAAATCGCTGCAAATCAATCGGATCGCCAAACACCGGTGTATAGTCTACCTTGAAATCTCCAGTGTGAACAATTGTTCCAGCCGGGGAATAGATCGCCAGCGCCGCCGCGTCGGCAATGCTGTGGTTGGTTCGGATAAATTCGACCCGAAAGCAGCCCAGGTTGATATGCTGTCCGTATTTTACGACCTTGCGCTTGACCTTGGTCAGCATATTGTGCTCTCTTAGCTTATGCTCAATGATGCCGTTCGTCAGTTTGGTTGCATAGACCGGAACGTTGATCTCACGCAGTACATAGGGGATGGCCCCGATATGATCCTCGTGCCCATGGGTAATAAAAAAGCCCTTTACCCGGTCTGCGTTATTCTTCAAATAGGTCACGTCCGGAATCACCAGGTCAATCCCCAGCATATCATCCTCCGGAAATGACAGACCACAGTCCACAACAATAATACTGTCCTCGTACTCAAAGGCAGTAATGTTCATTCCGATCTGCTCTAATCCGCCCAAGGGAATGATCTTCAATTTTGAGTTTTTTTCTTTCTTCAAATTGCACCTCCATCATATTTATGTAGTTCTCATATTTCTCTCCGGCCGTTCCACAATCGCCCCGGCGCCTGGCTTCACACGCTCCCGCTGCGATTGTATTCTGCCGCTCTATCTTAGATCTATACCGTAATATCCACATCTTCCAAAACCGATGCGAATATTTTAGACATATACTCTAATTCCTCTTCCGATTCTACCATCTCATAAGAAGCCTCTGCTTCGTCCTCTTTTGAAATCTCCTTTAACAAAAACGCGTCGCAGTCTCCGTCCGCTTCTTCCGTAACCAGCAGGTAATTCATTCCGTTGAACCTGGTCTGTTCCATGACATAAAAGGATACCGTCTCGTCACTGTCCGGCACCTGAAATTCTATCTTCTCCATTGTTTTCCTCTCGTTTTCCTGCAAGCAGATCCAGATATCCCTGCAAAATAAGGCCGCCAGCTGATCGACATACTGCCTGCGGTTCTCCCTGCGAATTCCTGCCTCCATCATCGTCCGGTCTGCCTCCACGGTCGTCAGACGCTCGTCCCATAAAGTCACCTTCCGGCGGCACCGCTTCTCCAACAGCTCCTTGAATTCCTTCGTCCGCTCGCAGCGTTCCCCCTCCGTATTATTCATATTTTTCGGATACCCCAACACGATCTCCTCTATCTGGTACTCCTTGACCAGCGCACCAATTCGCGCCAACGTCTGACGCAGCTTGTTCGGTGATTTCCTGCGCACGATCTCAATCCCCTGAGCCGTCAGCCCCAGGGGATCACTTATGGCAACTCCTACTGTCTTTGACCCAAAATCCAGTCCCATAATCCGCATAAAAAGCTCCTATTCCCAGCAATTATTCTTGATGTAGGAGCGCAGCACTTCTTCCACCAGCTCGTCCCGTTCCACCTTCATAATCATGCTGCGGGCATTCCTGTGACTGGTAATATAGGTGGGATCGCCCGACATGATATAGCCTACAATCTGATTGACCGGATTATATCCCTTCTCCCGCAAAGCGCTGTACACTTCCTTTAGCACCTCGTCCACCCGAATCTGCTTTTCAATTTCCACTTTAAAATATTGTGTGTTATTTTTATCCTGCATAATTTTCGCCCCAAACTCTTCCGTTCTTTCGTTCTTCTCACTTTCCTATTTTCTATTCTAATATAAATGATCTGAAAATTCAATCTATATTTTCTCACAAGGGCCGCCGCTGCGAAGTCGAAAGCTTTAACACATGATCAGCCAGCACGCCCGCGACTTTGGACTGCACCAGCTGATTCGCCTTGGCGTCCGGGTCAAAAACAGCAGCCCTGACATATTCCGGCGTATGCCCCACCATGCAGCGCGTTCCTTCCAGCACGGCTTCCTCCTCCAACAGCACCTCGACCCTCCTGCCCTGATACCAGAGGGCAAATGCTTCGCCAAGCCCCTGGGTGTCCTCCAGCAGAATCCGGCTGCGTCTCGTTTTCACTTCCTTTTGCACCTGTCCTGCCAGCTCGGCCGCTTTCGTTCCCTGCCGTCTGGAATAGGGAAATACATGTACTTCAAAAAAGCCGATTTCCCGCAAAAATGACCGCGTCTGTTCAAATTCCTCTTCTGTCTCCTGTGGAAACCCCACAATCACATCGGTCGTAAGCGCCGGATGCTCAAAATACCTGCGCAGATATGCACAGCATTCCCGATATTCAGCGCTGGTATACTTACGGTTCATGCGCCGAAGCACCGCATCACAGCCGCTCTGCAGGGAAAGGTGAAAATGCGGACAAACCTTCGGCAGCCCCGCCAACGCGCGCGCAAACGCTTCCGTCACAATCTTCGGTTCCAGCGAACCAAGACGAATCCGCCGGACGGCCGGAATTTCATGAAGCCGGCGGATCAATGTCAGCAGATCCGTCCCCAGATCCTGTCCATAAGAGCTCAAATGAATGCCCGTCAGCACCAGCTCCTGATGGCCATGACACGAAAGCTCCTTCGCCTCCTCCATGACCTCTTCTACGCTCCGGCTGCGCACACGCCCTCTGGCATACGGAATGATACAGTAACTGCAGAACTGATTGCAGCCGTCCTGCACCTTCAAAAACGCCCGCGTATGCTCCGCACTGCGACGGATCGAGAGCGATTCATACGGCGACGGCCCGCTTAAATCTGTCAGGGACTCCCGGCGCGTCTCATACGCCTTGAGCATCGCAATCAATTCATGCTTGCGGTTATTTCCGATCAAAAGATCTGCCGTGCCGTCCTCGCGCACCTTTTCCTGCGCCGTCTGCACATAGCAGCCGGCCGCGACCACAACCGCATGCGGGTTCAATTTTCGCGCCCGGTGAATCATCTGGCGCGACTTCTGATCCGCCGTATGCGTCACCGAGCAGGTATTGATCACATAGACATCCGCCGTCTCAGAAAAGGGTACAATCTGATAGCCCTCTTGCTCTAACAGCTGCTGCATGGCCTCAGCTTCGTATGCATTTACTTTACAGCCTAAGTTGTGGATTGCCGCTCGTTTCAAAATATACTCCTTCTTGTGTACAGAGCTCCATTCCAATTCTCACCCGTGGGATTTATAACCGCATAGCCCACTGCCCAGGAGTGGACCGTAGCAGCGAATCACCAAAAGTGCCGAAAAATCATGATGTGCTCTTGACTTTTATTACCAAAACCGTTACTATTATAAAAAATCTATGTTCTACATATCATTGGAACAATCAATCCCAAGGAGGTTTTCGCATGATGAAAACAGTACAGATTTCTTTAAACTCAATTGATCGGGTAAAGTCCTTTGTCAACGCTATTACCCAGTTTGACTATGACTTTGATCTGATTTCCGGCAGATACGTGATCGACGCAAAATCCATCATGGGCATCTTCAGTCTGGATCTCTCCAAGCCCATCGACTTAGCCATCCATTCCGAAGCGCACATGGATGAGATCTTAGAGGTACTGAAGCCCTATCTGGTATAAGGCAGATCGCACCAGATTGACGCATCGGCACAAGCCGCTGCACAGACATTTCCCCGGCCCCAGGCCGGGGTTTTTTTATCTCACCAGGGGTATCTCATAAGCGATTGTCCTGTGACCCAAAACACTCTGCTTAAGGAAAAGAATCCCCAAACGCAGGATTTCATTTTATTCAACGACAATCGTCTCCGCGCTTTCAATCGCCGTCTGCACCATCTGATCAATCTTCTCCCGCAGCCTCTGTTCCGAGCGGCGAATGATATTGAGATTCGGTTTTGTCACCGGATGCTTGGCGACAAAAATCGTGCAGCAATCCTCAAACGGCTGAATGGACGTCTCATAAGTGCCGATTTTTTCCGAAACATCAATAATCTCCTGCTTGTCAAAGCCGATCAGAGGCCGATAGACCGGCAGCGTGCAGACCTCATTCGTCGCCGCCAAGGACTGCATGGTCTGACTGGCCACCTGCCCGATGCTTTCGCCGGTAATCAGGCCCATACTATGACTCTCCTTGGCAAAGTGCTCGGCGATCTTCATCATATAACGGCGCATGATGATCGTCAGCTCCTCATGGGGACATTTTTCATAAATATAGAGCTGGATCTCGGTAAAATTTACCACCTTCAAACAAATCGGCCCGCTGTAGCGCGCCACCAGCCGCGCTAATTCCACGACCTTTTGCTTGGCCCGCTCGCTGGTGTACGGCGGCGCATGAAAATATGTGGCGTCAAGCTTGACCCCGCGCTTGGAAATCATATAGCCCGCAACCGGACTGTCAATTCCACCGGACAACAAGAGCATCGCCCTGCCGCTGGTTCCCACCGGCATCCCCCCCGGCCCCGGAATCACTTCCGAATAGAGGATGATTTTTTGACGAACCTCAATGTTCAGTAAAAGCTGCGGATGATGCACGTCCACCTTCATCTGCGGAAACGCCATCAGAATTTTTTCCCCTACCCTGGCATTGATCTGCATAGACTCGATCGGGTAATCCTTGCGCGCCCGCCGCGCGTTGACCTTAAACGTCATCTGCTTGTCTGCATAACGCGCATCCAGGTATGCAATGACGTCCTGACACAGCTGTTCAAATCCCTGATCCTCCAAAATGACCGCCGGACAAATGCCGACAATGCCAAACACCCGCTGCAGGCTCTCCAACGTCTCCTCATAGTCAAATTCCGACAGCGCCTCGACATAGATCCGCCCCTGCTCCTTGGAGGTCTGAAAGGTGCCCTCCACCGCCTTTAGCGCATGCTGAATCTGGGAAACCAGGGCATCCTCAAACAAATGCCGGTTCTTGCCTTTGATCCCGATCTCCCCATATTTGATTAAAAATGCTCGAAACATATTCGTTCTCCTTTTCAATGGCGCGTGTATCTGGCCAGCATCGGAACCAGCTCTTTCAGCGCCTTGAGGCAGACAGATACCTCTTCCTTCGTATTCTCTATTCCAAAGCTGAAGCGCAGCGTCGATTCCAGCGCCTTGCGCCCAAGTCCAATGCTTTTGAGCGTCGCGCTGACCGCCGGCTTGTGGGAGGAACAGGCGCTGCCAGCTGATACATAAATCTCCCGATCCTCCAGGGCATGAAGCAGCACCTCGCTGCGCACCCCGTCAAAGCTGACACTGACAATATGGGGCGCCGCCAATCCGTCCCACGCCGCTTCGGAATGCTCGCCGTCCGCCCGTTCGCTCGACACAGACGCGTTCTCTCTGCCTGCCCGATCGTCCCACGCCGCTTCGGAATGCTCGCCGTCCGCCCGTTCGTCCTTCAAGCCAGTGTGCTGCAGACAACTGCCGAAGCCGTTGACATGTGCCCACTCGAATTCGGACAGGCCCGCCAGAAATGCTTCCCGCAGCGCAGACAGATGCGCCCGTTTTTCTTCAAAATTTTCATACGCCTCCACTGCCGCTTGCCCCAGTCCGGCAATCCCCGGAACGTTTTCTGTTCCTGAACGCAGCCCCCGCTGGTGCCCGCCGCCGAATACGATCGGCGCCAGCTTTGTCTTTTCCTTCACATAGAGCATACCGACGCCCTTCGGGCCGTGAATCTTATGGCCGCTGACTGAAAGCAGATCCACGCCCATTTTCCTGGGAAGGATACGCAGCTTGCCGTAAGACTGAATCGCATCGACATGAAACAGGGTATTTGCATTTTTCGCCTTTATGATTCGGGCCGCTTCCTCCACCGGCTCCACCGTGCCGATCTCATTGTTGACCTGCATGATTGAGACGAGGATCGTCTCCGGCCCTACCGCCTCCTGCAGCTGTTCTAAGGAAATCCGCCCTTTTGCATCCACATCCAGCCAGGTCACGCGAAAGCCTTGTCCCTCAAGATAACGCATCGGCTCTGCCACCGCCGGATGCTCAATTCTTGTGGTAATCAGATGCTTCCCGGCCCGCTGGTTTGCCCAGGCCGCACCGAGAATCGCCAAATTATCCGCCTCCGTCCCGCCGGAAGTAAAAATCAGCTCCTTGGGAGAGACCTTTAGCGTCTTTGCCATGCGTTCCGCCGCTTCCTGCACGCAGCGTTCCGCCGCAAGTCCCTTGTGATGCAGCGAAGAGGGATTGCCATACTCCTGAAAAAACGCGTGCTCCATCACCTCACACACGCTTTTTAAGCAGCGCGTCGTCGCCGAATTGTCAAAATATATCTCCATTCCTCTATTCCTCCAGCTGATACAAAAGCATCGACAGCATCACAAATCCCGCCGTCTCCGTCCGCAAAATGCGGTTCCCCAGCGACAAAAGGTGTACCTCGTTTTGCACCAGATCAATTTCTCTGGGATCAAAGCCCCCCTCAGGGCCGATCATAATGCCCAGACTGCCCGTCCGCTTCAAGCCTCCAAGCACCTGCCGGGTGCGCTCCATCCCCCGCTCATTTTCATAGGGGAGCAGACATACATCCAGCGTCTTGGCATAGGCCGCGGCATCCGCAAATTCCATCGGCGGATGGACACGCGGAATCAGTCCCCGCTTCGCCTGCTTGGCCGCACTCTCGGCAATGGCCTGCCAGCGGGCTGTCTTGGCCGCCGCCCGCTTCTGGTCGAGCCGCACAACACAGTTGCGCATAGCCACCGGAACGATCTCATAGACGCCCAGCTCCACCGCCTTCTGAATCACAAGCTCCATCTTGTCTCCCTTCGGCAGTCCCTGAAAGAGCGAAATCTTCACCGGCAGCTCCCTGCTCTCCCGGTTTTGGTAGAGAATGCGGGCCTTCACCTTGTCCGGATCAAACGCTTCAATCTCGCAGAAATACT
>CAMULB010000011.1 GCA_947089585.1 uncultured Lachnospiraceae bacterium | reverse complement strand
GGTGATTTTGAATCTGCTGCGCATCGGTGTTTATGAGCTGCAGTTTTTTGACCAGGTTCCGGCCAGAGCAACGATCAGCGAGGCGGTCAGGCTGACGCAAAAAAAGGGATTTTCCAGCTTGAAGGGATTTGTCAACGGTGTACTGCGTACCATCAGCCGCGAGCAGGCGGCCGTTTGCCTGCCTCGGCGTGAGGAGGATGAAACGGCGTATTTGTCTGTGCGCTATTCCATGCCGGCCTGGATTGTTGCGATGTGGCGCAGCCGGTATGATGCGGAGACGGTGGAAGCGATGCTGGCAGCTTTTTTGCAGGAAGCGCCGACCTGTATTCGGGTCAACACGGCGCGCAGCAGCCGTGAGGAGCTGACCGAGCGTCTTTTGGCGGAGCAGGCTGCGGTCCGGCCGCACCCGCAGCTGGAAGAAGCGCTGTATCTTTCCGGATACGATTCCCTGGAGGCGCTTTTCGCGTTTCAGGAAGGGCTGTTTTATGTGCAGGACGCAAGCTCCATGCAGGCGGTCGGCCGCGCGGGAATTCGTCCGGGAGACTTTGTGCTGGATGTCTGTGCGGCTCCCGGCGGCAAGAGCTTACATGCGGCCCAGCTTTTGTTTGCAGACGGTCAGTCCGGCGGACAGGTGGAAGCCCGCGACCTGACGGAGCGAAAGACGGCCTTGATTGCGGAAAATGCACGGCGCTGCGGGTTTGACCGACTGCGAATCTGCCAGGCGGATGCGCGCATCCTGCGCCCGCAGGATGTGGCGTGCGCCGATGTTGTGCTGGCCGATCTGCCCTGCTCCGGCCTTGGCGTGATCGGGAAAAAGGCTGACATCAAATATCGTATAACGCCGGAGCAGATTACGGAATTGGCAGCCCTGCAGCGCGAGATCCTGCACACGGTACAGCAGTATGTGAAGCCGGGCGGTGTGCTGCTCTACAGCACCTGTACGATCAGCGCGTCGGAAAATGAAGAAAATGTGGCGTGGTTTTTGCAGGAGCATCCTGATTTTTGCCTTGACTGGCAGGAACAGCTTCTGCCGGCAGCGGGAGAGCAGGACGGATTTTTTATTGCAAGGCTGGTAAAAAAGAGCCATTCGGCGTCGGAGCGGACGCTGACATAAGGCGGTTCGGCAGCGAAACGGACACTGACGCAAGGCCATTCGGCATCGGAATGGTGCTGACGGGTCACAGCCAGGCCGGATGATGGATCGCGGCAGAAAAGGAGCGATATGAGTAAAACGGATCTGAAATCGTTGAATCAGGAGGAATTGCAGGAGCTGGTCTGTGCACTGGGGGAAAAGCCTTATCGCGGCAGACAGATTTACACCTGGCTGCATCAGCGTCTGGTGACTTCTTTTGATGAAATGACTGATCTTTCCCGCAAGCTGCGTGAGCGCCTTGCGGACATCGGTATGATCACAGCGTTGGAGCCGGTTACGGTGCAGGTATCTAAGGAGGACGGAACAAGGAAATATTTGTTTGCCCTTGCGGACGGCAACATGGTGGAGAGCGTGCTCATGCGTTATCATCACGGCAACAGTGTCTGTATTTCTTCCCAGGTCGGCTGTCGGATGGGCTGCAGATTCTGCGCGTCTACCCTTGACGGCCTGGTGCGGAACCTGACGCCGGCGGAGATGCTGGATCAGGTCTATCGGATTTCGGCCGATACGGGCGAGCGCATTTCTCATGTGGTGGTGATGGGAACAGGAGAACCGATGGACAATTATCAGAATCTGGTCAAATTTTTGCGGATGATTTCCGGGGAACAGGGATTACATATCAGCCAGCGGAACCTGACGGTCTCCACCTGCGGCATTGTGCCGGGCATTCGGCAGCTTGCGCAGGAGGGGCTTTCGGTGACGCTGGCGCTTTCCCTTCATGCTGCCGAGCAGAAGCAGCGGGAAGGCTTGATGCCGGCGGCCAGGGCGTATGCGCTCACAGAGGTGCTAAAGGCCTGCGCATTTTATTTTTCCTGTACGGGGCGGCGTGTCACCTATGAGTACGCGTTGGTGGCCGGAGTGAATGACTCTGAGGAGGATGCCGCTGCTTTGTATGCGCTGCTTGGCGGGCAGAACTGCCATCTCAATCTGATTCCGGTCAATCCCGTTTCCGAGCGGGATTACGTGCAGCCGAAGGAGGCTGTGATCCGCAATTTTAAAAATAAACTTGAAAAATGCGGAATAAATGTTACTATAAGGAGGGAAATGGGCCGGGATATTGACGGGGCCTGTGGACAATTGCGAAAACGTTATGCAGAAAGGTAGGCGAGGCCAATGAAGACTTTTTCCATGACGGATCAAGGGCGGGCACGGGAGATGAATCAGGATTTCGTGTTCACCTCGGAAAGACCGGTGGGAAATCTGCCCAACCTGTTCATTGTTGCGGACGGAATGGGCGGACACAATGCGGGAGATTACGCCTCCAGGTATGCAATTGAGATTATCGTAAAGGATATTATGGAAAGCAGTAAGACGGAGCCGCCGGCGATTTTCGGGCAGGCCATTGGACGTGCCAACCGGGAGCTGGTGTTAAAAGCGGCGAAGGAGCCTCATCTGCTGGGGATGGGAACGACGGCCGTGCTTGCGTCGATTTGTGAGAATCATTTATGGGTGGCCAACGTGGGAGACAGCCGGCTCTATTTGATTCGGGATGACATTCATCAGGTGACGAGAGATCATTCTCTGGTCGAGGAGATGGTGCTGCGCGGGGAGATTGCCAAGGAGGAGGCCAGGGTGCATCCGGATAAGAATATTATCACCAGGGCCGTAGGAGCCACGCACGAGGTGGCAGTGGATATTTTTGAAGTGGATTTGGAGCCGGGGACACAGATTTTGATGTGTTCGGACGGTTTGAATAATATGATGGATGATATGCAGATTCTGACGACGATCAAGGGTCAGAGAGATATTGCGGAACAGGTGGAAAAGCTGGTCGAGGGAGCCAATGAAAACGGTGGAAAAGACAACATTACGGTGATTATGATAGATCCATTTTTAGGTGAGGTGTAGCTATGTTGACAGAAGGAATGTATATTGCCGACCGCTATGAGATTGTAGGAAAAGTCGGCACAGGCGGAATGTCTGACGTATATAAAGCCAAAGACCATATTTTAGGGCGTTTTGTGGCCATCAAGGTATTGAAGCAGGAATTTTCGGAGGACGTGAACTTTGTCACCAAGTTCCGCACGGAGGCACAGTCTGCCGCGGGGCTGGAGCATCCGAACATTGTGAATATCTATGATGTGGGCAGTGAAGAGGGCATCTATTATATCGTAATGGAATACGTGGAAGGCATTACGTTAAAGACTTATATTGAAAAAAAGGGACAGCTGTCCTATAAGGAAGCGGTCAGCATTGCCATTCAGGTTGGCCGGGGCATTGAGGCGGCGCACAATAAGCATATTGTCCATCGGGACATCAAGCCGCAGAATGTGATTATTTCCACGGAAGGAAAGGTGAAAGTGACGGATTTCGGCATTGCACGGGCCGCCAACAGCAATACGATTCATTCGGATGTGATGGGTTCGGTGCACTACACCTCTCCTGAGCAGGCCAGAAACGGCTTTGTGGACGGTAAGAGCGATATTTATTCGCTGGGGATTGTGATGTATGAGATGGTGACGGGGCGCGTACCGTTTGACGGAGATACGACGGTTGCGATTGCCATTCAGCATCTGCAGGAGGAGATGACGCCGCCGAGTGCATTTGCGCCCAATCTGCCGATCAGTATGGAGAAGGTGATTGTCAAATGTACGCAGAAGAGCCCGGATCGAAGGTATGAAACGATCAGCGATCTGCTGGTAGATCTGAAAAAGGTACTGATCAGCCCCAACGAGGATTTTGTGACGCTGATTCCTTTGGGGCAGGACAAGACGCGTGTGATTCCCAAGGAGGAGGTACGGCTGATTCGTGAGGAGACGCGAAATTCCTACTACAGTGAAGAGGAAGAGGACGAAGAGGAGCCGGAGGAGGAAGAGGACGAAGAGGAAGAAGAGGATGACGGCGGATTTTTAAATCCGAGGATGGAAAAAGCCGTCACGATTGCAGGAATTGTGGCTGCGGTGATCATCGTAGTGATCATTTTATGCATCCTGGGAAGCGTGAGCGGTCTGTTCAAATTCGGCCAGGGAAAAAGCAGCGAAGAGCCCAAGGCGCCGGTGGAGGAGTCCAAGGAACCGGACGAGGATACAGAGCCGGACACAGAGCCGAATGAGGAGGATCAAAGCGCCCAAAAGGAGGAAGAGACGGTGACGATGATTTCTCTGACCGGAAAGACGGAGGAAGAGGCACAGCACGAGCTCAATACGATGGGGTTGGGCATTCGGCGCGCCGCAACAGCCGCTTCCGACGATTATCCGGAAGGACAAATCATTGACCAGAGCCACAAGGAGGGCGAGCAGGTTGAGCTTCATACGACGATTGAGGTGACGGTATCCAGCGGCCCAGGAGAGATTGAGGTGCCGCGGGTAGTCGAGCTCGACGAGGACAATGCCAAGCGCACGATCGAATCCGTCGGTCTTTCGCCGGTAGTGGAGAATTACGAATATCACGATACCATTCCCGACGGGCAGGTGATTTCCCAGAGCCCGGAGAGCGGTACGATGGCGAAAAAGGGTGATACGGTCAACATTGTGGTCAGCCGCGGGCAGGAGAGCGTGGCGGTGCCGGATGTTACCAACCGTTCCGAGGAGGAGGCGCGGGCCATTCTCGACCAGAATGGATTTACCGTTGCCGGCACAAATACGGAATATCACGATACGGTGGCCGAAGGATGCGTCATTCGCCAGACGCCTGTCGGCGGAGAGTACCGCAACCGGGGGACGGCGGTGACGCTGGTGATCAGCATGGGCAGAAAGGCAGTCTATTATTCGTATCAGGCTTCCTATGCCAAGCCGACCGATCAGTACAATGAACCGATTGCAGATGTGAAATTTTCAGTGCAGCTGACGTCAACCGACGGTACGGTCTCAATTCCGGTCAATGTGGATGAACAGGGGGATCGGATTAACGTCTCGGCCAGCAACATCGAAAATATCAGCAGCGGGACGCTGACGATTCACTGGGAATGGACGCAGCCGGAGGTAGTGGACGATGAGACCGGCGACATTGTGGAGAGCGCAAAGCAAAAGACGGAGACGACCGGGCCGCTGCAGGTCAGCTTCCAGGCACAGTAAACAGGCAGGAGGAACATGCAGGGAAAGATTATCAAGGGAATCGCGGGGTTTTACTATGTGCACACGTTAGAGCACGGGGTGTTTCAATGTAAGGCCAAGGGGATTTTTCGTAAGGAGAAGCAAAAGCCCCTGGTCGGAGACGATGTAGAAATCGACGTGTTAAGCATCGAGGAGATGGAGGGGAACATCGTCTCCATTCTGCCGCGGAAAAATCAGCTGATCCGGCCGGCGGTAGCCAACATTGATCAGGCGCTGGTTATTTTTGCCCTCACCAGTCCCAAGCCGAATTTTCATCTGCTGGACTGCTTTCTTGTGGCGATGGAGCAGCAGCAGGTGGAGACGGTGGTCTGCTTTAACAAAGGGGATCTGGCGACGGAGGAGGAGCTACGCGAGGTCAAAAAACGCTACCAAAAATGCGGCTGCCGGCTGATATTTACCAGCGCGCGCATGGCGCAGGGCAGGGAAGCGCTGCATTCGGTTCTTTGGCATAAGACGACGACGGTGGCCGGGCCGTCCGGGGTGGGAAAATCCTCGCTGATCAATCTGCTGCAGTCCTCTGTGGAGATGGAGACCGGTGAAATCAGCGATAAAATCGGCCGCGGCAAGCATACAACCCGCCATTCACAGCTGATTTGGATGGGGGAGGATACCTATATTGTGGACACGCCGGGGTTTAGCTCCCTCTACGTGGACGGCTTTCCCAAGGAGGAGCTAAAGCAGTATTTTCCAGAATTTGCCTTCTATGCCGACGGGTGCAGGTTCTTAGGCTGCAGCCATATCAGCGAGCCGGACTGCTGCGTCAAGGAGGCAGTGGCGCAGGGAGAGATTCATCCGGGCCGCTATGAAAATTATATTTCCATCTACAACGAGATCAAAGAAAAGAAGAGGTATTGACATGAATTACTTATCTCCGTCGCTGCTGGCGGCAGATTGTTCCCGTCTGGGGGAACAGGTGGCAGCCATCGACCGGGCCGGTGCGCCGTATATTCACATTGATGTGATGGACGGAAGCTTTGTACCAAGTATCAGCTTTGGTCTGCCGGTGATCTCCTCGCTTCGGCCCTGTACAAAAAAAATATTTGATGTGCATCTGATGATTGAGGAGCCGGTGCGCTATGCCGAGCAGTTTGTAAAGGCCGGCGCCGATTTGGTGACGGTGCATGCGGAAGCGTGTACGCATCTCGACCGGACGGTCTACACGCTGCGCAGCCTGGGGGTGAAGACGGCAGTCGCTTTGAATCCGGCTACGGATTTGTGTTGCCTGGAATATATTCTGCCGGAACTGGACATGGTACTTTTGATGACCGTCAATCCCGGCTTTGGAGGGCAGAAATTCATTCCCTATTCGCTTGATAAAATTCGCGATCTGAAAGCGATGATTGAAAAGAAGGGGCTTACGACGGACATTGAAGTAGACGGAGGCATCCGCCTGGACAATCTGCGCGAGGTGCTTGCGGCCGGGGCCAATGTGATTGTGGCCGGTTCCGCTGTTTTTAAAGGCAATATTGCTGAAAATATTCAGGATTTTCACAGGATCATGGAGGAAGCCAGATGAAAGCGGCGATTGTAGCGGGCGGAAGGGTTGAGGACGCGTTTGTCTGCGCTTATTTGGATCGGGAAGCATACGATCTGGTGATTGCCGTAGACCGCGGACTGGAATTTTTTTATCGCAGCCATCGTCGGCCCGATCATGTGACCGGGGATTTTGATTCGGTGGACGAGGCTGTGCTTCAATTTTTCCGCCGGCAGGCGGCAGCGGAGCAAAAACCGCAGTTTACGGCGCTCAATCCGCAAAAGGACGACACCGATACCGAGCATGCGCTGCGTATGGCGTTAGAACAGGGCTGTGAGACCGTGCATTTATTTGGCGCGACCGGGAGCAGGCTCGATCATGTGCTGGGCAATCTGCAGCTGCTGGGACTGGGTCTGAGGGCGGGGGCCGAGTGCGTGATGCTTGATTGCTGCAACCGGGTTCGCTTGATCGACAAGGCGATTTGTCTTAAGAAGCAGGAGCAGTTTGGAGCCTATGTGTCACTGATTCCTTATACGCCAAGGGTGACGGGGCTGACGCTTGAGGGCTTTGCTTATCCGCTCAACCGCCATACGATGAGCAGCTTCTATCTGCCGCAGGCGGCGCAGGTCAGCGGCATCAGCAATGAGATTGTGGCCGAAACGGCGCGGATTGCGTTTGAGGACGGGATTTTGGTGCTGATTGAATCGAAGGATGAAACCGGTTGAAAGCAGTGCTTTCGTGTGCTAAAATATGAAAGAAAGAGCGCGCAGTGTTTTGTCCCGCGCAGGATGATGCAGGAAGAAAACGCGGCAAATCTATTTTTAACGGAGGTGCTTATTATGGCGATATTAGTAACAGGAGGCGCCGGCTACATCGGCAGCCACACATGCATTGAATTGATTCAGGCCGGATATGAGGTGGTCGTACTCGACAATTTATCAAATTCCAGTGAAAAATCGTTGGAGCGGGTTGCGCAGATTACCGGCAAGCGGGTTCCGTTTTACCAGGTGGATATTTTGGACCGGGAGGGTATGAACCAGGTATTTGAAAAAGAACAGATTGATTCGGTGATTCATTTTGCCGGCTTAAAGGCAGTGGGCGAATCGGTTGCCAAGCCTTTGGAGTATTATCATAACAACATTACGGGCACGCTGCTGCTCTGCGATGTGATGCGGGCGCATCAGGTGAAAAACATCATTTTCAGCTCTTCCGCCACGGTGTACGGAGATCCGGCGATGATTCCGATTACGGAGGAGTGTCCCAAGGGTAAGATTACCAACCCCTATGGGCAGACGAAGTCGATGCTGGAGCAGATTTTGATGGATTTGCATGTGGCAGATCCGCAGTGGAATGTTGTACTGCTGCGCTATTTTAACCCCATTGGCGCGCATGAGAGCGGATTGATCGGTGAGGATCCCAAGGGAATCCCCAACAATCTGCTGCCCTATATTGCGCAGGTGGCGGTCGGTAAGCTGCAGTGCCTGGGTGTGTTTGGGGATGATTACGATACGCCGGACGGCACCGGGGTACGGGATTATATCCACGTGGTAGATTTGGCCAAGGGCCATGTCAAGGCATTGAAGAAGATTGAAGATCAATCTGGTGTCAGCATTTATAATCTGGGAACAGGAAATGGCTACAGCGTGCTTGAGGTGGTCGCGGCCTTTGAAAAGGCATGCGGCAAAAAGGTTCCTTATGAGATCAAGCCGCGGCGTCCCGGTGATATTGCCACCTGCTATGCCGATGCCGCCAAAGCCAAGGCGGAGCTGGGCTGGGAAGCAGAGTACGGCATTGAGCGTATGTGTGCGGATTCCTGGCGTTGGCAGAGCAAGAACCCCAACGGGTATGAGGCGTGAAGCGCTCGCTTGACCGAGCAATTTGATATGAGGAGTAGGTATGTACGATTTTGATACAAGGATCGACCGCAGGAACACCGGAAGCGTGAAGGTCGATCTGATTGCAAAGCAAGGGTTCCCGGAGGATACGATCCCGCTGTGGGTGGCGGATATGGATTTTGCTGTGCC
Source organism: uncultured Lachnospiraceae bacterium (assembly GCA_947089585.1). GTDB lineage: Bacteria > Bacillota > Clostridia > Lachnospirales > Lachnospiraceae > 14-2. The sequence goes on along the minus strand of CAMULB010000011.1, from coordinate 23,341 downwards.
GCCGGAGGTGGAAGAAGCGTTAAAGAAGGCAGCCGGTCAGCGCATTTACGGCTATACGCTCTGTAAGGACAGCTATTTTGAAGCAGTCAGACAGTGGTTTTCGCGCCGATTTGGCTGGGAGATTCAAGAAGAATGGATGATACAGACGCCCGGTGTGGTGTTTGCACTCGCGGCTGCGGTGCGGGCATTTACTGAGAAGGGGGACGGGGTGCTTCTTCAGCGGCCGGTTTATTTTCCCTTCAGCAAGGTGGTGGAAGCAAATGAGCGTGTTGTGGTCAACAATCCGCTGGTCTATGAGAACGGAAGCTACCGCATTGATTTTGATGATTTTGAAAGAAAGATTGTTGATCATAACGTGAAGTTGTTTTTGCTCTGCAGCCCGCACAATCCAGTCGGGCGTGTGTGGAGCGAGGAGGAGCTGTGCCGGATGGGAGAGATTTGCCTGCGCCATCAGGTGTTTGTGGTTGCAGATGAGATCCATTGCGATTTTATCCGTCCGGGGTATCGCCACCATACTTTTGCCTCACTTGGCGAAGCATTTGCCGATCACTGTATGATCTGTACGGCGCCAAGTAAGACGTTTAACTTGGCCGGGCTGCAGATTTCCAATAGTTTCATTCCCAATTCGGAGTGGCGTGAAAAAATGGAAGCGGAGCTAGAGCGAGTGTCCTGTCAAGAAGCAGGGCTGTTTGGTCTTGCCGCCTGTGAGGCGGCATATCGCTATGGGGAGCCCTGGCTTTTGGAGCTTTTGGACTATCTGGAGGGCAATTTGGCTTATATTCGTTCCTTCCTGAAGGAGAAGCTTCCGAAGATGAAGCTGGTGGAGCCGGAAGGGACATACATGATCTGGCTGGACGTGTCGGAATACGGCTACACAGCGGAACAGCTGCACGCGCGGCTGCGGACGAAGGCTCGGCTGTGGCTGAACGAGGGGAGCATGTTTGGCCCGGAGGGAGCCGCGTATTTACGGGTCAATATTGCCAGTCCCCGCTCTGTAATCTGCGAAGCGATGGAGCGATTGTTACAATTTTAAAACTTTTATTTGATTTTCTAAGTAAAAAGCAGTATAATACAGAGGTTAGTGAGGTTTGAGAGAATTTTGGAGGAAGAGAAATGCCTAAAGTAAGTGATGTAAAAAAGGGAACATCATCAGAGACGGACACGAAGAAGAGTACCAGAACAGTAGAAGTGAAGGAGACCGTTCAGGCAGTAGGGGGTAAATCAGCAGAGACGACGCCTGCAGCGAAGGCAGCGAGCAAAGCCTCTGCCGCAGTTCAGGAAACGGAAGTAAAAGCTCCTGCAGCGGCGAAAGCGGAGGCGGTTGAAGCGGTGAAGGCAGAGACTAAGAAAGCGCCCGCGAAGGCGGAGACTAAGACCAAGAAGACGACGGTGAAGAAAGAAGCCTCAGCCAAGACGCCGGCCGAAAAGCCGAAGGCAGCAGCCGGCAGCAAGAAGGCTAAAGAGTCGATATATATTCAGTATGCTGGCAAGGAGCTGGAGATTTCCGAGATTATGGAGAAGGCAAAGGACGCATATGAAGGAGATCTGAAGTCGGTGAAAGAGTTTACGGTTTATGTGAAGCCGGAAGAGAATATGGCCTACTTTGTTGTGAACGGCGACGAAACTGGAAGCGTAAGCTTGTAGCTTCGGCGAATTTCACAAGTGGTCAAGGCAAAAAGGGACATCCACGTTTCCGGGTGCAGCGAGAGTGATTCGCCGCTGCCCGGATGCGTTTGGGAATGTCCCTTTTCGGCCTGTTTTTGAAGGTGTAGAGAGGAGGAAGCCTATGAAGAAACAGAGCATTGCCGGTCTGTTAGCGGTTTGTCTGGCTGTTTCGGCAGTTTTTGATCTTGTGCCGGGGGGAATCGCGCAGGCGTCGTCAACGGGGGTGCGGCAAGAACAGGCGGCGGAAATAACGCCCTTGCAACCGGAAAAGGTGAGTGAAAACGAGCCGGCGGAGGAAGTGGGGAGCGGGCCAAAAGAGCAAGCGGTGTCGCAAGCGAGCGAAAACGAGCCGGCGGCGGAAACAGAACCAGAATCGGCCGGGGATGAGGCGCTGACGCGGCCTGGCGGTTACGTGCAGATTCCGTTTGACATGCAGCCGGTGGAGACGGGAGCGTGCGAAGGAGTCGGCGCCTACGGGCAGGGACTGCCATCCGCCTGGGATAACAGGCAGCGGCTGCCGGCGGTGCGGGATCAGGGGCTTTATGGAACCTGCTGGGCTTTTGCGGCCATGGCAGCTGCGGAAGGCGGACTGATTTTCCAGAAAAAGCAGGTAGACGGGAAAGTGGCGGATCAAAGCATTGATCTGTCCGAGTATCAGGTGGCGCGATTTACGTATTTTCATGTGGACGATCCGCTGCGCAATACGACTGGAGACAAGATGCTGATTCGCGTTGGCCAGACGGTATTAAACGGCACGGAGCCGGTCGATTCCGGCCGCAGCTATCTGCAGCTGGGCGGGAACAACATGCTGACGACCTGGGCGCTGGCCGGCTGGAAGGGCGGCGCGGATGAAACGGCAGCGCCTTACAGCAGCATTGCGGCCACGCGCGGTATTTTGCATGATACAGTGGCATATCAAAATAAAGTACATATGCAGAACGCGTATTGGATTTTACTGGGACAAACCGATCTTGTAAAGCAGATGATTATGCAGTATGGTGCGGTTGCAGGCGCGTATAAGGATTATTCAAAAGGGCATTATGAGGAAAAAAGCTCCTATTATTCCGGTGCATTGTGGAATTCTCCGCTTGTTGCAAAATATTTTACAGGCCATGCGATCGCGATTGTCGGCTGGGACGATCAGTACAGCCGGGAAAATTTTGATCCGGAGAATCAGCCCGACATAGACGGCGCGTGGCTGGTGCGCAACAGCTGGGGCGACTGGGGGGACGACGGATATTTCTGGCTCTCTTATCAGGAACCGACGCTGGAAGAGCGGGTGATGGTCTTTGATTTTGAGGATGCAGACAATTACGATTACAATTATCAGTATGACGGAAGCTGTGGAATGCAGAGCCGCCAGGTGGGAGTTGGCGGCAGTATGGCCAATGTCTTTCAATTGAAGGGAGAGGGCGCTCAGCTGTTGGAGTCGGTTTCCATCGGCATGTCCTCCACCAACACACCCTATTCCGTTCAGATTTATCAAGATCCCAAGCCAGGCAATCCGACCAGCGGCACGCCGCTTCTGTTTACCCCTCAGAAGGGCGAGTTTGTCTATGTTGGGTATCATACCATCAAGCTTCAACAGCCGGTGCTTCTCAAGCCGGGCCATTCGTTTTCTGTCGTGTTTACGTTCAAGGACGGGGCCAGAGTCTTTTTGGATACGTCGTACACCGAGGGGGGAGGTGTGTTTCAGTTTGTCAGCAGCACCAATTCGGGGCAAAGCTATCAGCTGGAGACGGGGATGTCGTCCGTGGATTTGCATAGCTACAACGCCTGCGCCAGAATCAAGGCGTTTACCAATCGTGCAGCCAGCGGGGACGGAACGCTTGCGGCCAAAAAGAACGGGACGACGCTGTACGAAAAAAAGATTCGTCAGCCATCCAAGATCAAGCTGTCGAAGACGGAATATACCTGCAACGGCAAGGTGAATTATCCAAAGGTGAAGGGAGTCTATGACAAGGACGGCAAAGCGATTGATCCGGCTCATTATACGGTTACATACAGCAATCCGAAATCAGCCGCTCCCGGTACGTATCAGGTGACGGTCAAGTTTCGGGGCAATTTTTACCAGGGCTCACTCAAAGCAGACTATAAAATTAAAATTGACGCCGTAAAGAAGCCAAAGGTATCGGCACAGACGGCTTCTCTGAAGCTTAGCTGGGCAAAAAACAGTAAGGCCAGCGGATACCAGGTTTATGTCGCGACCTCAGCTAGTGGGAAGTACCGCAAGGTGGCGACGGTAAAGGGAAGCAGTGCGAGGTCTTATACCTACAAAAAAGCGAAGAGCAAGACAACGTATTATTTTAAAGTGCGGGCTTATCGCAAGAGCGGCAGTAAAACCTATACCGGCCCGTTTTCGGAGGTCGCTGCCGGCGCTGTAAAGCCAGGCAAGGTCAATGCGCTGAAAGCAAAAGCTTCCGGCAAGAACAGCGTCAAGCTGTCTTGGAACAAGACGGCTGGGGCCAGCGGTTATCAGATTTACGTTTACAACAAGGCGAAAAAGAAATACCAGAAGGCTGCTTCTGTGAGCAAGGGAAGTACCGTCAGCAAGAAGCTTTCTTCACTCAAAAGGAATACCACGTACCAATATAAGGTGCGGGCTTACCGCAAGGTAGGAAAAACGACACTGTACGGAGCCTTTTCTGCTCCGGTTAAGGTGAAGACGAAATCAAAGTGATCAGAAAAGGGAGAGGTACTATGGAGAAACATGAAATGGACGAGGCATGTCTGGCAATTCTGAAGGAAGAGCTGGTTCCGGCTATGGGCTGTACAGAGCCGATTGCCCTAGCTTATGCCGCAGCCAAGGCCAGGGAGGTATTGGGGGCGCTGCCCCAGCAGGTAAAAATTGAAGCCAGCGGCAGTATCATCAAGAATGTAAAAAGTGTGATCGTTCCCAACACGGATGGATTGAAGGGAATCCCGGCTGCCTGTGCGGCCGGTCTGATTGCCGGGGACGCCGGCCGCAATCTGGAGGTCATTGCTTCCGTCAGTCCAGAGCAGAGACGACAGATGCGGGAATATTTGGAGCAGACGCCGATGGAAGTAGTCCATGTAGACCGCGGATTGACGTTTGATCTGGCTGTTTCAGTCTCGACTCAGAGCTCCAGTGCGCGCGTGCGGATTGTCAATTATCACACGAACGTCGTTGAGATCGAGAAGGACGGAAAAGTGATCGAACAGCTTCCGATTGAGGGAGAGGAAGAGCGGGGTCTGACCGACCACGCGCTTCTTTCGATGGAGCGGATTTTGGATTTTACGAAACGGGTAGAGATCAAGGACATAGAAGAGCTGTTGAAGCGGCAGATGGATTTTAATATGGCCATTGCCGAGGAAGGGCTGCGCGGGGATTACGGGGCCAATATCGGCACGGTGCTCTTAAAGTCCGGTGGGGAATCGGTCGCCAACCGGGCGAAGGCGTTGGCAGCGGCCGGTTCAGACGCCCGCATGAACGGCTGTGAGATGCCGGTGATCATCAATTGCGGCAGCGGCAACCAGGGGATTACCTGCTGTGTGCCCGTGGTAGTCTATGCCCGCGCGCGCAAGGCCAGTGAGGAGGAGCTCTATCGTGCGCTGGCGCTTTCAAATCTGACGGCCATTCATCTCAAATCCGGCATCGGACGCTTGAGCGCCTATTGCGGAGCCGTAACCGCGGGAGCGGCGGCGGGAGCGGCCATTGCTTATCTGTGCGGCGGCAAAGATGAAGGTGTTGTGCATACGATTGTCAATGCGCTGGCGGTGGTTTCCGGGATGATCTGTGACGGCGCGAAAGCGTCCTGCGCCGCAAAAATCGCTTCTTCGGTGGATGCCGGAATTTTGGGCTATGAGATGTTCAAAAACGGGCAGCAATTTTACGGTGGGGACGGAATTATTAAGAAAGGCGTTGAGGCATCCATTCGCAACATTGGACGCCTGGGACGGGAAGGCATGCGGGAGACGAATGAAGAGATCATCCGCATGATGATTTGCTGACTGAGCTTGGAACAGCCCTCTGGGGTGAGAGGATTTTGGCGGCAATTACGCTCGCCGGACAAAAAAGAGAAAGAAGGAATCGACAAATGAGAAGGAGTAAACAATGGCTGGCATTGCTGCTTGGCGTTCTGATGCTGGCAGAGCCTCTGGCAGTACACGGCGCGCAGGTGAACGAGCGCATGGAGCGCGCACAGGCAGAGGAGCTTCCCGCTGTAGAAGAGGAACGTGAGGAGCAGCCGGACGGAGACACAGAAAAAGAGGAAGCGGTATACCGCTCTTACAGCCTCTATGCGTCGGTGCAGAAAGACGTCCTTGAACCGGGAGAGACGCAGGTTGTGGAAGTACAGACGGATGCGCCGAGTAAGGATTTGAAATTTGAATCCCTGGATCCGACGGTCGCGACCGTTTCGCAGGGCGGCGTTATCACGGCCAAAAGCGGCGGTACAAGCGGAAGCGCTACTGTTGGCATCAAGGTTTCCTGCATCAACCCAAAGGATTCGTCGGATCAGGTTTTTGACATTTGCTATATTACGGTGCAGAACACGATCAGCCTCGACCGATCCGAGTGCACGATTTACCTGGGTGCAAAAAACAAGGAGAAGCTGAAGGCGAAGGCGAATCCGAATGCGGCTATTCAATGGAAGTCCTCCAAGACTTCGGTGGCGACGGTAGGCAAGGATGGAACGATTACCCCCAAGAAGGCTGGAAAAACCGAGATTACGGCCACTGCAAACGGGGTTACGGCCGTCTGTAGGGTGACGGTGAAGCAGCCGTTTGTAAAACTGCCATCGAAGGCAACGGTCTATCTCAAGAATCCGGCTCCGCTTGAAATGCAGGTTTCGCCGACGGCAAAAGTCACTTGGAAATCGTCGAATCCAAAGATTGCGCAAGTCAATCAGAAGGGCGTCGTGACCGGAAAACGAACCGGAACGGTAACAATTACAGCCACAGCGCACGGCGTGACAAAAAAATGCAAGGTCACGGTAAAAAAGCCGACGATTACGATTCGGTCGTCGGTTGCTTCCTACGGGAACAGCAGCAGCGTGACGACGATTTTTAAGGGCAGCACCTTGCAGCTGTATGCCAATGCGCTGCCTGCCGTTTCGGTCAAGTGGAAAAGCTCGAATCCGAAAATTGCCAAGGTAGATCGAAACGGCATCGTGACTGGAATCGGCAGCGGAACAGTTACGATTACGGCTGCGATTCCGGGGGCGAAAGCCAGCTGGAGGGTGAAGGTAGTCAAAAATTCCTGCCAGCTCAATTTTACCAGCAAGACATTGATGGCCGGCCAGAAGGCCACGCTTTTGGCAAGCAATGTGCCGACCTACAGCACGCCCAGATTTTATATCAGTCAAAATGACGGCAGTATTGAGATTTACAGTGATCAAAATCGTTGCGAGATCAAGGCCAGGGGCAAAGGAAAGGCTGTCATCACGGTCAGCTTTTCCACTTATATGAATGGGGTGCTGGTCAGCTTCAACCAGCACTGTACCGTCAAGGTTTATGACCGGGGAATTCATCTGCAGCAGTTTTCCATTGCCAAGGATACGTCGAAGCAATTGAAGCTGACCAATACCGGGGGCGAGATCTCCAAAGTAATGTGGAGCTCTTCAAATTCCAGCGTTGCTTCTGTGGATTCCGGGGGCGTTGTCACCGGCAAAAAGGTCGGCTCGGCTAAAATTACGGCGGCGGTTACGTTCACGAGTGGAAAAAAGAAGAATTACACGACAAAGATGAAGGTATCAGACCCGAAGCTTGCGTCGGCAACGATGGTTGCAGCTGCGTCAACGAAGAAGAGCGTTGGCCTGACAGGGACGAACGGATATAGTTCGATTCAGTGGAAGAGTAAAAAATCATCCATAGCTTCCGTAGAATCGGATGGTAAGCTGGTGGCCAAGAAACAGGGCAGTACCGTGCTGACGGCCAAGGTAGACGGAAAAACCTTGCGCTGTAAGGTATATGTCAGCGATCCCAAGCTCTCGTCCGACTACTTTGCTTCGGCGCCCGGCGGCAGCGGAAGGATTGCACTCACAGGTCTTTCCGCCAAAAGCCAGGTGTCCTGCCGCAGCTCCAACGAAGGGGTGGCCACGGTAGACGCAAGCGGCGCTTTTACGGTGCGAAACGGCGGCCGGGCGCTGATTACGGTTGTGGCTGACGGAAAAGAGCTGCAATATCTGATTGAATGTGCGTCCCAGACGGCGCTCAATGCCTGTGCAGAAGGCAAGGCGATTATGGATCGCTCCACTTACAGCCAGCCGCTTCGGATGACAGAAGGGTATTATGACTGCAGTTCCCTGGTGTTCCGTGCTTATGGCAGAAACAGCCGGCTGATTGGCGGCAGCTCTTGGGCGCCGACGGCGGCAGACATGGCCAAGCATATGGCCAACACAGGGAAGGTATTGTATTGGGGACCGGCCAAGATCGAGGATCTAAGGCCCGGCGATTTGATTTTCTATGGCAATAATGGGAACGGGCGATATCTTGGCATCTATCATGTCTCCATGTATTATGGGAACGGATACCGGCTGGAAAAGCCGATGTTTTCTTATTACCCAAGCTCTAATATTGTCATGATTGCCAGGCCGGTGCCCTAAGACAGGTCATGATTGCCAGGCCGGTGCCTTAAGGCAGGTCATGATTGCCAGGCCCAGCGCCTTAAGGCAGGTCTTGATGACGTGGTCAGTGCCATAAGAAAGGCGATCATCAGACGATGGCTGAACGCGGAGGCGTTATTCCCCTAAAATGCTGACGATGGTGCGCACCTCGGTGTGCGCGTCCGTCGTGGCGACAAAGGAGATTTCGCTTCCCTCCGACAACAGCGCAAGGAGGGCATGTACCTGCGGGTCTTCGACCTGGAAGGCCATCAAATTGCCGTCGATTTTAAATTCAACCGTATGGTTGTCGGAGAAGCCTTCATAGGTGCCTTTGCAGGCCGGAAGCTCTTCGGGCGTATTGACTGCGTCGGAGCGCTTCATTTCGGCGATGCGGTAAGGAAACATTGCATCGGTGACGCCGTCCGCATAAGGATTTTCTTCCAGCAGGAAGGTGCCGCAGAACAGGGGCTGATCGTTTTGCGTATTGTATAAAACGGCTGCGGCCTCGATGGTGCCGTCGGCAAAGGAAGAAGCGGACAGCAGGCGGGTCGCAATCTCACCTCGCGGCATCGGGGTAAAAACATAGGCGTCCCAGTTCTCATCGTAGCGAACCAGGGACAGCTCCTTGGGAATGGCGGGCAGGTCAGAGTAGTCGCGGAATAATCCGCTGGCGAATTCCTGCACCGCCATTTTTGGTACGCGGATGTCTTCCTCAATCGGTTCCGCCAGCGGAATTTCGCTCGTATGGTTGATGACGCCGTAATAGATGGAATACCAGAAAAACGTTGCATTTTCGCAGTCATATTCCAGATCGCGTTCCAGGCTGCACAGCATCAGTGAATCCAGCGCTTTTTCCATCATCGAAAGCGTTGATACGTCAAGCGCTGTCCCAGAAGGTTTGTCTTGGCTCTGGGAATCATCCGCGAGGCCGGCGGAATCTGTGTCCGCGGGATTGTCCAAATCCTTGTCTGCCTCGCCTGTGTCTTTGGCGGGAGTGTTGGCGGAATCCGAATCCGTGTCTGCATCGGGAGTGTCATTTCCTTCGGATGGATTGGGGTCTTTATCGGTGTCGTCTGAGTCAGACGGTGCCGGATTAGCCGGCTGTTCGGCTTCCTGTTCCGACCCCGGAGCAGGAGCGGATGCAGGGTCGCAGCCGGCAGGAAGGAGCAGGGCAAGAGACAATGAGAGCAGGGCGTAGCGAATTCTTTTGTTCATAGGAACACCTCCGAAAAATCTGGTTCAACCACTTATAATTTTGATACTGTCAGTATAATATATTTTTAGCCGAAAAAAAAGAAAAGAATTCTTATGTTTTTCTAAAAAAATGTGTTATGATGTTGCTGGAACGATTGGGATGGGCAGTTACCAATAAAGCGCTAAGGAGAAGAGAGGTGGCATCATGGGAGTGGAAATGGAGCGCAGCCAGGAGGAGCTTTTGGCGGAGCGGATGGTACGGGCACTAGCGCGTGGGGATGTAGCGGAGCTGAATGCGGTTTATGAGCACATGCATCCGATTGATCTGGCAGAAGCGATGGAGGAATGGGAAGAGGAGCAGCAGGCGCAGTTCTGCAGCTTGAGTGATGACGAGAAGCTGGCTGAGCTGTTTGAAGCGGCAGACGAAAAGCTTCAGATGGAGCTGGCCGGTTATTTGGACAACAACCGCATGCTCACTATTTTTGCCCGGATGCAGAAGGACGATATTGTGGATATTTTGGGCAACCTGCGCATCAATCGAAGAAAACAGCTGGTGGATTTGATGCGGGCCGGAGAACGGCGGATTATCACCGAGCTTTTGGGTTATGAGGAGGATACGGCCGGGGGTCTGATGACGACGGCTTACATTGCGTTAAACGGCCGGCTGACGATCGAAGATGCCATCCGTAAGATCAAAGAGATTGGGCCTAAGACAGAGCTGATCGAGACAATTTTTGTGCTCAATCATCAAAAGCAGCTGGTGGGAACGGCGGATTTGCGGGATATTCTGATTGCCAACGATCAGGATACGCTAGAGAGCATCAGCAATGACCAGGTGATTTGGGTGGAGCCGGAGACGGACCAGGAGGAGGTCTCGCTGTTGGTATCGAAATACGACCTCAACGCGATCCCGGTTGTAAATAAGCGGCGGGTGCTGTTAGGAATTATTACGGTCGATGATATTATCGACGTGATTATGGAAGAGCACACGGAGGACATGCTGCAGCTGGCCGGCGTCAGCAAGGAGGAGACGATTGACAGCACCGTTTTAGAATCAGTGCGGCGCAGGCTTCCCTGGCTCTGTGTAAATCTGATTACGGCCTTTCTCGGTTCCTTTGCGATCAAAAGCTTTGAGACGGTCATTGCGCAGGTGGTGGCCTTATCCGCAACTATGACGATTGTGACCGGGCTGAGCGGCAATTCCGGCAATCAGACGCTGTCGGTGATTATACGCAGCCTGGCGCTGGGAGAATTGGAGCTCAAGGGCAGCTGGAAGCTGATTCTCAAACAGGCAATGGTCGGCTTGGTGGACGGCGTGTGTATGGGAATTGGCACCGGACTGATTGTCAGTGTCATTTACCAGAATTTTTATCTCGGACTGATTATTTTCGGCGCGATGGTCTGTAATATGATGATTGCCGGGCTGTCCGGCGCTCTGATTCCGCTGGTTTTAAAGGCATTGAAGCAGGACCCGGCGCTGGCCTCTTCTATTTTTCTGACCGGAGTGACCGATGTGCTGGGATTTTTTATATTTTTGAGCTTAGCGGCGCTGTTTCTGCCGCTGCTTATGTAAAAGACAGGCGGTGATTGCCGTAAAAGTGCGATCTATTTGGATGGAGGTTGAACATGCGCTTGGCGGTCGTATGGCCGCCGCTGTGCATGGGAGGAATCATGAAAATCGGAATTGGAATTGATACAGGCGGCACCTGCACGGACGGTGTGCTTTATGATATGGAAGGAGAACGGATTCTCTCTGTGGCCAAAACGCCGACCACGAAGGAGGATTTATCCATCGGCATTGGAAGGACGCTCGATCTTTTAAATCAGGAGCTGCTGGCAGAATCATGTATGGTGTCGCTGTCTACGACGTTGGCGACCAATGCCTGCGTAGAGGGCAAGGGCGGCCGCGGGAAGCTGATATTTCTCGGTATGGATGATAGGACGGTGAAGGAGCTGGGCGCCGCCTATGGCCTGCCGGTGGATGATACGTTGATTTTTATTGAGTGCAAAGAGACCCTGCGGGGAGAGATCCTGCATGAGCCGGATTGGCAGCAGGTAAAGGAGCAGCTGCGCGCAGCGCTTTCGGACTGTCAGGCTGTGGGGATTGTAGAGCTGTTTGCGGACGGCACCGGAGCCGCATTGGAGAAAAAGACGCGGCAGATCGTAGAGGAGCTGGGACTTCCTACTGTGTGCGGTTATGAGCTGTTTGCAGAGAAAAATGTGATCGGACGGGGAGCCGGGGCGCTCCTGAACGCGCGCTTGATTTTTGTGATTGCAGAATTTTTGCAGGCGGTCAAGGACGCGCTGCGCCGGCGGGGCCTTTCGATTCCGATGGTGATTGTGCGCAGCGACGGAAGCCTGATGAGCGAGCATTTTTCGCTGCGCCGTCCGATTGAGACGCTGCTGTGCGGCCCGGTGGCCAGTGTGATGGGAGCCGCCAAGCTGCATCAGGTCAAAGACGGCGTAATCGTTGATATGGGTGGAACGACGACGGACATTTCCCTGATCAAAAATGGGGTTCCGCTGCGCTGCCAGGGCGGGATTACGGTCGGGGACTGGAAAATCTATCTCAATGGCATGTATGTCGATACCTTTGGACTGGGCGGGGACAGCGAGGTGATTTTGCAGAACGATGGTTCCCTGACCTTGGGCAGCCGACGGATTATGCCCATCAGTATGGCGGCGGCCCGTTATCCAAGTCTTTTGGCATGGTGCCGTCGAAAGCGGGAGGCAAAGGTGGCAGTCAACAGCTGGCGGCAGCATCTCTACGTCGGGCTGAAGGATATTTCCGCCGATTTATCCTATACCGTGTTTGAAAGAAGAGTGGCAAAGGCGCTGTTTGCCAATCCGCTCGATCTGGCGTTACTGGAGGAAACGCATCAAATCTCCCTGATGCCGTCTCAGCTCAAGCGTCTGATTGAGGAAGGCGTGGTGATTCGCTGCGGTATTACGCCGACTGATGCAATGCATGTCCTGGGAGATTACAACGGCTATGAGACACAGGCCGCGGTCGATGCGATTGCAGTGCTGGCCCGTTTGTGCGGGGAGGATGATGTGTGCGCGGCTGATTCCACGGATCGGTGTCCGAACGGATGCATCACGCAGAGCCGCCGGATTTATAAGCTGGTGGAAAAGAAATTGTACTGCGGTATTGCGCGGGTGCTGCTGTGGGACAAATACCCCCGGTTGAAACAGGCGGGCGTGAATCCTGGGCTGGAATACCTGGTGGAGCAGCTGTATGAGGAAGCGGCCGCGCAGCAAAAGCAGCCGCAGGCAGTGCAGCTGGCGTTGACCTGCGAAGTGCCTTTGGTTGGCGTGGGCGGCCCGATCGGGGTATTTTTACAGGAGGTAGCGGCGCTGTTTCACACAAAGGCTCTGCTGAAGGAGCATTCCCATGTGGCCAATGCCCTGGGGGCGATCGTCGGCAATGTCGAGGTGTGCATGACGTTTCAGCTGCTGCCGCAGGGCGTGCTGGGAGCGGTACAGGTCGTCGGCAGCGGTGTCAGCCTTCTGGCTGCGGATCTTGACAGAGCCAGGCAGCTGGCTGCGGAGGAAGGCAGGCGGTTGGCGCGGGCTGAAGCGGTGCGCAGAGGGGCCAACGAGAAGAAGCTGGTCTACCGGGTGGAGTCTGACCCGGTGGAGGCAGTGACAGACTATGGCACAAGCCTGTTTCTCTCGGAAAAAATCTCGGTGTATGCTCAGAGTCCCTGGACTGAGGAGGAAGAAGGGATTACATAAGCAGATCGTGGCGAAGCGAGCAGCAGCCGGAACAGAAGGAAGCGCCGTGCGGCCGAAGCGAGCAGCAGCCGGAACGGAAGGAAGCGCCATGGGGCTGAGGCGAACTGTGGCCGGGCAAGGATCGACTGTATTGGGAACGGAGGTGAGGTGCTGTGCAAGAGGAATTGCTGCTGCAATTAAGGCAGATCTCGGCGGAAGAGCAGGCAATTCTCGGCGGGCAGACCGAGGTGGAAAAAAGTATTTATACCAGGCGGCGGGAATTTGTCATTGACCCCAAACAGATGCTGCAAAAGGGCAAGCTGATGGATATTCGTCTGCACACGCGTTTTATTCATTTCCCCAGACACAGCCATGATTATATTGAAATGATCTATATGTGCTCCGGCAGTACCGTTCACATCATCAATGGGGCGGAGCGGGTGGCGCTCAAAAAAGGCGATCTGCTTTTTCTGAACCAGCATGCGGTGCATGAAATAGAGCCGGCAGGCGAGCTGGATTTGGCGGTCAATTTTATCATTCTGCCGGAATTTTTTGACAAGGCCTTTGAGATGATCGAGGAGGAAAATGTGATCCGCGATTTTATTGTGGGTTCTCTGCGCAGACAAAGCGGCAGCGCGGATTTTATTTACTTTCGGGTCGCGGATCTGCTACCAGTGCAGAACCTGATTGAAAATATGATTTGGTCACTCGTGCACAGACAGAGCAATGTACGTAATATCAATCAGACCACGATGGGGCTGTTGCTGCTGACACTGACCAATTATACTCAGCGAATCGAAGGGCAGAATGCGACGCAATATGAAAAAGAGAGGATGCTTATGGTTCTGCGCTACATCGAAGAGCATTATAAAAATGGTTCGCTGATGGAGCTGGCAAAGCAGATGAATCAGTCGGTGACTGGCTTAAGCCGGCTGATCAAGCAGCAGTGCGGACGGAATTTTCAGCAGCTGATGCAGCAAAAGCGGTTTCACCAGGCATCTTTTTTACTGAGGACTACGACCTTGACCGTAGAGGAAATTCTCACTGCCGTCGGATATGACAACAGCAGCTATTTTTATCGGGTGTTTCGTGAGAAATACGGAGTGACGCCCAGGCAATATCGAAAAAAATGCGCAAAGAGTACTAAGATATGCATGTCGAGTACAATCGAAGAGTAGTGCACGGTTTTCCGCTACAATAATCGTAACAGTGATCGGAAGGAACGATATGGTTGTAGAGGGGTCTGTTTTACATGGCGCATTACTTGGTGGGAGACATGATCTATGAGAATCGGGTAGTCAGAGGATATTCTCAGGAGGAATTATGCTTTGGCATTTGCAGTACATCATCTTTATCCAGAATTGAGAATAATTTGCAGGTGCCGGGCAAGAAGCTGTTTGACGCGCTGATGCAGAGGCTTGGCGTTTCAGAAGCCGTTTACGGCAGATTTATCAGCCGGGAGGAGATGGAACTTTTTCGCCTCAAGCAGGAGCTGATCTGGAAGCTGGAGAATCTGGATTTTGAGCATTTGGATGCACTGACCGAGGAGATGGAACGCAGAATTCATGGGCGGAATGATTTGGACAGGCAGTATCTGCTGTTTGTGAAAGCCAGCATTTTGAAGAATCGCAAGGGAGCCGCGGCGGAGGTGCTTTGCCTTCTGCTTGACGCGCTCCACATTACGATGCCGGGATTTGCAGCCGCGTGCCATCTCAAGAAACGTCTTTTAACGTTTGATGAAATTACAATCTTGAACGGGATTGCGTTGGCGTATGCCGAGCTGGGCGAGAGGGAGCAGGAATTGAACTTGCTGTTGGAGCTGAAATTATATTTGGAGAGCCATCAGATTGACGAAGAGGAGAAGGCGAGAAAGTATCCGATGATTTTGTACAATCTCTCCCTTGCGCTGGGGTCGGGGAGACGCTATCAAGAGGCATATGAGCTTTGCGGTGAGGGGGTTGATTATTGCATCTCGCACAACAAGCTGGCGGTATTGCCGTTTTTGCTCAATAATCGTGCTTGTGCGGCTGCAGAGCTTGGAAAGCGGACGAAGGCCAGAGAATTCTTTCAACAGGCAGTCATGCTGTTTCAGGTCTGCAAGAAGGAGCAATTTGCCATTCGCATTCAGACGGAGGCGAGGAAGCGATATGGGTTGGAGCTGTGAAATGGGATCGCATGACGTTGCGCTGGAGTGATCTGCGGCCGTGAGAGGGTATGGCTTGACGGCATGCTGGAGTGATCTGCAGCTGTGAAATGGTATAGTCTGACGTTGCGCTGGAGTGGTCTGCGGCCGTGAGAGGGTATGGCTTGACGGCATGCTGGAGTGATCTGCGGCTGTGAGACGGTGTGCACGAAAAGAGTCTGGATCTGTGAGACAGTTTGAGTTTGAACGGCGGCGTAGTACAGAATAGAGTATGTTCTTGTGCTGCATCCAGTCAGAAAGGAAGCCAATGGATTGCTTGGTTCGTGCCAATGCCTGGCAAAGGCTCGACGGCGATATCGGCGCATCGACTGGAAATTTAACGACGCAATGGTGCGAATCAGGCAGTTTTGAAGCTCGATTTCTGGATGGAGATAGTACTGGTACATCATTGCATTCATAATTGAGTACGATGCACCTGCTGTTTGCGCCAGTACCGCGTGGTCGTCAGTCAACAATGCCAGCGCATTGTCTCCTTCCTTTGCCTTGTCCGGACACAAAATTCAGGCACCGATTACTTCAAAAATGAATGCAGCGATGTACCAGAGTGTGTCTGAACATTCATTCCAGCCGTCCGCATCCCCATTTCGCGGTATATTGGCACTAAATTCGGTCAACGTAGCTTGCTGCGTCGCCCTCATTTGGCACGAATCTCCCAAGAACTGTGGAATACATCCGGCAGAAGGCAATGTTCAAACACGTTCTAGGAACCTTCAATCATTGGCGGCAGAAAGAAGCCGGCGGTTGTCTTGGCTTGTCTGTCGCAATATGTCTGTGGCGGGCCAATCTGAGGCAGCGAGGAGCTGCTGGCAGTCCTGGCGGGTTGGCTTTTGGGTGTCTGTGATGTGTGATAGAAAGCGGTATCTGTGCGCCGCATGGTTCGGTCTGATTTCCTGTTAATCATTTTCACATCTCCATTCTAAAATATTGTTATCGTAGCTATATTATAGAAAAATTATAGTCCGCACAGAAATGATTGACCATTGCAAATGGCGGAAGGTTTTGTCTGCACGCTATGTGGCGTTTTGAGCGGGCAGTAGTGTGTGTCTGCCGCTCCACTGAGCGGTGGGCGTCATGGGGGAAGTTTGGCCTGAAGGGCTTGAATTACCAGATCGCAATGTTGCTTTGGGGAATGGATGAGAAACACGGAGTCCATATTGTTTTGTGATAAAAGTACGGAGTAGAGATGCTGTATGCGGCATCGAAGGTCTGCGCCGGATCCACTGCTTTGGGCGGCAGTGAATTTACAAAAGAGAGGATAAAGGACGTGGAACAGGAGAGGTACGACCTGGAGCATTTGTATTTGTTTTTGCAGAGTGCAAAAAACGAACAGTTTTTGGAGATGAAGCAGCGGTGGGGCGAGCGGTCACGGGTGAGAGTCAGAGACCGGCTGACGTATGAAGGGGGCGGGTTTCGCCTGATTGAGGAGTTTAGCCTGGGAGAATCCTTGTTTGCACAGGATTTGGTTTGCTATCGGGAGCGTCCGGTGTGGATGATGAATTACTATGGCAAGCTGCTGGACGAAGCAGAGCGCTTGCAGTCGGAAACGGTTCTGGAGCTGCTGCGCATGACGCTGTATGCCGTGTGCAAAGCCGGAGGACTGAATGGCTGGATGTATCGGCAGCAGGGCGGGCGTCGTTATACGGTCTATAATTATGGCGGCGGGAATATGTATCATGGCAAGGGATGTGTGTATAAAGGGGAGCAGAAGGTTTATCACTATTCTTATTATGGCGGGATTGTCAGTGATTGAGTGGTTCTGCCGCTTGCAAATAAGGACGGTATTTTTATAAAATACCGTCCTTATTTTACGTTCGGTCGGATGCTATAATACAGATATAGAAATCAATCGAGATTTGAATCATGACTGTGAACATCACAGATCTAAGAAATAGTTGTGAATTTGTGTGACAGTATTAGGAAAGGAGTACGTATGGGGAATTACTATCTGGCGATTGATATCGGGGCCTCCAGCGGAAGGCATATGCTTGGCCGGCTGGTGGAGGGAAGGATAGAGTTAGAGGAGGTCTACCGCTTTGAAAACGGCCTGCAGGAGCGAAACGGGCATCTCTGCTGGAATCATGAGCAGCTGTTTGCAGAAATTTTAAACGGAATCAGAAGGTGCAAGGAGATCGGCAAGGTTCCGTCAAGCTTGGGCATTGATACCTGGGGCGTTGATTTTGTGCTGTTGGATGAAAAGGATCAAATTTTGGGAGATACGATCGGTTATCGCGACGGCAGAACGAAGGGCATGGACGAGCAGGTATATCAGCGGATCTCTGAGGAAGAGCTGTATGCACGAACCGGCATTCAAAAAGCGATCTTTAATACCGTGTATCAGCTGATGGCGGTAAAAACACAGCACCCCGAACAGTTAAAGCAGGCAAAGGCGATGCTGATGACGCCGGATTATTTTCACTTTCTGCTGACGGGCGTGAAAATGCAGGAGTATACCAACGCGACTACCGGACAGCTGGTCAATCCGCAGACGAAAGACTGGGATCGAGAGCTGATTGCGCGGCTGGGCTACCCGAACGAAATCTTTTTGCCGATTCATACACCGGGAACCTTGGTCGGACATTTACGGGACGAGATTCAAAAGGAGGTGGGCTTTGACTGTGCAGTTGTGCTTCCGGGGACGCACGATACAGCCTCCGCGGTACTGTCCGTGCCGGCAAATGACGACGATTTTCTCTATATCAGTTCAGGAACCTGGTCTTTGATGGGGATTGAGACAAAAACAGCCAACTGCTCGCCAGAGAGCCGGGAGGCCAATCTCACCAACGAGGGCGGCTATGATTACCGCTTCCGTTATCTGAAAAATATTATGGGCTTGTGGATGATTCAAAAGGTAAAAAAGGAATGGAAGGATCGGTATTCCTTCGCCCAGCTTTGTGAGTTAGCGGCAGAGTGTGATGATTTTCCATCCAGGGTCGCGGTAGATGATGACTGTTTCCTGGCTCCAGATCGCATGATTGACGAGGTACAGCGATTTTGCCGTGACACCAATCAGCCGGAGCCGAAGACGCCTGGAGAGATTGCGGCTGTGATCTACAACAGTCTGGGGGAATGCTATGCAAAGACGGCCAGGGAGATCGAGGCGATTCTGGGTAGAAGCTATCGTCGGATTCATGTGGTGGGCGGCGGCGCCAACGCCGATTATTTAAATCGGCTGACGGCAAAATATACGAAAAAGACCGTGCATGCAGGCCCCACTGAGGCGACAGCGATTGGCAATCTGACGGCGCAAATGATTCGAGACGGCGTATTTGCTTCCGTGGAGGAGGCCAGAGCCTGTGTGAATCGTTCTTTTGCAATCAAGACGTATGATGCGACCGATCCAAATTAGAAGAGAATGAGAACGCTGCAACGGAAAGGAGAATGAAGGATGACACAAAAGGAACGTTATGAATCCGCAAAAGAGATGTATGCAAAATTAGGGGTAGATACGGAGGCAGCGATCGAGCTGTTAAAACAGCAGCCGGTGTCGCTCCATTGCTGGCAGGGAGACGACGTAACGGGCTTTGACCACGACGGCCCATTGACTGGCGGGATTCAGACCACCGGCAATTATCCCGGCAGGGCGAAGACGCCAAAACAGCTGATGGAGGATTTAGAGCAGGTAATTCGTCTCGTGCCCGGCAAGGTCAAGCTCAATCTCCATGCCTGTTATGCAATCTTAGAGCCGGGACAGTTTGCGGATCGGGATCAGCTGGAACCGAAGCATTTTGCCGGCTGGGTGGAATTTGCCAAGAAGCATCAGCTGGGCATCGACTTCAATCCGACCTTTTTTTCTCATGAGAGGGTCAAGGACGGCCTGACGCTGTCCAGTCCCGATGAGGAGACAAGACGGTTCTGGATTGAGCACGGAAAGGCATGCATCCGCATTTCCAGTTATTTTGCCCAGGAGACTGGCATCCCCTGTGTGATGAATATCTGGACGGGAGACGGTTACAAAGACATTCCGGCAGACCGGATGGGGCCGAGAATGCGCTATAAGGATTCGATTGAGCAGATTTTGTCCGAACCGTATGATTATCAGATGGTGAAGCCCTGTGTGGAATCGAAGGTCTTTGGCATCGGCGTCGAAGCTTATACCGTAGGCAGCGCAGAATTTTCTTTAAGCTTTGCAGCGGCGCATACGGAGCAATGCATGCCGCTGATGGACAACGGCCATTACCATCCAACAGAGATGGTATCCGATAAGATTCCCGCCCTGCTGTGCTTTTTCCCGGAGATCGCCTTGCATATCACCCGGCCGATTCGCTGGGACAGCGATCATGTCGTTCTGTTTGACGACGAGACAAAGGAGATGGCCAAGGAGATTGTACGCAATCAGGCGTTTGAGCGTGTGTATATGGCTTTGGATTACTTTGACGCCAGCATCAACCGCATTGCCGCCTGGACGGTAGGGTTCCGCAGCTGGCAGAAAGCCCTTTTGCAGGCGCTTTGCACGCCGAATGAAGCGTATCAGCAGCTGCAGGAGCAAAATCGGATGACCGAGCTGATGGTGCGCCAGGAGGAGATCAAGACAGCGCCGTTTGGGGATGTTTGGGCCGAATACTGTGAACGCTGCGGCGCGCCGGCAGAGGATTCGGAATGGTTTGCCCAGGTGCAGAAGTATGAAAAAGAGGTTTTAAGGAAACGTTAGCGTGTGTCTGAAAAGGAAACGATCGGGAATAGGAGGGACTGCTGCACGTATCGGTGCATCAGTTCCTTTTCTGTTTCGTTTCACGGGTTAAGCGTGCGCGTTCGGTGAGCATCGAATTCTGGGCGGGAGGGGCGGACGGGGGTGTTTGTACAGCAAAAGGCCTTGTCATGTGATGCAATTTTGGATATAATATAACAAAGGAAGGATGGGACAAAAATGGATGCTGCAAGAAAAATTAGAAGCTTATACAATAGATGATATTTATGCGTTGCCAGAAGGGCAACGGGCGGAGCTGATTGAAGAAGAATCTTCGGAAAGGATGTTTAGAATTATCCTTCTGTCTAATCAAAAAAGAATAAGTCTATAAGCTGTTTTTCTTGCTTACAAACTTATTATACGAGGAGATTAATAAAAGCAGATTGGAGCGACGAATATGAAGGTAATAATTATTAATGGACCTATGGGGGTGGAAAAACAACAGTAGGAAAATATATTGCAAATATGAATCCTGGAACAGCTTTTATTGATGGGGATTGGTGCTTGGATATTCATCCATTGGTCGGAAATCGTGAAACAAAAACTATGGTAATAGATAATATCATTCATATGGTAAATAACTACAGAAAGTGTTCTGCATGTCAAATGGTAGTGTTGGTATGGTTAATGGATGATTTACGGGTTTATCAGAGTATTATAGATGGCATCTCGAATCTGCAAATGGAAATTAAGAGCGTTACGTTAATATGTGATAAGGAAAATCTGCATACACGTTGGAAAAATGATAAAGTGAACGAATGGCGAATAGACAAATGGTTTGAAATAAGTTTAAACTTATTGTTGTATTTTGAAACGTTGGATAATTGTATTGATACAAGTAATTTGTCAATTGGAAAGATAGCAAGGACAATCATGTTGTAATATATATGAGTTTTATTAACAAATGTGGAATTTGTAGAAAAGAGGTACTAATTATGTTGATAGAAACCCAACGATTGATAATTCGAGATTTGAGTTCAGAGGATGAAGAAGCATTTATTGAAATGGCTTCGGATGGTAGCCTTACTGATGTTGGTTTTGATGATAGTTGCGGCGAATGGATGGCAGAATGGATAAGAGAAGCTACGCAATTTGCTATTAGAAATAATCCATGCAAGGATTATTTAGCATATGTAATCACTTTAAAAGATGAGAATAAGGTAATTGGTTCCGTTGGTTGCTCATATTATGAAGACCTACAGGAGGTTGGTATTACATATTTTATCGGAGCACATTATAGAAATGAGGGTTATGCAGTTGAATCAGTCCGAGCATATATTAAGCATTTTTTCGGTAGTTACAATATACAAAAGATGATAGCAACTGTTAGAGCAGAAAATGTTTCATCATGGAAAGTGGTTGAAAAAGCAGGTTTTTTATTAACAGAGAAAAAGATATATAAGGATTTGAATGATAGTAAAGAGGAAATGTACCACTTTTATGAAATTACAGTTTGAGTGATAGTTTTTAAAATCGAATTCCAATTTCAGGGAGTCGAAAAATTCAGCTTTTCTAAGAGTTAAGATCAACGTATTATTTGAAGTTGACGGAGAGATTATTATGAATATTAGTTTTAGAGTAGTAAGTGAAAGTGATGTGGCAGATTTGGCAATAGCGATGGGAAAAGCATATTCTGAGGAACCTTGGAATGAAATTTGGACGAAGGAAAAAGCTGAACGGAGAGTTAAGGCTATCATGGGAAATTACGAAGCTTACGGATTAGTTGCAGTCAGTGAAAATGAAGTGATTGGTGGAGTTCTTGGTTATGTTGACCCATATTCCGATGAGGACTTTTTCTATGTTTCGGAATTGTTTGTTGTTCCAGAATGGAAAAAGAAAGGTGTAGGCAAATTATTATTGAAAAATCTAGAAAAATATTTGAAGGAAAAAGAAATTTCTTCAGTACAGTTAATTTGTATCGAAAATAATATAGCATTTTATAAAAAGTCGGGATTAGATAAAGATTGCGTTTCTGTAATGTATAAGATAATAGAACAGTAAATTTTAGTCTCAGACGTAGTTACAAATTCCGAACAATAGATTTTAGTTGGAAATAAATGTTGAATTTCTAAGCAAAACCGCTTATAATTTGAGTCGGAACATATAGTTATGATCCGCAGTTACAGAGCCAGTGTTATCAACACCGATAACAAAATGATAACATTAGCCCATATAGGCAGGATAATATGGATATATCAAATAATCAAAAGAACTACGAACACGACAGAGAATAATTATTAAGCAAAATTGATTAGTGTTTGCTGATGGTGAATTGTATAGGATGGCAACACCCAATCGCACGCATCAAAGAATTGTAATGGAATTATCATTTAGAATAAGGGATTATATTGGAAGAAAAAGTGGAGATTGTGAAGTAATCCATCTCCATTTGCGGTATTTTTGCATGCCGATGATCAAATATACCTTGAGCCGGATATATCTGTAATTTGTGATAAAAACAAGCTTACGGATGAAGGCTGCAATGGCGCGCCGGATTGGATTATAGAAATTGTATCGCCTTCTAGCCGTCCAATGGATTACAATAAGAAGTTATTTAAATATCGAACGGCGGAAGTCAGGGAATATTGGATTGTTGATTACGAGCGTAATCTTATCACGGTTTATAATTTTGAACATGATGAAATGATGGATTATACATTTCAGGACAAGGTAAAGGCTGGAATCTATGAAGACCTTGCAATTGATTTTGCAGGAATCCGTATGGAATTGTGATCGTACAAAAGGATTGGGTTTCCAGTCCTTTTTGCTTTAGAAGAAAATTTCATTTGATTATTTCAAAATGATGGATGATATGGTATAATACTAATTTGTATCAAATTCTTTTTGTTGACAGTCACAGGATTGTGCAGTAAAAATATAACGAAAGGCGGAAACCCTTGAAATCTAAGGATTTTCGGACAGGTAAAGATAAAAATGAAACTCGGAATTGTCGGACTTCCCAATGTAGGAAAAAGCACGTTATTTAATTCACTGACCAAGGCCGGAGCCGAATCGGCCAATTATCCGTTTTGTACGATTGACCCCAATGTGGGCATTGTTCCCGTGCCGGATGAACGCATCAAGCAGCTGGGAGAGCTGTATCACTCCAAAAAGGTAACGCCCGCGGTCGTTGAATTTGTCGATATTGCCGGTCTGGTGAAGGGAGCCAGCAAGGGCGAGGGGCTGGGAAATCAGTTTTTGGCCAACATCCGGGAGGTGGACGCCATTGTCCATGTGGTGCGCTGCTTTGAGGATGAAAATATTGTCCATGTGGACGGCAGCGTAGATCCGGCCCGCGATATTGAGACGATC
>CAMULB010000010.1 GCA_947089585.1 uncultured Lachnospiraceae bacterium | reverse complement strand
AAGCACGCCCAGACTGCCGGCTTTTGCTTTCTGTACGCTTGCTACTTGATTCGCACGCCGATGCCGCAGGTCACACGATAAACGGCCTGCGCCTCCTTGGCCAGCCGACAGCAGACCCGCCCTACGGTCTCCCGGTACTGTCGGTCGAACGCATCCATCGGCACGACGCCGCAGCCCAATTCCGCCGCCACCAATATGACCTGTGGATTCCTTTCAAGCAGCGACTGCACGGCCGCTGTTACCTCCCGCCCCTGTTCCAACAGCGAACGGAGATACAGGTGAAAATGATTGACCACATCGGCCGATGCAAGCTGCTCCTCATCCAAATTTTCTCCGTCCACAATCCGCTCCGGCTCGACGCCGGACTCCTTCAAGCTTTTGGCAAATTCCAGCTTGCCCTGAAATACGCCGCCTACTATTAAAATCATACGCTTCACCCACTACTCTCAATCCTGTTCTCAGGGAATGCACAGAATTCTGTTATCGCTGCCAGGCCAGCATGCGCACGCATTTCTGTTATCGCTGCCAGACCAGCATGCGCACCGATTTTTGTTGGCCGCACCCGTCAGACCACGCACAGCTTCTCCGCTATCTGCACCGCCACAACCGCAATCAGCATACACAACTCGCACATCTGTAAAAACCAGCCGGCCAAATCCCCGGTAATACCGCCAAACTTCTTTTTCGCCATCCAATGATAATAGCAAAAGCACAGCAAAGCCGCCGCCACCGCCGCCGTCCCGGCCAGCGGCTGTTTGACCGCCATCCAAAGCCCACAGGCCGCGATCTGAACCAGCAATCCCATTTGAGTCCGCCGCCGGTCGGCTCCCTGGGAAAAGGTCGCCGCCAGCCCGCTGTCCTTCGCGCACGGAAAAGTAGCAATCGCAAAGCCGCTTAAGGCACGGGAGAAAAAGAAGCCCAGCGCCACAAGCGAAAGACGCTGCGGGGAAAGCTCGCTCAAGAAGCCGAAATCTGCCCAAAAGTAAACGGCACAGACCAGCACCGCAAAGGCCCCGGCATGAGAATCCTTGAGTATCTCCAAACGCCGCTCTCTGGACTGATAGGAGCTTAAGGCATCCGCCGTGTCCAACAGTCCATCCAAATGAATGCCGCCGGAAATGACAACCGGAATCAGCAGCAGCAGAATCACATACAGCGTGTGACCGATCGGCAAAAGCAGTCCCAGACGGCCCCACAGCGTAAACACCGCCCCGATTGCCGCTCCCACCCAGGGAAAGGCACACAGCACATATTTCATATTTTCCTTATTCCAGTCCACCTGGGGCATGGGAATCTTAGAGTACATGGCAAAAGCAATGATAAAGCTGTTGATCACTCTCATAGCGGTTGTCCTTTCTGACATTTTATCACACGCATTCCTTGCTTTCAGCAGATTTGATCATCAGCGGAATCCCGCAGACCACCTCCACGACCTCATCGGCCAGCGACGCAGCCTCCTGCTGAATCCGCGCCATTTGACGCAGATACTCGGTGGTGGAAGCATCATAATCCACCCCGTCGGCAAAAACATGATTGCCCACAAGAACCAAATGCTTTGCCGCCTCTGCCAGTCTGCGGATTGCGGCCGCAATCACCTCTGCGCTCTGCGCCCCGCGGCCGTTTGGCGCATACATCTCATTGGCGGTGAGATTGGAAATGCATTCGAGCAAAAAAGTATCGCCCGGCCCGGCTACAACCTCCTCTAAATGCGTCGGGCACTCCACCGTGACAAACTGCTTTTCCCTGCGCATCTGGCGGTGACGTGCCACCCGGCGGCGGCTCTCCTCGTCCCGCACCTCCATCGTCGCCAGATAGACCAAACGTCCGCCCGACTTGTGACGCGCAAACAATTCCGCTGCCCGCGCTTCCGCATAGGCCGATTTGCCGCTTCCGCTTCCGCCGATTACCAGTACCACCATGTTCGTTCCTCCGCTCTCTCCCGTATCATGCGCTCATTCATACCGCACATACGCCTCAATCTCAGTCTCCGCAAAGGTGCTCATATCCTGGTAAATATGCAGCCCCATCTCAAGCAGCGGGAACAGCGCAACGGCCCCGGTGCCTTCCCCCAGGCACATATCGCAGGTCAGGGCCGGCTTTTTATGCAGTACCTCCAGAAGCAGTCCTCCGGCCGGTTCCTTGGAGACATGAGACGCCAGAATATAGTCCGATGCCTGCGGACACAACCGCACAGCCAGCAAAGCGGCCGCAGCTGAGATAAATCCATCCATTACCACCGGCAGACGCTGTGCTGCGCCGCCCAGAAATACGCCGGTCAGCCCGGCAATATCGAATCCGCCCACCTTGGCCAGCACATCAATCGGATCCTTCGGATTCGGCTGATGAAGCGCAATCGCCTGCTCAATAACAGCGATCTTGCGCCGCAGTCCCTCGGTGGAAAGGCCCGCGCCCCGCCCGGTCACATCCGCCGGCGTCAAGCCGAGCAGCACAGAGACAAGCGCGCTGCTGGTCGCCGTATTGCCAATCCCCATCTCGCCGGTCGCCAGAATCGTATAGCCCCGCTCTTTCAATTCAACCGATAGCTGAATGCCGGTCTCAAGCGCCGCAATGGCCTGCGCACGGGTCATCGCCGGCTCTTTGGCCATATTTTTTGTCCCGTAAGCAATTTTTCGCTTCTCGACACGCGGCGTATCGACCGCCATGCCGATATCAATCGGAAA
This sequence comes from uncultured Lachnospiraceae bacterium, assembly GCA_947089585.1. Lineage (GTDB taxonomy): Bacteria > Bacillota > Clostridia > Lachnospirales > Lachnospiraceae > 14-2. Next base: position 30,837 of record CAMULB010000010.1, on the reverse strand, counting down.
AATATCGCTCCCCGCATCCTTACACATGATCGCTGCACAAGATTTTGTATCGAGAAAATTTTCCGCCACAATCGCCGTCACGTCCTGGCCGGACTGGGTGACGCCCTCAGCCACCACGCCATTGTCCGCGCAGAAAATCACCAGCGCCTTTTTTCCCAGCTGCACACGGTGTGTCCGCTGAATGCCCGCCAGCTGCACTACATATTCCTCCAGCCGGCCCAGGCTCCGCAGCGGCTTGGCGATTGTATCCCAATAGGACTGACACGCTTCCATTGCCTTTTTGTCCGCCGGCAAAATCCGGCCGATCGTTTCCTCAAGCATATTCTTTCTCTCCTTACTGCCAGATATGGCGTGCTGTTACGGCCCGGCCTCCCTGACGGCAACATCCGGCCGCTTTCTCGTTTCAGCGTGCCCGCGAAAAGGACGCGCACTCCTTGACAAATGCAAACGCCATCTGCGGATTGGAATAATAATACAGATGGGGAAATCCGACCGCGCGCCTTTGATCGGCATGCATGCAGTCCCATTCCCGTTTTGCCAAAGGCTTAGCGGCATGAAAATCCTTGCCGTTGTCAGTGCTGTCAAAATAATGGAACTCGTGGCCCCGAATCTGCGTCCCGCGCGCGCCCAGCAGCTGATCCTTTTGCGCCTCCAACGTGATATAGCCGAACCGCCCCAGCTTCTTGGTTTGAAATGCATGTCCCTGCACAGCTCCCACCATCGGATACGCCTGCCCGTTCAAGTCCTCCATGGTCTCGTGCAGATACATAAACCCGCCGCACTCCGCCAAATACGGCATCCCGCCGTCAAGCGCCGACCGAATTTCTGCGATCAGAGCATGATTTTGCGACAATTTCCGCGCATACAGCTCCGGATAACCGCCATAAAAAATCAATCCCTGAATCCCCTCTGGCAAACGCGAATCCTCCAGCGGAGAAAAACAGCACAGCTGCGCACCCATTTCCTCCAGCAGCGCAAGATTGTCCTGATAGTAGAAACAGAAAGCTTCATCCTGAGCGATGCCAATTTTCACGATGCCGGGCGGTTCACAAGCTCCGATCGACGGGCTTCCCTCGTCTCCTGGACAAAAATCCTCCGTCGTCAGCCGTGGAATCTGCGGTTTCTGTCCGCAGATTTCTTCCGCCTGCGCTGCCAGCTCCAGCAGTCCGTTCACGTCCAGGGTTTCCTCCAGCGCCTCGGAAAGGCGCTGCAGGCGCTGCTGCAAATCCATGATTTCTCCCGGTGTGACCAGGCCCAAATGGCGGCTCTCAATCACATACGCGTTCGATTCCGGCACGTAGCCCAGCACCTTGACCGGCAGCTCGCCCTCAATCTGCTGCTTCATCCGGGGATAAAGGCCGGCGCTGACCCGGTTTAAGATCACGCCGGCGATCCGGCTGTCTGCCCGATGCTGCAAAAATCCCCGAATCAGGGCTGCCGCCGAGACACTCATGCCGCGGACATCGACCACCAGAATGACCGGCGTCTTCGTCACCCTCGCCAAATCATAGGCCGATGCCTGCGTGCTGATGCCCGCCACGCCATCGTAAAATCCCATCACGCCCTCGATCACGGAAAGCTCCGCCTCCCTGGCTCCCCGCACAAGCAGATAGCGGGTCGTCTCTTCATCGGTGAAAAAGGTGTCCAGATTGCGCGAAGGAATCCCCAGCACCCTGCCATGAAACATCGGATCAATGTAATCCGGCCCGCATTTGAAGGATGCCACCCGAATCCCCCGATTGTGCAGCAATTGAAGAATGCCGCAGGTCACAAGTGTTTTGCCGCTTCCACTGGCCGGCGCCGCCAGCATCACCCTCGGCGCCCTCATACCGCCGCCTCGCTGCACTCATTCGACAAGGTAAACAGATAAACCGGATTCTGCCCCATCATCATATGATAGCTGCCCAAAGCCTTGGCCCTGGCCACCGAGACCTGAACCACCTCCTGCTGCGCGAATCTGTTTTTTTGTAAAATCCGCATCACCTCGGAGACCGTCTCCAAAGCGATTGCACTGATCACAATCCGCACCTTGGGATTTTTCTCCAGCAAAAGCGCAATGATCGTATCCATGGAACCGCTGCTGCCGCCGATAAACGCATGGGTCGGCGCGGGCAGCTTCTGCAGCGCCTCCGGCGCGCTCCCGGCGATCGGTGTCAGATTAAAAGCGCGCAGACGGCGCTGATTTTCTAAAAGAAGCTTTTGCGCCTCTTCCTTTTTTTCAATCGCATAGACCATCCCCTCCGGCGCTGCGAGCGCGCATTCGATACCGATCGAGCCGGTTCCCGCGCCGATATCGTACACCACCGCCTGCCTGGTCAGCGCCAGCTTGGACAGCGCAATGCTGCGCACCTCCTCCTTTGTCATCGGCGCCGCTCCCCGCAAAAAGCACGCATCCGGCAGGCCATGGGTGACAGCCGCCCGCTCTGCGGCCTGATTTTCCAGAATCGCCACCGACAGGCCCTCCTGTGCAAATTCAAGAAATTCTCCCGGCCGGCCGCTCAAGAGCGTTTCTGTCGGCTCGCTCAAGCACGTGCCCACATGCATCACCGCCTGGGGAAAGCCGTAGTCGATCAGAGTACGGGCCAACGCGCGGATGCTGTCGTCCTTTCCGGCGAGGACGAACACCTTCGCATGGGTGCGCAGCGCTCCCACCACATTCTGACTGCGCCCGTGAACGCTGACCAGCTTCATATCCTGCCAGCTTAAGCCAAACCTTGCCGCCGCATAAGCGACCGAAGAAATGCCGCACAGCAGCTCACTCTCATAATCTTCCTTTGCAAGGCGCGCCAGCAGCTGCCCGGCTCCGCTGTAAAATCCGACGTCCCCGGAAAAAGCCGCCACAATGCTTTGATACTGCGGGTTCTGCTGTAAAAAGGCAAGAATCTCCTCCGGCCGATAGAGCTCTTGCATCGGCTTGCCAAAAAATGACAGCGTCTTGAGCATACGGCCGGCCCCTACGATCAAGTCCGCCTGTTCGCAGGCGCGGCGCGCTTCTTCTGTCAGATTGCCGCGCGCTCCCATCCCAATCCCCAGAAGCGTGATCTGGCGTGCGGGTTTCTCTGCCTGTGGCTTTGCGTCCAAGTCAAACGGCGACAGCTTTAACACCCGCAGCAGCTCTTCCATCGAATACCCGTCCGCTTCCCCCGGTCTGCGAAGGACAACGACTTCTGCCCCCGCCGCCTGAGCCCCGGCCAGCTTCTGGGGAAAGCCTCCGGTTACGCCAGTCTCCTTCGTCACCAAGTAGCGGATGTTCAGCTGCCGGATCATGGCTTCATTCAGCTCGGCTGAAAAGGGACCCTGCATACAAATGATTTGTCCGCCCTTCAAGCCCCATTCCTTCAAACGCGTCACCGTCTCCCCGTCCGGAAGAATCCGTACATAGAGCCGGGAACGATCGTGAATTTGCTCTAAAAATGACTGCAGCTCCTTACTGCCGGTAGTCATCAGAATATTTCCCGACCGCTCATTCAGCCATGCAGCCGCCTCCTCCTTTGTATCAACATAGCAAATGGAGCGCTCCGCCCTTGGCACGGCTGCATCCGACCGCTGTGCTGCGAAGCTGGCCGATGCTTCTGGCTGCCCCCGGCCCGCCTCCTGCCACAGATCGTACCCGGCCTTTTCCTCCCGCAGCAGACGCAGATAACGCCGGCCCGTCTTTTCACAGGCTGCCCTCAGCAGGACAGAGACCTCGGTCGCATAGGGATGGGTTGCGTCAATCACCGCCTCCCACTTTGTCTGCGCCAAAAGCTGCTCCATTTGCTCCTGCCCCAAACGCCCCTGGTGCACGATCAATCCTTCCCTGGGCGCTAACACTTCACGGCCGTATGCGGTAGCTACGGAAATATGTACTTCTTTTCTGCAATTGCATAAATGCTCGGCCAGCAGGCGTCCCTCTTTTGTTCCCGCAAAAATCAAAATTTTTTCCATCATTCAGCCTCTTCTTGTCTCATTTCAGACCATGCGGTATCCGCGGGGCGTCACCATATGCCCGTCGATGATCTGCGTCTGTGAATTGCCGATGAACACCGTCGTAAACATATCCACCTTCCAATCCCGCAGCTGCTGCAGAGTGCACAGCTGCATCGTTTCTCCCTCCCGGCCGATTTGTGCCGCCGTGCCGCAGATCAGTTCCCCGCTCTGATACTCTAAAATCAAATCACAGGCCCGCCTTAGATAATCGGCCCGCTTTTTGCTCGAAGGGTTATACAGACAGATCACAAAATCCGCCTCCGCCGCAGCCCTTAACCGTTTTTCTATTTTTTCCCAGGGGGTCAGAAGATCGCTTAAGCTGATGAGGGAAAAATCATGAATCAAAGGCGCGCCCAGCACGGCTGCGCCGCCGATTGCCGCCGTCACGCCGGGAACAATCTCGACTGCAATCTGCGGAAATTCTGCCCCGATCGTCAGCATCAGGCCGCTCATCCCATAGACGCCCGCGTCTCCGCTGCAAATCATCGCAACAGTCTTTCCTTTTTCCGCCTCCGTAAAAGCCAGGCGGCAGCGTTCTACCTCCTTGGTCATCGGCGTCGTCAGAAATTCTTTTCCTGCAAAATGCTCCCGCACCAAATCGACATAAACGGTATAGCCCACAATCGTATCGCACTCGGTCAGCACGCGGGCCGCTTTGATTGTCATCTGCTCATATTCTCCGGGGCCAATGCCCACCACATATACCTTACTCAAACTCCACACTCCATTCTCGTCTGGCCAAGGCCAGCGTAATTCCGCTCTTTTTTGTCTTAGGCATCACCAGACACGATTCTGTCTTAACACAGGGATTTCCTTCCTGAGCTTTCAGCACCGCCGCCCGCTCGCAGACATTATCCACACCCGTAATCTCCTGTACAAAAGAAGAGGATTCATACATTCCCGGCGCCTCCCGCAGCGCCGCCGCACTATAAAAGGTCAGCGGCAGCTTCCAGGCGCGGCAGAATTCCAGCAGCCCCGCTTCCTCACGCTTGAGTGTAATCGTCGCCGCCGCACCAATGCTCTGCCGATAAATTCTCCGTGCCAAAAGCTCCTCTTCCACAGCCCGCTCAATGGCCGCAGCGGATGTCCCTTTTTTGCAGCCGATTCCAAGCACAAAAACCGGCGGAACCAAAACCAGCCGCTGCAAGCGGCGCGCTCCTTCAGAAGCCGTCAGATGCTCTGTCTCTTGCAGGGATGCGCTCTGCGGCCGGGCAGTCTGCGCACCCGCCGCCCCGTCCGCACTCCAACTCCCCTTTTGCTCCGCATCCATCTTTGCCGTCACCACGACCTCAAATTCTGCCGCTTCCGGCGGCGCAGAGAGCTCTGGCGGCAGCATACCACAAATTGTCTCGCTGCTGCAAAAGCTCACCGGCCGCCCGGCCACAATCGCCGCCGCTACCTGCTTCGCCCGTTCAAAATCCGTCAAATACAGCCCATTTTTTTTCGCAAACACGTCGATCGCAAGCTTGTGATTGACATCGGAAGCAGTGGTAATGACCGCTTCGGCCGAGAGCCGTTCGGCCAGCTGGCAGGTCAGCTCATTGCCGCCTCCAAGATGGCCGGAGAGAACGGAAATAACATGCTTCGCCCGCTCGTCCATGACCAGCACCGCCGGATCCTTGGATTTGTGCTGTAAGAACGGGGCAATCGTGCGCACGGCAATCCCCATCGCTCCGATAAACAGAATCGCGTCCGCCTCTGTAAATTGATGTCCGCACCATTCCTTTAACCGTTCCGGTTTATGCGAATGCATCATTTTCCATCCTACAGCGCCAAGCGGCTGCTGCAGAAGCGCACCGATCCTTTCAGCCTGCGCACGGCCGCCCGGCGTAAAGGATACGACCGCCAGCCTGCGCGTCTCGGCGGAACCGTCGGACGATCGCTGCGTCTGTCGTGGCTGCACGTTCATTCACTGGCCTCCCGAAATTCTGTCGAAAAGGCTGGATGATACAGCTCGGAACGCTGATAGTGGCTGTGCGTCACCGCATCGCCGATGATCATCAGCGCCGTTTTTGTAATCTGATGCGCTTGCGCTGTCTCGGCCAGCGTTCCCACCGTACAGAGATAGGTCTGCTCGTCCTCCCAGGTCGCCTTGTAGACGATCGCCGCCGGGGTGTCCTCGCGATATCCGCCCGCCACCAGACGACTGCTCAGCTCCTTGAGCATTCCGGTACTCAAAAATACGACCATCGTCGCCTGATGGGCCGCCAGCAGCGCGATCTCCTCCCGCTCCGGCACCGGCGTCCGCCCGGCCATTCTGGTGATGATCACGCTCTGCGAAACATCGGGCAGCGTATATTCCAGATTCAGCGCTGACGCCGCTCCGCAAAATGCGCTGACACCGGGGCAGCTCTGATAGGAAATCCCCAGCTTGTCCAACGCGTCCATCTGCTCGCGGATTGCACCATAGATACAGGGATCACCGGTGTGAAGCCGCACCGTCGTCTTCCCTTCTGCCTCCGCTTCCTGCATCACCGCCAGCACCTCTTCCAGCGTCATTTTTGCACTGTTGTGCACCTGACATCCATCCTTTTTTTCCTCCAAAAGCTGCGGGTTGACCAAGGAGCCGGCATAAATGATGACGTCCGCCTCCTTAAGCAGCCGCTGTCCCCGCACCGTGATCAAATCCGGCGCGCCCGGCCCCGCTCCTACAAAATGTACCATGTTATTCCCTCCTATTTTACAATCAGCAGGGAATAATATCCGGCATCCTGCGGAATCTCTTCCACACTATGATAGATCTGTTCCCCATCCATACCGCATCTTTCAATCATCACCGCTTCACAGGACTGCTTTTGCAGCTGCTCCTTCACCTTCGGCATTTTCTTTCCGGCCTTCATCAGCACCTTGACGCCATCCAGCGCAAGAGCCTCCTCGATCTGGTACGAAGCCGGAATCACATGCAGAATCTCTTCCTTTTCCACCAGCCCCTGATTGAGCCGGGCCGCAACCGCGCAAAAAGAGGGCACGCCGCTGACAATCTCGGTCGCAAATCCCATCTGCTGCACCAGCTTATGAATGTAAATATAGGTTGCATACACCGTGGGGTCGCCCAGCGTCAAAAACGCGACGCTTTTCCCGGCACGCAGGCAGTCTGCAACCTGCTCGGCCCCAGCCTGATGGCTCTCCTTAAGTCTGGTGTCATCCTTAATCATCGGCATGTAAATCTCCAGGCATTCCTTTTCATCCAGCTTTGGAATCGCCTGTTTGACAATGCGGTAAGCCACCGTATCCTCCTTTACCTTTCCCGGCACGGCAATCACCGGGCATTCCCCAATGATCCGCACGGCCTTTAATGTCAGAAGCTCCGGGTCTCCCGGCCCAATTCCAATGCCATATAATGTTGCGCTCATCCTGATTCTCCTTTTTTATTTTGTACTATAGCTATGCCCGCTTTCGCCTCACTTTTTACGGCTCCAGGCGGCGCATCAATTCCTCCACCGGCCCGGCCTGCCCCAGTGTTCCCAGTTCATTGGAAAACGCGATGACACCGATTTTGAGGTGGCCATAGGCCCTGTGATCCAGGTAAAAGTGTACCCGCTCCATCACCTGCTCCATCGTGCGCGCAAGCAAACCGTCCCGCTTGAGTACCGCCAGCCCCTCGTCGGTGGTAACAGCTTCTAACACCGCGCACACCGTCTCCCGTCCGGCTCCCACCCGCAAAGCGTTCGCAGCCAGCAGCTCCATGCGGGCGTCTGCATTTCTGGAATGGGTATTCATAATGCCGCCCGCCACCTTAATCAGCTTTCCGATATGGCTGACCAGCAATACCCCGTCAAATGAAAGCTCCACCGCAAAATCAATCATTTCACCGACAAAATTGCTGTATTTCACAGCCTGTTCGAGCGAAAACGGAAAATGAGCCGACAAATACTCCATCCCGTAATTGCCCGGCGCGGCCAGCAGATATCCGTTCCCGTTCTCTCTTCGCATCTGCATCTCCACCCGAATCGAAGCAATCAACGCCGTTTCACTCATCGGTTCGACAATGCCGCTGGTGCCGAGCACGGAGATCCCACCTACAATGCCAAGCCTGGGATTAAAGGTCTTTGCAGCCAGGGACACGCCCTCCGGGATTGAAATCTCAACCTCCATCGGGCCAAAATAGCCATTTTCTTCGCAGATCTCGGCTACCGCCTCGCGAATCATCCGCCGGGGCACCCGGTTGATCGCCGCCTCGCCCACCGCCTGCTCCAATCCCGGCTTCGTGATTCGTCCCACACCGGTTCCGCCGAGAATGCGAATCAAGCCATTGAGTTCACCAACCTGCTCCTCCCGTTCCAAAGAAATGGAAGCCTTCACACCGGCAGCATCCTGCGCTCGCCGGTTCTCCCATTTCACGGTCTGTGCATGCGCGTTCTCCGCGAAACAACCATAGCGCACGGACGCATATACAAAAATGCCGTGCGTCACATCGGGGTCATCGCCGGCATCCTTTTGTACGGCGCAGGAGGCTTCCCCCTCTGAAAGCGAAGCATGTTCGACCGCAAGTGTCAAAAGGATTCCCTTCGGCGTCATCAGCTGTACCTCGCTTTGCAGCTCCCCGGTCAGCAGCATACGGGCCGCCGCCTTAGCCGCCGCCGCCGCACAGCTTCCGGTGGTATAGCCTAAGGCCATTTTTTTATTTTGTCTGATCACATATTGATCTTTTAGTCCTGTCTGCATCTTCGCTTTCCTGTTTGAAATCGTTTCTGGCGCAACAAAAAATGGAACCCTTCATCAAAATTGACAAAAAGATTCCATCCATGTGTTCTCTCGCACACATAAGGCTGCCTTCTGCCAATCCCAAATCCACGTGGAACTGCCACATAAAACAGGTATTCTGACTGAAGGACTGGAGGCAAGGAGCATAACGCCATTCCGGCTCTCTGACCTCCGCCAAAACCGCCTTCCCAGCTTAAGAACCGTCGCAAAAGCATTTCACGAAATCAATGCTTTTGCAACGGCTGCTTCTGCCAGTGGCTGTCTACTGCTTCTTCGACTGGTTTGGCTTCCCTATCACAGCGACGGGTTCGTACAGGATTCACGCCTGTTTCCCTGTTGTTTCATAATTTGTGTCTATATACTACACTTTTTCGAATATTTCACCCATTATATTTTCAGGTTTTGGTAATTTCTTTTTAGAAACCGCCTCGCGACGGGTTCGTTTCCGTCTTTAAATGTTCAGCAAGTCACTATATGCTTTCAATGCGCCGTCTGTATCATGTGCAAGCACCTTCTTGGCCAAAACCTTCCCCAGCTGTACCCCTTCCTGGTCAAAGCTGTTAATGTTCCACACAAAGCCCTGATACATCACCTTATTCTCAAAGTGTGACAGAAGCGCGCCCAAGGCTTCCGGCGTCAGCTGCTCGCCGACGATGATGCTGGAAGGACGGCCGCCCGCAAAGCTTTTGTTGCGGTTCTCATCCGCCTTGCCGCACGCGAATGCTACAATCTGCGCCGCAACGTTCGCACACAGCTTCTGCTGGCTTGTACTGTCCTCAATCACAACGTCACGGCCCATCTGATTCTTCTGAAAGCCGACAAACTGCAGCGGAATGATGTCCGTTCCCTGATGCAGCAGCTGATAGAACGAATGCTGTCCATTGGTTCCCGGCTCGCCAAAAATAGCCGGCCCCGTCGAATAATTCACCGGCTCGCCAAAGCGATTGACCGATTTGCCGTTTGACTCCATATCCAGCTGCTGCAAATGCGCCGGGAAGCGGCTCAATGCCTGGGAATAGGGCAGCACCGCCGTGCTCTGATAGCCGAGCACGTTGCGTTCATATACCCCGATCAGCGCGTCCAACATAGCGGGATTGTTCAATACCTCCCGATTTTTCGCCAACTGATCCTCCGCCGCCGCACCCTCAAGGAATCTTGCAAATACTTCGGGGCCAAATGCCAATGATAATACGGCGCCGCCCACGCCTGAGGTAGAGGAATAACGGCCGCCAATATAATCGTCCATAAAGAACGCCGCCAGATAGTCGTCGCTCTTTGCCAACGGCGACGTCTCACTGGTCACTGCAATCATATGCTTTGAAGCGTCAAGACCTGCATTTTTCAAGGCGTCCTTGACAAAGGATTCATTGGTCAAGGTCTCCAGCGTTGTGCCGGACTTGGATACCAGTACAAAAATCGAGTGCGCCACATCAATGGTCTGTAACACGGCCGCTGCATCGTCCGGGTCTACATTGCTGATAAACCTTGCTTCCATTTTGAAGGTGTGATTTGCTTTCGCCCAGTTTTCCAAAGCCAGATACATGGCACGGGGGCCAAGGTCGCTGCCGCCGATTCCAATCTGCACCACGGTCGTAAATTTCTCGCCCGCCGCATTTGTAATTTTGCCGCTATGTACCTGATTTGCCAAATCCGCAATCTTCTGCTGCTGCTCTGCATAAAAGCTTCGCTTATCGACGCCGTCCGCCACGACCGCCTCACCGAGCTGTCCTCTGGTCAAATGATGAAGCACCCTGCGCTGTTCTCCGGTATTCACGACCTCGCCGTTGTAAAGAACCTCAAATTTGTCAGCCAGCTGCATTTCCTCTGCCAGCTTTACCAGCGCTTTCAGTACCGCATCGTCCACTTGCTTGGCCGCATAATTATAGGAAAGCCCGGCTGCCATCGGAATGCTGTATTTCTGCACGCGCTGCGCACCGTTCTCCCCCGTCATTGCCGCCACAAGATCTACCGGCGCCGTTTGCAGCAGCTCCTGATACGATGCAACGGTATCCAAATTATTCCATCTAATCATAATTGCGTTCAACCTCCTTAAATTCAGATTCTATCATCAATTCAATTACGTTCCTCTACGATTATACTATGAAATGGATCGGAATTCAAGCGTGATCCGCACTCCGATCGCCCCTCACCTCTGAATCAACTTCTCACGAACTGTCCCCGCCGCGCCCGCAGCCAGCGTGCATTCCCGACTCATGATCCACTATAAAAACAGTTCGTTCTCTTTCCGCTCGCTGCACGCCTTCTTCAGCTTGAGGCTGGCGGCTGAAAGCAGCGCTTTGTTGACGCTGCGCGCTTTTTGCGGACAAACTGCAACACAGCGCATACAGGAAATGCAGCGCTTTCCGTCTGTCTCAGAGGGCTGCGCAGCCAAAATCGCTCCCACCGGACATGATTTCGCACAAAGCCCGCACTGGGTACACGCTTTTCCGGCCTTCGGCTTCATCGGCACACCGCCGTATTCCCGATAAGGACGCGCTCCTGGCAGACTTAAAGCTCCTGCAGCGTCCTCCAGCTTCATGCGAAGCTTTGCTGCAAATGCGGCCAGCTCCTCTTTATCCTGAGCGTCCGGCCGTCCGGAGGCAAATTGACGCATGATCGAATGCTCCGCAACTGCCGCAACCGCGGCAAAACACGCAAACCCGGCTTCTGTCAGCACATCCTGCAGCTCCGCTAAGGTATCGTCATAAGCCCGGTTGCCATAGACCGCAATCAAAACAGCCCTGGCTCCGCCTCCTTTCATCTGACGAATCCGCGCTCCGGCCACAGCCGGTATACGGCCGCCATACGAAGGGACAGACACAATACAGAGATCCTCGATCGAAAAGACCATCGACGAGAAATCCTGCTCCCGATCACACAAATCAATCACCGTGCGCTCCGAACAAATCACTTCCGTAAACAGCTTCGATACACTTTTTGTGCCGCCCGTGGGGCTGAACACGATTTCATAAACGGACATTTTCTTCTCCTTACTGTACGCGCTGGACAAACCAGCCGTTTTATCTTAAAATAACCATATCCCACCACGAGGAGGCATTCGCCATGGAAGTAATCGCCGTTGGAACATCACGCAAGCTGCTGACCCACTTTCCCCTGCATCACCACGGCTGCTGGGAGATTCTCATCAACACCTCCGGCAGCGGTCAAATGACAATCGCAGACCAGAGCTTTTCCTTTCGGGAAGGGGATATCTGTATCATCCCGCCGGAAACGCCGCACGGAAAGACCTCCGAACAGGGCTTTCTTGATCTGAGTATGATGATCAAGGAAATGCGCCCCATCGGCGAAAGAAAGGCAAAAATCATTGCCGACGACGCACAGCGCACCATTCAGACCCTGATGGAGCTGGCGCACCGCATCTACGAAGGCAAATCAGCCGTCAACCCGGAACGGATTCCCGTCATTTTAAATGCGCTGGGAGAAGCCGTCTACCAGACATTGGCCGGTCTGTTTTCATCCAATCGCCTGAAAAACCGCAACATCGACGGCTTTATCGAGCGCATGGAGGCCAACATCTCCAATCCGAATTTTTGTCTGGGCGAGGAAATCGAAAAATACGGCTACAATCGTGTTTATTTTCGCAAAATTTTCAAAGCTGCAACCGGTGAGTCCCCCGTCTCCTACTTTAACCGCATCCGCATCGAATATGCGCAAAAGGAATTCCACCAGTATGGCAGCAGCCGCTCCGTCAAGGATATCGCACTGGCCAGCGGCTTTTCCGATCCCTATTATTTCAGCCGTGTCTTTAAAAAGGTGGCCGGCACAAGCCCCACTGCCTTTCAGCAGCGAATCGGAAGCTTTGACTGGAATATCCTGCACAAAAGCGACGACGACGCGCCAGCATAGTTTCGACGACTTCTGTACTGCTCCTTGAAGCACCAGTGCGCGGCGGCGTCTTTCACGCGCTCTGTACCGCCTCCTTGAAGCGCCGGTGCGCGGCGCCTTTCATGCGTCCCTGCACCGGCCTCTTTAGGTCTATTCGTATCTTAGCATCTCGTCCATATGCTCATGCAGCAGATCGAGGTATTCCTTCATCTCCTCCCGCAGCTCCGGGCTGCGCAAAGCGAACTCAATGTTGGCCTGAATAAATCCAACCTTGGTTCCCACATCATAACGATGTCCAAAAAATTCATAAGCATACATTGCCTGTTCCTTCGCCAGACGCTTGAGCGCATCCGTCAGCTGAATCTCGCCGCCCTTTCCCGCATCCTGTGTCTCTAAGAATTCAAAAATCTCCGGTGTAATAATGTAGCGGCCCAAAACCGCGACGTTGGACGGCGCTTCCTCAGGCTCCGGCTTCTCGACCATATCGTGCACTTTGTAGACCCGCTCGTCCACTGCCCGGCCGTCTACAATCCCGTACTTATTGACGACCGCATGATCGACCGTCTGCACGCCGAGAATCGAGGTTCGGTATTCCTGAAATACCTCCATCATCTGCCGCAGGCAGGGCTTTTGTGAAATTACCACATCGTCTCCTAAGAGCACGGCAAACGGCTCGTTGCCAATAAAGTGCTTGGCCGCAAGAATGGCATGTCCCAGCCCCCTCGGCTCCTTTTGCCGGATGTAATGGATATTGGCCATCTCTGAAATATCCTTCACCATCTCAAGCATCTCGTTTTTGGCGCTGCGCTCTAACTCCAGCTCCAGCTCAATCGAACGGTCAAAATGATCCTCGATCGAACGCTTATTGCGGCCGGTCACAATGATGATATCCACAATGCCTGCCGCCGCCGCTTCCTCTACGATATACTGAATCGTAGGTTTATCGACAATCGGCAGCATCTCCTTGGGCTGGGCTTTGGTCGCCGGCAGAAAACGGGTTCCCAGGCCCGCCGCCGGAATAATTGCTTTTCTGACTTGCATTTGTCATCCTCCTTATGATAAAGTAAAATCCTTCGCGTTCTTCGCCTTGATATTCATCGTAATATTGCAGTTGGCGAGAAACTCATAATTGACCTCCAGATCGTAATTGACCGTCACGTCAATGTTTTCCTCCGTCTCTGCAATGTGCACTTGCTTGGCATCAATACCGATTAGCAGGCTTCCAAATGGCGTATAATAATAAGTAACGTTTTTCTTGTTTTTTTCAAAAATCATGTGTACGTTGGTGACGCCCTTCTTTGTAATATCCAGGCAGTTTTCGGCGATCTTGATGACATTTTTGGTCGTTCCGTCAAACCCCTCCATCACCTCGTCATACAACACATAATGCTTGTCATTCTTCTTATAATAATCTCCGGGGGTAATCACCTCCACGGCTTCCCCGGCCCCGTCCTCCTCGGCTGCAAACTGCAGACCGCTGATCGTTACCAAAATATCCTTCGTCATAGCTACTCCTCTATGTGTATGAGCTGCGCCTCTTCAATCTCACAGGGCAAAATTGAATTGGCAAAATGTTTGAATTTTTCTGCGGCGTCACTGACATAAAACTGATACCTCGGCGCTTCACTGCCCCCATTGCCATCATCGAGAAGCCGATGCTGCATCAGCAGTGCCTTCAAGCCCTGCGCCGTCTCATAAGCCGGGTTCACCAGGTTCACCTGTTCCCCCAAAATTCCGCGCAGCGTCGAGCGCAGCAGCGGGTAATGCGTGCACCCCATAATCAGCGTGTCGATCTCCGACTCACGAAAGGAGGCCAGATAACGCTGGGCCACCTCAACGGTAATGGGATCCTTTAGCCATCCCTCTTCCACCAGCGGCACAAACAGCGGACACGGCTTGCCAATCACCACCGCTTTGGGATTATGCTGATGAATCATGGTCGTATAAATCTGGCTGCCAATCGTGCCCTCAGTGCCGATCACGCCGATGCGCCCGTTGCGCGTTGTCTCAGCCGCCACCTTGGCCCCCGGCTTCACCACACCGATGATGGGAACGGACAGCTCCGGACGCAATTGCTCTAAAGCAAATGCACTGGCCGTATTGCAGGCGACGACAATCGCCTTGACCTCCTTGCTCTGTAAAAAATGAATGATCTGGCGGGAATAACGGGTAATCGTCTCACGAGACTTGCTTCCATAGGGCACCCGCGCCGTATCGCCGAAATAGACAATCCGTTCCTTGGGCAGCTGGCGCATAATCTCCCGCGCCACGGTAAGACCGCCGACCCCGGAATCGAATATCCCCACCGGCGCATATTTTCTATCTTCCAATAACTGACTCATGTTATGTACTCTCCAAAAATTGATATCATATAGAGGTATTTTACCCTTTCTTCTTCAAATATGCAAGAACGGAATTGAGAAAACGGCGATTTCCCGTAAGCGATCCTTTCAGAAAAAACGTTCCAAAAAGGTCAGCCACCGAAAGCCGATCTCATATTCTCCCGATTTCATAACCGCGTCATACTCCTTCGCCGTCAGCACCTCCCGCAGCGACGCTTCGACCTGATCGTCCTCCACCTCATACACGCTGCCCTGGAAGCAGAGATTGGGATACATCACGCACCACCAGTTTTTTCCCTTACCCGCTCCGATTTCCACCTGCAGCGCCTCATACGCGCCGGCGGGAAACGTACAGGCGCCGTAGGTTTTGGTCGGAAATTCAACCCAGTCCAGTCTTGCCGACACCGCATAATCGTATCCCGCCTGCTGCACCGCCTGCCGGGCCACCGCTTCAATCTCCCTTAAATCGCGCAGTACAATCTGCCGGCTTTGTGCAAGGCTCTCCGCCTCGGACAGCTCCTGCGCCATGAAAGCGCCAACCGCGTCCCGCACTTGAAGCTTGAGCTGCTGATCCTCAGGGCGATCGCTGTTGGCCCGCACATGAAAGCGAATAATTTTTTCCGCCAAGCCGTCTGCCAGCTGCTCACGCTGCAGATGGTAGAGGGTGATTCCCACAATCAGTAAAAAAGCCGCACATACGCCTGTTTTCTTGAAAAATACGTTCCATTTATGATTCATTTTACATTCCTCCTCGAATTCTTATGGAAAGTATTGCCAACAAGCTGCCATTTATTCAAAAATCTATGCTTCCGCGATTGAGAAATCTATGTCTCCACGATTGAAAAATCTAGTTCTCCGCTTAGAACTCCAAGCGGCCGCGCACATTTATGCGATTCTCAGTTGGTAATCACAGTCCCTCAAAACATCCCCTCACTCATTGATCAGCTTCAAATCTGCCCGCACATCCACGGTAAGCGCTTGCAGGTACTGTTCATACGACTGCCTGTATCGGCGGTAGAGCTCGCGATTATACCCGCCCAGACGGATAAAGCTGTTGGTCAGATCGATCCCCGGCTCCTCCCGCAGCTGCTCGGCTGCGCGGTTCAGAGAATCCGACAGCTGACGATTGAGCCGCTTCTGCAGCTGTCCGCGCGGCACCTCCTCCTCGACGCCCTTTTTCTTTAATTGTGCCTTGCCGCTCAAATCCACCATGACCAGAATCTGTTCTCCCTGTGCTGCAATCTCCATCTTGGTTCGCATCCCCTCAATCTGCAGCACCTCGCCGCTGTCTAAGCGATAGAGGAAGCGGCGCAGCAAATCCTGGCACAGGAATGCCTTCATCGCCTCCTCAACCGATAGATTCCCCTTGTAGGAAAATGCATCTATTGATGCGTATTCCGTGATCGAAGGAACCTCTCCATTATTTGTTAAAACAGGAATTAACAAAAGCTCATTCTGATTGTGCCACTGATTCATCAGCTCTCCAATCGTCATCACCTTATTTTCCTTAAAATCCTCCTGCGTCTCGACCATCTGCTCCAAATATTTGCCCACCGAGCCGCTCGTCTCCTCAGTCAAGGTCAAAATCTCCGCCGCCTGCCCCTTGGCCGCAAACAGGCACGTATTTCGGGCCATCACCTCCTCCTGCTCCAGCCAGGCGAACAGCTCGCGCAACGCTTCCTCGTCCTCCAAAAATTCCGCTCCAATCACAATCGCTTTCAAATGATTGTAGTCCAGCACCTTATTGGTATTATTTTCATAAGCCTTCTGCGCCTCATAATAAGCCCCGGCCTCGACCGAAAAGCTGACTGGCTGACCGCTGGGATTTTTTCCCTCAGAAGCCTTGGACAGATCCGGAAAATCGAAGGACAGCACCATGTGTTCCTCCTGCTTGTCAATGCCGATCGCCAACGGAAAACCGCGATCCTCCAATTCCCTGGTGCTGCATCCGTTCAATCCCAGGCACAGCAAGAGCAAGAGACTCAGCTCCAGCAGCCGCAGTCCTTGCTTTAGCCCAGTCCGCAGCAGCTGATTTGGCCCTTGTTTCCTCTGACGCTGACATTTCTCTGTTTGCATCATGCTTTTACACCCCCTTGCTTCACCGCCTGTTTGACCGCCAACGCCACCCACAATATGAGCGGCAGCAACACGAGCACCGGCAGCGCAATGTATTTCAGATACCAGGCATACACCGCATCCGCCTGATGATAGCTGAAAAACCACTGGGACAGTCCGAATTCCAGCGCCATCACCGCCGCCAGCCCGTAGTGCGTCCGCCGTTCATGAAACAGCTCCTTCACAATATGGCTGGCATAATATACCCCTGTATTCATCAGTGCAAAAAGCGAGAAAAACCAGATCGCCGTCATAAACGCGTCCATACGGGCAAAAAAACCGCCCGGCAGCTTCACCATACTCATCAGGGTAATCACCGGCCGCTGCAAGAACGATGTCGTTTTCGTCTGAAAATTCCCCAGCAGAACCAGAAAAATGATTCCGTTTAAAATGGCGGTCAAAAACACCGCCTGCCGGGCACAGCGACACAGCCTTTGCGGCTTCGTGCAGTATGGCTTCAAAAATAGGATAAAAAACACCGGCAGAAAAAAGACAAACACCCGCAGCGTACCCTGGCCAAAATTCTGCCAGCCGCTCATGCACACTGGCGTCCAATAATCGGGATTCACCCCGCGCGCAGCCAGAAGCATCATTAAAATCAACGGAATCAGCAAAAACCAAAAGAGGATTTCATAAATCCGCGCCCGCCCTTCGATCCCCCGCATGGTAGCATAGGCTGCCAAAATCAGCACCAGAAAGCTGATCCAGCCATAAGACCCCTGCGGCAGCAGCCAGGCGCGCACCAGGCCCGTGAGCTGATAGACGACAAACGCCGCCAGCAGCAAAAAGAAAAACAAATAAAACACCATCAAGAGATCGCTGATGATACTGCCGAACAGCGTTTTCATACAGCTGTAATAATCGCCCCGCATCCGCGCGAGCACCTTTCCCAGAATCCAGATATATCCCACCGCCAACGTCATACCGGCCGCAATACAGAAAATCCCGTCCGGCCCGGCCGATTCAGCCAAAAGTCCCGGCAGCAGCAGACTGCTTAGCCCGAACAAATCCAGAATCAGCAGCCGGCGAATCTGGCGCAGGGAAATCTTCTGATTATTTGAAAACATCCTTCTTCTCCTTTTCCTCCTTCTTCACGCCCTTTTGCCCCTCCTGAATTTTGAGCCGGATTCTGGCCCCGTCCCTGGTATAAATGGGACGCCGCTTGAGCCATCCAAGCGGAAGGCGCAGCAGTGTATCCCGCTCATCCTGATATTGGTTTAAATCCGGGCCCACAAACGGCATCAAATAAGGAATGCCGAAGCTCTCCAGATGGGACAGATGCACCAGGACGGCTAAAAGGCTTAACAAAAATCCAAAGAATCCCAGCCAGGCACAGAGAAAAATAAAACCAAACTTTAAGATCCGAAAAGCCGTTGCAAATTCCTCATTCGGCACCGCAAAGGAGCAGAGCGCGGTCAACGCAACGACAATCACCACACTCGGACTGACAATGTTGGCATCCACCGCCGCCTGTCCGATGATCAGACCGCCGACAATCCCAATCGTATTGCCCATCGCACCCGGCAGGCGCACACCGGCTTCACGCAGCAGCTCAAAAGCAAGCTCCATAATCAAAATCTCCACCACTGCCGGAAATGGAACGCCCTGGCGCGCCGCCGCAAAGGAGAGCAAGAGATCCGTCGGCAGAATCTGGGTATGAAAATTCGTCACCGCCAGATAGAGCCCCGGCAGCGTCATCGCCAGAAACGAAGCGATGTAGCGCAGCACACGGGTAAAGGAGGCGATCTCCCAGCGGCTGTAATAATCGTCGCTGGTCTGAATAAACGAATTGTACCCGGCAGGCAGAATCAGCGCCACCGGCGAATTGTCGGTCAGAAGCACAATTCTGCCCTCTAAAATTGCCATCGACGCTCGGTCGGGTCTCTGCGTGGTCTGAAACTGCGGAAACGGAGACAGCCAGCTTCCTTCGGTCAGCTGTTCAATCACACCGCTGTCTCCCACTCCGTCGATTTCAAATTCCTTCAGCCGCCGCTCAATCTCCGCTAACAGCTCCGGGCGCACCAAATCCTCCATATAGACCAAATCGACGTTGGTATAAGAACGACGCCCGGCAAAGGTTTCCTTGACCTTCACCTTCGGCGTCCGCAAACGCTTGCGAATCAGCGCCGTATTGACCTTGATGGATTCCGCAAAGCCCTCGTTGGAGCCGCGGATGACTTTTTCTGATTGGGTTTCCTTTACCCCCATGTTGGGATAACCTTTATCCTTGATTTTCAGCGCCCGGTCGTAACCGTCAATCAGGAAAATCGCGTCTCCCGTCAGCATTCCGGTCGCGGCCTCCTCCATCGTCTCATATTCCGTTACGTCCGAGATCCCAAAGCTGTTTTCCTTAAGATACCTTAAAATCTGATCCTCCGGCATCTCCCACAGCGTATTCAACAGCTTTCCCAGTACGGAATTTTCCAACAGCATATTCCCCACCGCTACTTCTACATAGGCTATAAAGCATTCTGTTTTCAATTCCTTACCCAGCTTCATCTTGCGTGTCTTGATATCGGCACAGTCAGCAAACATCGTCTGAAAATTGGCTATGTTCTGCTGCAGGCTGACGGAAACAGGTGTAGACATCCATTTTCTCCTTTCACAAAAAAGAAACTGTCATTGCTAACAGTTTCCCTCAAAATTCCAAATCCTATTCTTGCTCCCGGATAATATTTTTCACCACAATCGCCTGATTCATGATGTGCTTATTTGTGATCCGAATCACCTGCTCCTTATCCTTTCTGGCCAGTCCGTCGTAAATCTCCTGATGCTCTGCAATCAGTTCCGGATAAACCGAAACATCCTTCAAATATTCCAGTCGATAGCGATACATCTGCTCTCTTAAATTATTCAACAGCGTCAGCAGCTTGGGATTATCCGCCGCTTTATAGATCGTATCGTGAAATTCCACATCCGCCTGCGCGATCTGCTTCACATCCCGGCTTCTGGTCGACTCTTCAAATTTCTTCAAGGCCAAATATAATGCTTTCAACTGCTCCTGCGTCATCTTTTCACAGGAGAGACGCACGGCCAGATCATCGAGACACCTGCGAATCTGCAGTACATCCTCCATGTCCTTTTCCGTCATCTTGGCAACCATCGCCCCCCGTCTGGGAATGGTTACAGCCAGTCCCTCCAGCTCCAGCATACGGATTGCCTCCCGAATCGGCGTCCGGCTTACCCCCAGCCTCGATGCCAGCTGCAGCTCCATCAGACGCTCGCCCGGCTTTAATTCTCCCTTCAAAATGCCCTCCCGCAGCGTGCGAAATACCACATCCCGCAAGGGCAGACAGGCATTCATATTCAATTCCAACTGATCTGTCATGCTTCCTGCCTCCTCCTGTTATGATACATGTCGGTCAGATAGACCTGCTTTGCCAATCCCTGCTCCTGAATCGCGCGCATCGCCGCCTTAGCCTGGGCCTTTTCCTCAAACAGTCCAAATACCGTAGGGCCGCTACCGCTCATCAGCGCATTGAGCGCCCCCTGCTGCTTCATCGTCTCCTTGAGCTCAGAGATCACCGGATACCGGCCACACGTCACCTGTTCCAAAATATTGCCCATCGAAGCTGCCATTGCCCGCAGATCTCCGCGCTCAATCGCCGCAAGTACTCCGTCCAGATCGGGATGCACCGTGTCCTCTGTCAGCTTTAAATTCTCATAAACCATCCTCGTTGACACGGCAATCGGCGGCTTCGCAATCAACAGCGGACATTTCGGCGCCGGCAGCAGCGGTGTCAGCTTCTCGCCGATGCCCTCCGCAAGGGCCGTCCCCCGCAGCAGACAATAAGGCACGTCCGCCCCGATTTGAACCCCGCGTTCCATCAATGCCTCTCGTGAAAGCCGCAGCCCGTACATACGGTTGAGTCCAAACAGTACTGCCGCCGCGTCCGAGCTCCCACCGGCCATTCCGGCCGCAACGGGAATATATTTCTTCAAATCAATCCAAAGGCCGCCCGGCAGATCAAACTCGTCCATCAACAGCTTCGCCGCCCGATAGACTAGATTATTCTCATTGGTCGGAAGATAATAGAGATTGGTTCTCACCCGAATCCCCGGCTGGCGCGTCTTGCGCAGAGAAATCCGGTCGTACAGATGAATCGTCTGCATCACCATCCGTACCTCGTGATAACCGTCCTCCCGCCGTCTTAAGACATCCAAACCAAGATTAATTTTTGCCAACGCTTTCAAATTCAATTCCATCTTTGTTCTCTCCTGTATTTTGTATACATCATACAATCTTTTTTCTCAAAAGTCAATGGAACATTTAAAGTTTTTCCAGTCTTTACCGATATATAGAATAGAAGCAACATACGATCGGACATTTTATGTTCTACCGTAACACTCACGAATAGGGAAGTTCAATTTTTATCATCCAAGGAGGGTTTCAAATGGACGTTAATAACGTAAGCAACAGCACCTATGCTTCCAAGACCACATATTCCTATCAGAAGCCGGATACGACTACTGCCGCCAAGGAAGACACATCTTCCAAGAAGACTGACAAGAAGGAAGAGGCAGGCGCCGTATACGAGAAGGGCAATAAGGCGGACCGCAGCGCAATCATCGCACAGCTGAAGGCGGATGCAGAGAACCGAACCAACCAGATGCGCACGATGGTTGAGAGCATGATGAAGAATCAGGGCCAGCAGATCGGCAATGCCGACAGCATGTGGCGTTTCTTAGCCGGCGGCAAGTTCACTGTTACCGCACAGGCCAAGGCGCAGGCACAGGCTGCCATTTCCGAAGACGGCTACTGGGGCGTGAAGCAGACCTCTGAGAGAATCGTAGAATTCGCCAAGGCTCTGACCGGCGGAGACGCTTCCAAGGCAGAAGAGATGCGCGCCGCATTTGAGAAGGGCTTCAAGGCTGCCACTAAGTCCTGGGGCAAGGATCTTCCTTCGATCTCCAACCAGACCTACGATGCCGTTATGAAAGGCTTCGACGAATGGGTTGGCAAGGGCGACAAGACAGACAAGACAGAAGAATAAGCGTACATTACCAAGAATGGGCCGGCCTGATGCCGGCCTGTTTTATTTGATTTGTGTGGTCAATTTGTATAGTCAAATTCCCTGCCGCTGTGCCGTCATCCCCTAACACAGCAGCGCACAAAATCGCCCGACAACCGATCAAAAAATCCCCTGCCGGAAGCCACGGCCGGCAACCGATCAAAAAATCCCCTGCCGGAAGCTAAGACCGGCAAGGGATTTTTTGATAACCGTTCAGACAGACTGTGCTCTCCAGGGTTCTTTCACATTTCTTCTTAAAACACTATTTTTTCTTAGCAAATTTGACCTTAAAGGTATACCACAGCGCGCCGGTAATACACACGGACGAATACGCGCCGCAGATAATTCCCGCCATCAGCGGCATCGCAAACTCCTTGATCGAGGTCACGCCCAGAATCCATAATACAAAGACCATGATAAACGTCGTCAGCGACGTATTGATGCTTCGTGACAGTGTCTGTGTGATACTGCGGTTGGCGACCTCTTTTAATGTATCCGGATTCTGATCGCGCACGGTCTTCAAATTCTCACGGATTCGGTCAAAAATTACAATCGTCGCATTGACGGAATATCCGACAATCGTCAGCATACAGGCGATAAAGGTATTTCCCACTGTAATCCAGGAAAATACATAGAACGCCAGCACGATCAGCACGTCATGCACCAGAGCGAGCACCGCGCTGCCGGCAAAGCGGATATCCTTAAAGCGGAACCAAATGTAGATCAGCATACAGATCGTGGCAATCACCACCGCCCAAATCGCATCGGATTTCATCTCGGAGCTGACGGTTGCGCTGATATTTTCATTCTGAATCGCGCCCTCCTCAACGCCGAAGTTGTCTAACATCGCCTGGTTAAAGGCTTCGCGCTCCTCTAAATTCATCGTCTTGGTCTTGATCACAACCTCATTGGTGCCTTCGATCTTCTGCGTCTGCACGTCGCCGCCGCCGACTATCTCTTCCACCACCGGAACTACCTTCTGGCTGATCTCATCCATCGACAAATCCTCGCCAAAGGTTACAGTCGTCGAGCTTCCGCCCATGAATTCCATACTGTAATTGAGAATATTTCCCTTACTGCCCTTATGAATGCCCATACCGACAAAGCCTGCCGCAATCACCACAATCGAAACGGCAAAGAAAATCATTCGCTTGCCCAAGAAGGGAATGACCGCGCGTTCCTTCTGCATCCCGTACAGCTTCTGATCCTGAAGCCCGATCGTAAAGAAGCATTTCATAATCCACCGCGTTACCACCAACGCCGTAAACATCGACAGCACAATACCGATTCCCAGCGTATAGGCAAAGCCCTTCACCGGCCCTGAGCCGCGCATTCCCAGCACAATCGCCGCAATCAGCGTCGTCACATTGCCGTCCACAATCGCAGACATCGCCTTATGGAAGCCAGACCCAATCGCGGTCTCCACCTTTCTGCCGGCTGCAATCTCTTCGCGGATACGGGCAAAAATGATGACATTGGCGTCCACAGCCATACCAATTGAAAGCACAATACCGGCAATTCCCGGCAAAGTCAGCGTAATATCAAAAATCCAAAGCACATAAACGGTCAGCGCACAATATAAAATCAAAGCAATACTGGCCGCCAGACCGGGCACACGATACATCGCAATCATAAACAGCATGACCAGAATCAAGCCGATCGCCGCTGCAAACAAGCTGCTGGAAAGCGCTTCCTCGCCCAGCTGCGCGCCCAAAACCTTGGAATGCAGCTCCGTAAGCTCCAGCGAGAGGGAACCGACCCGCACAAACGTCGCCAGCTCATTGGCCTCCTCATAGGAGCCCATGCCCTCAATGATACACTGTCCGTCTGTAATCGGCGTATTGACCGTGGGCACGCTGATCAGCTCTCCGTCGTAATAGATCGCAATGCTGTCCCCCGCAGACGCCGCTTCCGTCGTCGCGTTGGCAAAAATCTCAACCGCTTCCGGTGTAAAGCTTAATTCCACCACCGGCTCCTGGCTGGTAGAAGCAGAATTCGTATTGGCATAGGCTGCGTCGGCCGAGGCCACGTCCGTACCGCTTAAAATCGCAGAACCATTCTCAATCAACGTCTCCAGATCGTAGTTGAGCATATAGGCGCCAAACTCCTCCGAATAGGAATAGTTCTCGTTGCCGTCCTTG
Organism: uncultured Lachnospiraceae bacterium; assembly: GCA_947089585.1. Classification (GTDB taxonomy): domain Bacteria; phylum Bacillota; class Clostridia; order Lachnospirales; family Lachnospiraceae; genus 14-2. The sequence continues at coordinate 6,708 of CAMULB010000010.1, read as the reverse complement.
TCATGATTGGTAATAAAATACAGGGACCCCGGACTGCCCAGCTCCTCTAAAATCGCGTTGGCATCCGTAACGCCGGGAATCTCAATGTTGATCCGCCGGTCGCCCTCCTGGTAGACCTGCGCCTCGGTGCTGTAGGATTCCACACGCTTCTGCAGCTTGTAGACCGTATCGCTCATATCCTCCGCACTGGGGGCTGTCTCCACCGTCTCGTAGGTGATGCTGACGCCGCCCTTCAAATCCAGACCCAGCTTGATATTCCGGCTCTCGCCCACGCCGACCGTCGAAATAATCGTCGCGGCATACCAGGACGCCCCGGCCAGAATCGCCAGAATCAAGATCAAAATGATCCAGCCCTGGCTCTTTTTCATTGTTTTCATGCTTTTCCTCCTATTCCGCCAATGCCGCCTGAATCATAAGCGCACATTCCACGCGCTTTTTCTCAAGCTGGCATCCGATCTCATATGCATCCCTGATGCTGCCATGGAACTGATAAGAATTGGCCGCACAGCCGCCGCTGCAATAAAATCTGGCAAAGCAGTCCCGGCATTTTTCCTTGGTATACACACTGCAGCTCTTAAATTCTGCACAAATTTCGGGATGCTTTACACCTTGATAGACATCGCCGAGATAATATTCCGGTCGGCCCACAAACTGATGGCAAGGATACAAATCACCGCCCGGCGATACCGCCAGATACTCGGTTCCTGAGCCGCAGCCGCTCAAGCGCTTGGCCACGCAGGGTCCACCCTCCAGGTCAATCATAAAATGAAAGAACTGAAAGCCCCTTCCTTCCTTCTTACGAACAATTATCTCCTTCGCAAGCGCGTCGTATTCGGCAAAAATCTGCTCCAAATCCTCCGAGCGGATGGCATAATCCTCGGATTCAGCCGCCACCACCGGCTCCACGGAAATCTGTTCAAATCCCAAATCCGCCAGATGCAAAACATCCTTGGCAAAATCGGTATTATAGCGGGTAAAGGTTCCCCGCACATAATATTTCTCCTGTTTACGGCTTCTGGCAAACTGCTGAAACTTCGGCAGCACCAGATCGTAGCTTCCCGCCCCCTTGGGAAACGGGCGCATCCGGTCATGTACCTCCCGCCGGCCGTCAATGCTCAAAACAACATTCGCCATCTCGCGATTAGCAAACTCCATCACCTCTTCGTCAAGCAAAACGCCGTTGGTTGTGAGCGTAAAGCGAAACCTCTTATTGTGAAGCTTCTCCTGCTCCCGTCCATAAGCCACCAAATCCTTTACCACCTGAAAATTCAAAAGCGGCTCGCCGCCAAAAAAATCCACCTCCAGATTCCTGCGGTTCGCCGAATTGGCAATCAAAAAGTCAAGCGCTGCCTTGCCGACCTCATAGGACATCAGCTCCCGCTTGCCGTGATATTCCCCTTCCTCGGCAAAGCAATAACGACAAGCCAGATTACAATCGTGGGCAATGTGCAGACAAAGCGCCTTCACCACCGTAGGACGGTTCTTGAATGCTTCAATATATCCCTCATACTCGTCGCAGGTAAACAGCTGCCCGTTCTCGGCTAACTCCTTGACCTCCTCGTAGGCTTCCGCAAGCTGCGCCTTTTCATACCGGTCTGCCAGCTGTGTGAAAATCTCTTCTCTGCCCTTTAGCTCGTACAGCGAAATCACATCATAGGCCGCATCATCCACCACATGCACCGCACCGCTGTTGACATCGAGCACGATGTTGTAGCCGTTGTTTTTATATTGATGAACCACCGATTTCGTTCCTCCCTCTTCTCTTACGCAACACTCCTGTAAAGACTGTGAACGGACAGCTCCTTTCCTGCTGTAAGCACCAGCAGTCTCGACAGCAGCGCCCCTTTGCAGCCCTCACCCGTCATTCTATAACGCACAAATGACCGCCCGCTATTTAAAACGCGCTGAAAATCACAGGAGCCAAGATCGCCATACAATACGCTCATCAGCTCCTTCTCCCCGAAAGCAAACGCTCCCAACGGATAAATTCTCAGACACGCCCCAATGCGAACGGTCTATTCTTCTCACCATCTGTGCCCAATTGCAGTACAGAAGCACCGTACAATTGCAGCCTCTTACTTGTGCTCGCAGCTCTGATTGCCAACGGTGCAGGACGTCTTGCATGCGGACTGACAAGAGGTCTGGCATTCGCCGCAGCCGCCCTTCTTCACTGTGTTCTGTAATTTCTTTGTATTTAATGTCTTAATATGTTTCATAAATGCTCATCCTTTCTTCCGTGCTATGGCACATTATAGCATACTTTCTAGGGGATGGCAAAGTATTTTTTTATTTTCTTTGACTTTTCTTATTTTCAGCATCTTACATGTATGGAACGATTTTCTTACCTGCATCATTGCTCTACCAACCAGGTCGTTTTTATTGTATAATGTGAGTATCGCACAAAATTACAGTCCTTTGCTATCAAAAGGAAGCTTACGATTGCTCCGGCGCAACATCCGGATTCATAACACAGCTTGAAAAAAGAGGAGGATACATAAGATGGAATCTTATGAAATAACAATACAAAAAATCAAAGAAAGATTTAACAAAACAGCGGTATTTGCTGATCACGCAGAGATCCTTGCGTTTCTGAGAGCATTATCGTCAGATTTTGACAGCGGTGAGAAGGTTCTGTTGCCAAATTTGTCTCTGGGCGAGATCAGCCTATGTGTCGAAAACTATATTGGATACACCGCCACAAAAGACGTAGCGCATGTCATTGGAGCGGATCCTGACGCTTCTGCGATCATTGAAGCTGACTTTTTACAGGAGAATTTCAACCAGAAATATAAATCCATCCTTCTGTTTCCGCCAATGGGTGTACGCACTGCACAAAAGCAAAGCGAGGTTTTATATTTAAAAAAATGTCTGGAGCTCTTAGATGAGCAGGGACGCTTAATCGCCTTGACGTCTCAAAGCATATTGTCTGTCCCGGCTTACCGAAGCATCCGCGAAAAAATCATCCAGAATTTTTCATTGGAGGCCGTATTTCATGTGGGCAGAATCAGCAGCCAAACGGCAACGGAATTCTGCATTGTCATCCTAGACCACAAGATTCAAAGCGAACAGATTTATATGACAAATGGCGGCAATCTCACGACCCTTTATTCTGACTATAAAAACGGCATCCATGGATTTTGGGTCCACGCCACCGAAGTGTATAATCGCATGGATCCGCACTATTTTGAGCCTGAGTATCAGAAAGCAAGGAAGCTAATCCGAAACAGAGATACCATGAAGCTTTCATCCGTGGCCAGTATCTATCGTGGCGCTGACATTCCTTCACAAGAGCGCAAACAAACGGGTGATTATCTTGTGATCAAACCACAGCACATATACGACAACAGGGTTCATTGTAAAAACCAGGGAAACGTGTATTGCGATCAAACGTTTGTAAGCAGCAAGAAGCATTGCGCTCATTCTGTGCTAAAAAAGGGGGATATCTTAATCAGTCTCGTAGGTCAGATCCATTGGGCTATCTATCATGGGGAAGCGGATTTTGCAATCGCAAATCAACATGTAGCGATTATAAGAGGCCGTGCCGATATGCAGGAATGGATCAACTTCTTCTTTCGCACCCAAACCGGGATCGCATATTTGGAAGATCAGTTGAAGCTGTTTTGTCACTTTGGCGTATACAACCATATATCGGTAAAAAGTCTCTCTGAAATCGTAATTCCAGACAAAAAGCTCATCGAACTGACCGACCATATCATGAGAGCGGGAGATTTTGAAGCGAAGGTAGCGGAAATGTTTCGATTTCGGGGATGGGATGTACGAGAAGGATACGAAAATGAAAGTAATCACTTCTACTATGATTTAGCGCTTTTTGATCATGGTGTATTAAAAGGCGTTGTAGACGTAAAGCCGTATCAATCCAAGCACCTGGAAAAACAACCACAAATCTTGCATCAGCTCGCTCGATTAAAAGAAAGTAGCGGTGGTGCAAAGGTATTTTTATTTGTTGACAATTACATTTTTGAATACAAAGACCAAAGAATCGTGCCGCTGCCAGGGACTCCAGAACCAGGGATAGAAGTCCAAAGCGATTATGACAAGAGCTGCGAAACGGTTGCGCACTGTAACCTGAGCGCGGAGATCAAACGTCTAAAGGAAGAAATGGCCGTCTCCGTCGCACATAGCTTTGAAATGGAGCAGCTTATGTGCGAGATAAGCAATCTCAAAAATCAAATAAGCAATGTGGACAATAAAATGAGCAATATGAGCAATACCATGAGCGATATGAGCAATACCATGAGCGACATGAACGATACCATGAGCGATATAAAAAGCCAGTTGGACAAGATTGCTGAGCAAATTACCGGATATCAGTCTCTTGTCGAAAAGCAATTGGATTTGGCAGTAACTCCTGAGGAACAGGAACGTATTCTTCATGCATTTTCGGAAGAATGTATCGAACGCATCGTGAACGAGGTTCAATTGAATCATAGAGTTCAAGAATATCGGCAGGAGGAGGAAAAGCTGATTCTGTTATTCAAAGAAGAAGCATGGAATAAGTTGGATGCAAGCTCACAGAACTTCCTCGTTTCGTCGAAGATGACGTTTCAAAATTTTATGCTTTTAAAGGACCGCACGGATTATTCCGGCGTCTGCTTGCTTGTGACAAAGGCGCTGGAAGTAGAAATGAGCAGACGTTTTTGTATAGACTTCATCGCCTATTTAGAAGAACAGTATCCGGGCAACTATTCCAAGTTTCCAACCACACTGTTGCCGAAAGATAAAAAGAAAAATCTACAACCGATAGACCCAACGCACTTTACACTTGGTTCCGTAGCATATGTATTATGCAAATATAGATCATCGAAGAGCAAAGAAGAACAGGCAAATAACAAAGCGAGGCTGTTGGAATTTTCAAAGAAGAAGCTTTTTTCCGGAAAAACAGAGGACGAAATCTTTGATTTGTTATCTGAATATGCGGAAGCGATCGAGAAGGTCAGAAAGAATTATAGAAATCCAGCTGCACATACAAATCAATTGACACGTATAGACGCGGAACAGTGCTTTGAACTTGTGATAGATGTTGAAAAATTATTAAAAAGAATGCTTGATTCGTTTGACTACTAGCTTCTGTCGAATGAAAGGGTAGTGTAAATTAGTTTGTGTTTTTGGAAATAAATGGCTCCTTTTTGGTAAGAATTAGGATATGAAAATTCTTATCGAAAAGGAGTATGATTATGCCAGTTGCAAAGGAACAAATTCGACCGATTATTTCAGAAAACAACTTAAACAGCGTCACCGATGTCTTGCCCTGCTCCGGGACAGCTTCAAGAAGCTTCTGCATGGCAATCAGGAGCGTGTTGTTAAAACTGTAATTATGGAATTTTGACATGTTAGAGAAGTAACTTTTGTATTTTTCGCTCTCAAAAAGCTCTTTTAAGCCTTCCTCCAGCTTGTCAGTAATCTCTTTTACTTTCTGTTTTTCTGTTTTTGCATCTGCCATGGGTTGAACCAGATAAGGAGAAAATCAAAAGTTTAATGGAAGGAGATAATTTATACGCAGGAAAAGAAACAAATGTTTTGTATGTAATAATTGTATTTTCCATATTAGCGATGTATAATTTTATTCAGACAGCTATATAAAAGAAATAGTGAAGCAAAATAAACGGCAAAAAACGCGTAGGATGGAAATATTTGCAAATATTGCAGAAAGGAATATGTTTAGATGCCCAAAAAGAAAATAAATCAAATAACAATTCGTTCAAGTGCTGCAGAATATCTTACCTATGTTGCTTCGGTAGGTGGAGTAGAAAACAGCGTAGAAATGCGATATGAAGATGAAAATATCTGGCTGACACAAAAGATGATGGCCGTTTTATATGGTGTATCAGTTTCTGCTATCAATCAACATTTAAAAAGAATTTTTGTTGATGGGGAATTAATAGAAGCAGCAGTTATTAAGAAATACTTAATAACTGCTGCTGATGGGAAAAAATATAAAACAAATCACTACAATCTTCAAGCCATTATTGCTGTTGGATTTAAAGTAAATAATGAGCGTGCAGTGCAGTTCCGTAAATGGGCAGGGCAGATTGTGAAAGACTATACGATTCAAGGCTGGACAATGGATGTTGAGCGTTTAAAAAAAGGAACTTTGTTTACAGATGAATATTTTGACCGTCAGTTAGAAAATATTCGGGAAATTCGGTTTTCTGAAAGAAAATTTTATCAGAAGGTAACTGACTTATACGCCACAGCTTTTGATTATGATAAAGACGCTAAAACCACAAGAACCTTTTTCAGAACAGTTCAAAACAAAATGCATTACGCTACCCATAGACATACAGCGGCGGAACTTATTGTAGAGCGTGCTGACGCACAGAAAGAACATATGGGATTGACTTCGTGGGAAAATGCACCTGATGGAAAAATTGTAAAAAGTGATGTGTCTATAGCAAAGAACTATCTAACCGAAAAGGAACTGTCCTTTTTGGAAAGGATTGTTTCCTTGTATCTTGATTATGCCGAACTTCAGGCAGAACGCCATATACCAATGAGCATGGAAGATTGGGCAAAACGTCTGGACGGCTTTCTTGAATTTAACGGTACGGAAATACTGACTGGTTCTGGCAAAATAAGTGCAGAACAAGCCAAATTGTATGCTGAAACGGAATTTGAAAAATATCGTATTATACAAGATAGACATTTCATGTCCGATTATGATAAATTTATGTTAAAACTTGAGGAGCA
>CAMULB010000009.1 GCA_947089585.1 uncultured Lachnospiraceae bacterium | reverse complement strand
GGCAGATCCAGGCGGTTGAGCTTAGCCTTGACTTCACTGACGAGCGCCGCATCCTCCGCATCCAGTCCAGACAGTGCCGCCGAAAGCACGGTTTCCTCCGGGGAAAATACCGGCGTCTGCATGAGATAGGCAATTTTCACATGATTTCCCATCACTACCTCGCCGGTATCCGGTTCTTCCAAGCCGGCAATCATTTTCAAGAGCGTACTTTTGCCCATGCCGTTCGCGCCGATGACGCCGATTTTCTCCCCGTCCTGGATATGAAAGGACGCATCCGCAAACAGTACCTTATCTGTATAAGCCTTGGAAAAACACTCCATCGTCAGTAAATTCATCGCTACCTCCTTGAAAACCGTATGGCAGGCTGACCGGCTGCCAAAAATCTTTTATTTCTCTTCACACACCTGGAAAATGTAAAATTTCAAATAATAAGATGCATCTGAAGCCCACAGAATCGGATGATCCGGCGCTTGCGTGCGAAATTCCACCTGCCGCAGCCGTTTATGCGCACCTGCTGCCGCCTGGCCAATGGTCTTTGCAAACAGCTCAGCATCCATAAAATGAGAGCAGGAACAAGTCGCCAGATAGCCGTTGTCCTTGACCAGCTTCATCCCGCGCAAATTGATCTCACGATAACCCCGAACCGCATTTTTGATCGAGCTTCTGGATTTGGTAAAAGCCGGCGGGTCAAGAATGACCACGTCAAACTGACTGCCCTCCTGCTCTAAGCGTGGAAGCAGATCAAACACATCCTCACAGGAAAAACGCACCCGCTTTGCAAGGCCGTTCAACCGCGCGTTCTCCTGTGCCTGGTCAACCGCCAGCTGCGACGCGTCTACGCCCCATACCTCCTTCGCTCCCGCAATCGCCGCGTTGAGCGCAAAGGATCCGGTGTGCGTAAAGCAGTCGAGGACACTGGCGTTTTTGCAAAAACGCTGAATCGCCAGCCGGTTGTATTTCTGATCCAGGAAAAACCCGGTTTTCTGCCCGTCCTTGACATCCACCAAATAGCGCACCTGATTCTCCACAATCTCTACTTTGGTGTCGAATTCCGGCCCCAAAAAGCCTTTTTTTCGCTCCATGCCCTCGGCCAGCCGCACTTTGGCGTCGCTGCGCTCATAGACGCCGCGAATGAAAATCTGGTCCTTCGCCATCAACTCCTTCAAATAATCGACAATCAAGTCCTTGAAGCGATCCATTCCCAAGGCCAGCGACTGCACCACCAGTACATCCGAAAATTTATCGACCACCAAGCCCGGAAGCCAGTCTGCTTCCCCAAAAATCACGCGGCAAGCGCCACAGTCCACAGTCGCCTTACGGTACTCCCAGGCCTGTTTGACCCTCATGCGCAAGAACGCCTCGTCAATCTCCTGTTTCTTACGGCTGACCATGCGCACACGAATGCGGGAATGCGCATTGATCAAACCGCATCCCATCGGATATCCGTCGAAATCCCGCACAGCTATCAGATCGCCATTGCGATAGCCTCCCTCAACGCGATCAATCTCATTATCATAAATCCACGCCCCGCCGGATTTGATCGTTCTGCCCTCGCCCTTTTTCAAAATTACTGCTGCCTGCTGCATCGTAAACGTCCTTTCTTGCTGTATGCCAATTGAGTAGATCATGCCTGCTGCATTTTTCTGTCTGCCAGTTCAAACAGCTCCCTACTGCTTCGTAAATTTCCCGTCCTGCATCTGATATACTTCATCCACATATCCCAGCAGCCCCATATCATGCGTTACCAGAATCACACAGTAACCGTCCTCGTGGGCCAATCCGCACAAAATCTCCATCACATTCTCGCTGTTTGCCGTATCAAGATTGCCGGTTGGTTCATCGGCCAGAAGTAGCTTCGTATCCATGGCCAGCGAACGGGCAATCGCCACACGCTGTTGTTCCCCGCCGCTCATCATATTGGGAAAACGATGAAATACCGTATCCTCCAGTCCAACCCGGTGGATATATTCTTTGGCCTGCTCCATCGCCGACCGGCCCTTGATTCCTCTTAGGCCCATCGGAAACATCACATTTTCCAATGCGGTCAGCAGCGGAAACAGACGAAAGCTCTGGTAGATCACCGCTGCTTTTTCCCGGCGGTAACAGTTCAAATCCATCTCTCGCGTGGAAACGCCCTCATACAATACCGCTCCGCGTTCCGGCAGCTCCAGGCCCGCCATCAGCGCCAGGGCCGTACTCTTGCCCGAACCGGATTTTCCGGTCAGCGCATAGATCTTTCCTTCTGAAAATTCAGCCGTCAGCCCCTTTAAGACCTCGTTCGTCTGGTATTTGTTTTTATAGCTGAAATATACATCCTGTAATTGCAAAATACTCATTTTTCTTCTCCTTCTCCCAAAAGCATCCGCACGTTATTCCGGTTCAGCATCGCCACCGAACATGCACAGCCGAACAGATAACACCCCAAACACACGGCTAGGCTCATTGCCTGCCGCTGGTAAAGCCTCGCAGCACACCCCAAAGCAGCCATACTCCGCCAATGCCGCCAAAACTCAAAATTGCCTGTTCTAAGAAAAAAGAAGCAAAAATCCGGCCGCGTCTTGTTCCCATACTTTGCATCAAAGCCAACTCCCCCTTGCGATTATGCATCATCAGATAAGACACCAGAATACTGATCACTCCCGTCAGCGCATAGAGCGCCGGGTACAGCAGACGGTTATACCTTATTTTCTCCTCCAGCTGCTTTAACGTCTTTTGATACTGTACATCCTTTATGACCACCACGCCCCGTTCCTTACGTACCCCCACCTGGGCAAAGCCCTTTTGTTCCAGATCATCCTTGAACGCGGTCAGCTGACTTGCATCCTTTAACGTAAATCGAATCGTATCCAGCGGAAATCTTCCATCAGATATCTTCCAGGTCTGATCCAGCACATCATAGGGAATCAAAATGTGATCTTTTCCACCCTCGTCGTGGTAGGCGCCCACGACCCGAAACGACAGCGTCACACATTGGTAAGATACAAAAAGCCCAACTTGTATCGTATCGCCCAATTCAATTCCCTGCGCCTGCTGCATCGAACGGGAAATTACACAGGGGGATTCGTCTGTTTTCCACTCCCTTGAAAAAAGGCTCTCGTCATACCCCTCCATCCAGTCCACCTTACAGCGGCTGCCATAAAAAAATTCTCCCACAGCAGAGGTATCATTGGTGTACAGCAGACTGGGCCACGTCCGCATCTCATTGACAATTTTTTCGTAAGCGAAGGGCTGCTGCCCCCGATCCGGCAGTGTAAACGGCTCCACCTCCTCGGTTGTCCCGTCCTGATGCACCGCCACTCCCAAAAAGCGATACTGAAATGCTTCCCGATTGGCTGTTTTGCGAATGTTTTCTACCATTCCAGAATCCTCCAGCAATTGAAGATCCTCTGCGTCAATCTTTAAGCTGCTGATGCGGCTGCCATCTAAGTTGGTCAAATACCCCTCGATTTTCGTTTGCTCTATGACCGTCTCCCGCTCCTGTTCGTTGCGCATACCGCTTTCGGTCAGCACACACAGCACCAGCATCAGAGCGCCGCTCACCAGACAGACCACCCAGGTGCGCATACCGCCTCTGCGCGCCGAAAGCCTGGAAAATTGCCATGCCGTTTGCACCGGCCGACTTGATTTCGGTTCCTTTCGCGGCAGACGAAGCTTCTTTGCCTGCCCTTGCGCCCTGGCTAACACGCCCATACGCGACCTGGGCATACTGTGTACTGCAAACAGCAGACAGATCAGAACTGCCAGCGCCGTCAGGCAAAGCGCCGCTGCAAGAAAATACCAAATCGACACTCCCTCTCCCGCGCGGTAATTCCTCACGAGCTGCTCCGCCTGGTCGCTGTAGCGGCTGTCAAGGCCGGTTCCGATTCCATCACCTAAAAACTGCAGCACCAGCCCCTGAAAATAACCGCTGATGCCAAATCCCACCAAAACGCCGAGCAGAGACGACAGCAGAATCAGTGGGCCGCTGCCCGCAAGCAGGTAAACCATGATCTTGCGGCGTTCTGTTCCCAGATGATACATAATATGGACGGTCTCTCGCTGCTTATAGACAAACAGATATCCAAACAGAAGCAGTACAGCCATGATCGCCGCCCCGCAAATCGCCAGCAAAATCACAGTCGTCTGCTGCAGAGACTGCAGCACATCCATCACTTGTGTGTAGCCCCGGTCAAACACGTCTAAAATCATGCGATCGGGAAGCTTTTCTTCTATCCAGGCACGAAAACGGTCTCCGGAACCGTTTTTCAGCAATACCTGACCGGCTTCATATCCATATGTCCCGGTAATCGAATCCTGCTGCGGAATAAGAATGGTATATCTGTAATCATTGTCGGTCTTAATAATCCCGGTAATACGAAATGTCTCTTCTGGATTCTCGGCATTTGGATCATAGCTCTGGTAAATATTCCCGACCTCAACCGGCACTAGACGCAGTCCCAGCTCATCGCCCACACCAAGGCCCAGCGCCTTGGCAATGTCCGATGTCACCAGACAGACCTTGTCATTGTCCTGGGCCTGGTAAAAATCTCCCGCTTCGAGCTTCGTCCGACCTTGATGAAATACCTTTTCATACTGCGGCTCATTTTGCAGCCGCACCGACACCAAGCGGTTGACACCCTCATAAAATCTGCCTAAGCGCACATATTCACTGTCTTCATCCTGCAAGAAAGACAAATCCGCAACTTCTTCGATCTGAGTCACCACAAGGGTATCTCGGAACCAGGCGCCGCACAACAGGTACTGTTTGTTGTAATCCGGCTCAAACGTGTCATCCTGCACCGAAAAATGCACCAGCTGGTTATTTTTCTTCTTCCCCTGGTACACGGTCTGCGTCAATTCCGACATGAATTCCCGATTTTCTGTCTGAAAGGCCGAGGTCTCATATACATTTTTAACAATCAGAATCGCTTCATCTTTGTAGGAGGACATAAGCTTCTTCGGTTCAAACCCATCCACAAGGCCAAGGCACCGCCTGGAGGGCTGAAAGGACAATACGGTCTGCGAGACAACGGTACGGTCCTGCGCCCCGTTGTCATTCGTTTCCTCTGCCCCGACAATCAGCCGCTCCGGCTGCAGCAGCTTCTCGACCGTATGCAAAGCAAGATTCGTCTCATCGGGATAATCGGCCCCCATATAAGTAAAAACACCGATTGTATCGTAATTCTCCTCACATTGTGTGATCATGGTATGGTTGACCGTCCAGATACTGACTCCCGTCCCCAAAAAGATGCTGAGGACAAAAATCAAAATAAAAAACAAAAAGCTTTTTTTCTTTGTCCGTAAAATACTAGCAATTCCGTTTTTAACCATCATGATACTGCACTCCCTTTGTCGCTGTTCTTGTTTGCTCTGTAGCTGGCGCGGCAGACTTTTCTCAAATTACTTTTATTCTACCATACCTTTGCGGGCATGAGTAGTCCCATCCATATTTTTTTGTGATTAAATTGCTTTTCCCAAGTCACTTTGGTATAATAAAGGCAACTCGAATACCTTTATGGTTACATACAAGAACCATGTTTTTAAAAAGGAGGATCAACATCATGAGCAACAAATTACCGGTAGGAATCCAGGTCTACGGACTGCGGGACGAATTGGAGAACACGCCTGAGCGTTTCGGCGAGGTAATGCACCAGGTCAAGGAAATGGGCTACGACGGCGTTGAACTGGCCGGACTGTACGGCCTGGCGCCAGAGACAATTCGCGATTCATTAAAGGAAGTGGGACTGACCCCCATCAGCGCCCATGTACCCTTAGTAGATATGATGGCAGACATTGACCAGGTATTAAAGGATTACGGCACCATCGGCTGCAAGTTCCTGGTTGTTCCTTACCTTCCTGAGGAATATCGTCACCTGACCCCCGGCTATGAGAAGGTGATCGCCGAGATGACAAGAATTGGTCAAGCCGTAACCGCGGCGGGCATGACGCTGTTGTATCACAATCACGACTTTGAGTTTGTCAAGCTGGAGGACGGAACCTACGGACTGGACGATATTTACGCCAAGGTTCCAGAGAATTGCCTGAAGGCAGAACCGGATACCTGCTGGATTAATGTAGCCGGCTTAGAGCCTGCCGATTATGTGAAGCAATATAGCGGACGCTGCCCGATTGTTCACCTGAAGGATTTCTATAAGAAGGGCAATCCCAAGAATTTGTACAAGCTGATCGGCCTTGATGAAGAGGAATCAGGCGAAGAGACCGGCGTCTTTCGTTTCCGCGAGGTGGGCTTCGGTCAGCAGATTTGGGAGCCGATTCTGGACGCCGCCATTGAGGCCAAGGCAGAATGGGTCATCGTAGAACAGGATGAGCACTATGAATTAAGCCCATTGGAATGTGCAAGAAGAAGCCGTGAGTATTTGAAGATTTTGGGATGGTAGAATTGCGCAATTAAATCAATCCCTTTTTCTATTGCATCATTTTTTTACACCTATGTTTCGTGAAGAAAAAAGAAATTTTTTCAGAAGAATATTGCAGGTTGAAATTACATATGCTATAATGCCAATAGGCTAAAAGAAATGAGAAGTCCGTCTGGACAAAGAATGAAATCCCCCAACCGTGTTCCAGCACAGTCGGGGGATTCTTCCTTTCTTTTTACAGCGGCAAGGCACCCGCCAGGCTATCTGTTGTCCCTTGAATCTCGGCTGTCAAGCCATTTGTTGATGCAGTGGCTAACCACACCAGCCATCACAGCGAGAAAAAAAGAAATGAGAACTTCCATCCAAACACCTCCTCCCGTTGCCGGGTATCGGTTGGACAACGCAAATATTTTACCATATATTTTGAAATGATTCTACATTTTTTTCATACTATAATCTGTACTCATCACCTTCAACACCAATGGATACATCTACATTTTCCTCATATTACCCACACCATCAAAAACAGGGCGGAAAGATCCGCCCTGTTTCCAAAATCCATTCCTGCCTGCAAACAAAACTACACTTACACCCATCCGGCTCATTGCCGTGGGCAGCGCACTTCTATCTGCAGTCGTCTACCGTCCTACATTCAGTCGCAGCAGCGCCTTCTTTAACGCCACCTCAGCCCGTGTTATATCAATGCCTGATTCCTGGCTCTGCAGACGCCGCTCGGCGCGCTTTTTTGCTTCCTCGGCCCGGTTTTTGTCGATCTCGTCGGGCCACTCCGCCACTTCCGCCAGAATCGTCACCTTCTGCGGTAGAATCTGGGCAAAGCCGGCATGCAGCGCCGCCTGCTTCTCACCCTGCTGCTCTTTAATATTGAGAATGCCGGGCGCAATCACCGTCGTCAGGGGGATGTGATTCTTATAGACACCAATGTCCCCGTCCTCCGCCGTGAATTCTACCATGAATGCCTCGCCCTGATAGAATACACGATCCGGCGTAATAATCTCCAATTCAAATAAATTGTTTTCTTCAGCCATCGTATCACCCCTTACTTCATGCGGGCGCGTACTTCGTCAATACTTCCTGCATTTAAGAAATGACCTTCCGGAACATCGTCATGCTTGCCGTCTAAGATCTCGCGGAAGCCGCGCAGCGTCTCGGAGATCGGCACATATTTTCCTTCCAGTCCGGTGAACTGAGTTGCCACAAAGAACGGCTGGGAAAGGAATCTTTGTACCTTACGGGCACGGTTTACCACCAGCTTATCGTCCTCTGACAGCTCATCCATACCAAGGATGGCAATGATATCCTGCAGCTCCTTATATTTCTGAAGGATCTCCTGAACCCCACGGGCCACTTCAAAATGCTCCTGGCCAACCACACGGGGATCCAGAATTCTTGAGGTGGACTCTAACGGATCTACCGCCGGATAAATACCCAACTCGGCGATGGAACGCGCCAATACCGTAGTCGCATCCAGATGGGCAAACGTGGTTGCCGGCGCCGGGTCAGTCAAGTCGTCGGCCGGTACATACACGGCCTGTACAGAGGTGATGGAGCCGCTCTTCGTTGAAGTAATACGCTCCTGTAAAGCACCCATCTCCGTCTGCAGCGTCGGCTGGTAGCCTACGGCGGAGGGCATACGTCCCAGCAGCGCCGATACTTCAGAACCTGCCTGCGTAAAACGGAAAATATTGTCGATGAACAAAAGTACGTCTTTTCCGCCTTTATCACGGAAATACTCCGCCATTGTCAGACCCGTTAAGCCTACACGCATACGGGCCCCCGGCGGCTCATTCATCTGTCCGAACACCATACAGGTCTTGTCAATAACGCCGGATTCCTTCATTTCATAATAAAGGTCATTTCCCTCACGGGTACGCTCGCCTACACCGGTAAATACGGAATAACCGCCGTGCTCGGTGGCAATGTTATGAATCAGCTCCTGAATCAATACCGTTTTGCCAACGCCCGCACCGCCGAACAGACCGATTTTACCACCCTTCTGATAGGGGCAGAGCAAATCTACGACTTTGATACCGGTTTCCAGCATCTCGGTGGAGGTTGCCTGTTCCTCAAACGCCGGGGCTTTCCGGTGAATCGGCATATATTCTACATCCTTGGGGGAATCTATTTCATCAATTGGTTCACCGAGCACGTTAAACATACGTCCCAGTGTCTTCTCACCGACCGGAATCGTAATCGGCGCTCCGGTTGCAACAGCATCCATTCCGCGCACCAGACCGTCGGTGGAACCCATGGCAATACATCTGACCGTATCATCACCCAGATGCTGGGAAACCTCAACCACGAGCTTCTTGCCGTCCCCTAAAGGGATGTCAATCGCCTCGTTGATTTCCGGCAGCTTATTATCGGCAAACTTAATATCAAGCACCGCGCCGATAATCTGAGTGATCTTGCCTATATTCTTTTCTGCCATTTTTTCACTCCTTTTGTTTTCATCAGGATATCGCTTCAGCACCGGCAATAATCTCTGTCAATTCCTGAGTGATACTGCCCTGACGCGCCCTGTTGTATTTCAACGTCAAATCACCGATCATCTCTTCTGCGTTGCTGGTTGCAGAATCCATCGCCTGCATCCTGGCCCCGTTCTCACTGGCCACCGCTTCGACTAAAGCGCCGTAAAACAGACTGGTCACATATTTCGGTATGATCCGATCCAGCGCTTCTTCCTCGCTGGGCTCGTAATTCATAGGAATGCTCACATCCGCATTGGCAATCTCCGATTCGTCAAATTCTACCGGCAAAAGCTTCATCAAAGTCGGTACATGGCTGACCGTATTCTTAAAATGGGTATAGGCCAGATAGATCTCACCAATCTCTCCTCTGGAAAAAGCGCCCAGCACCTCCTTGCAGATCGTCATCGCATCCCCATAGGTGGGGCCGTCCATCACATCGGAATAATCCGCTGTGATCTCATAGCCTTTGCGTTCCAGTCCATCCATCGCTTTGCGGCCAATGGCATAGACCTTCACATCCTCGGTCTTGATTCCGCTTCCGGTTAAAAGCTTGACAATGTTGGAGTTATAGCCTCCCGCCAGTCCTCGATTGGAGGAAATGACAACCACTGCCTTCTTCTCGGAAGCACCGGATTTGAGGTACGGATGATCAATACTGCCGGAACGTGCCAGCATCGAAGTTACCGTCTGATACATATGATTGAAATATGGATTGGCCTGCTCCGCATGATGTCTGGCCTTCTGCAGTTTTACCGTAGATACAAGCTTCATGGCTTTGGTGATCTGCTGCGTACTTTGTATGCTGCTTTTTCTTTGCTTTATGTCTCGTAAAGAAGCCATATTTTCACCGCCTTACTTGTTCTCTATTGAAAGGATGCTTTGCACTCCTCAATGGCCTTGATCAGTTTCTTTTCTATCTCTTCCTTCATCTCTTTCTCGTTACGGATTGATTCCGGAATCTCAGGATATTTCGTCTCGATGAAGTCAAACAGCTCCTGCTCAAAATGAAGCACCGACGCAACCGGAATATCCAGCAGATACTTTCGCGTCGCCGCATAGATGATGATGACCTGGTATTCCACAGGCATCGGCTTATACTGCGGCTGCTTTAACATCTCACGGATGCGCTCCCCTTGTGCCAGACGCTCGCTGGTATCGGCATCCAGCTCGGAACCAAACTGTGCAAACGCTGCCAGCTCACGGAACTGTGCCAGCTCCACACGGATGGGACCGGAGATCTTCTTCATCGCTTTGATCTGCGCGGAACCACCAACACGGGATACGGAAAGACCGGCATTGATCGCCGGGCGGAAGCCCGCGTTAAACATCTCTGTCTCCAAATAAATCTGTCCGTCCGTAATCGAAATTACGTTGGTCGGAATATAGGCAGAAACGTCGCCCGCCTGTGTCTCAATGATCGGCAAAGCCGTCAGAGAACCGCCGCCCAATTCATCGGACAGACGCGCCGCACGCTCCAGCAGTCTGGAGTGAAGATAGAATACATCACCAGGATACGCCTCACGTCCTGGCGGACGACGAAGCAGCAGGGAGAGTGTACGGTATGCGGTCGCATGCTTACTCAAATCATCGTAAATCACCAGTACGTCTTCGCCCTTTTCCATCCATTCCTCGCCGATGGCGCAGCCGGAATACGGCGCAATGTACTGTAACGGCGCAAGCTCACTGGCCGTCGATGCCACGACCGTGGTATAAGCCATGGCGCCAAATTCCTCCAGGGTCTTAACAATCGTTGCCACGGTGGAAGCCTTCTGGCCAATGGCAACATAAATACATTTTACCCCCTGGCCCTTCTGGTTGATAATTGTATCAATTGCAATCGCTGTCTTACCGGTCTGACGGTCGCCGATGATCAGCTCACGCTGGCCTCTTCCGATGGGAATCATCGAGTCAATGGCCTTGATTCCGGTCTGCAGCGGCGTATCCACGGATTTACGGGAGATAACACCGGATGCCACCCGCTCAATCTTACGGAACTTGTCAGTCTCAATCGGGCCCTTTCCGTCAATGGGCTGCCCCAGCGCATTGACCACACGGCCCATCATCGCATCCCCAACCGGAACCTCTACCACTCTGCCGGTGGTCTTTACGGTATCGCCCTCGTTGATATTCTTGTGATCACCTAACAATACGGCACCCACATTATCCTCTTCCAGGTTCAACACCATTCCATAAACCTCGCCGGGGAACTCTAACAGCTCGCCCTGCATGGCATTCTCCAGGCCATGAATTCGGGCAATCCCATCCGCTACCTGAATCACGGTCCCCACATCAGAAACCTCCAGCTCTGACGCATACCGTTTGATCTGTTCTTTGATCACGGAACTTATTTCTTCTGGTCTTAAATTCATGGAGCGCATTCACCTACTTTCAACTGTATTTTCGATAATTCCCGGCTTAAGTTCAGCAGCTTTGTCTGAATGCTGCCATCCACCACTCTGTCACCAATCCGAATTACCATTCCGCCGATCAGACTTGCGTCCACCGCATAATGAATCTCAAAGGAGACATATTTGGTCGTCGCCAAGAGTCTGGCTTGTATCTGTTCCTTCTGTGACGCGCTCAGCGGAAATGCGCTTGTCACATAGGCTGTACCAATATTCTTGTATTCTTTTACCTGTTGGATGAAATATGAAAAAACAGATTCCATCTCGCCGTAGTGATTCTTGGCTACCAGCATCCGCATCAGGCCCAGCAGCTCTCCGCTGATGCGCCCCTTGAAGATCTGCTCCAAGATCTCAATCTTCTCTTCTTTTACGATTTTCGGGTGATTCATCAGTTTGGTCAACTCGCCGTTTTCTGCAAGAATCCGGGATACCTCCCGCACCTGGCCCAGCAGCTCATCCAGCTGATTCGATTCCACGGCAAGCTCAAATAATGCATCCCCATATGTTTTGGACACTAGCTTTGCCATGTCTGATCACCTATTTCTTTCAATGTCTCTTCCACCAGCGTATCCTGAATCGTTGTATCAATGGATGCGGCAACAACCTTGCCTGCCATCATGGAAGCAATTGAGATCATCTCCTGCTTCATCTCATCCAATACGCGCTTCTTCTCCAGCTCTGCCTCTTCATTGGCACGCTGAATGATGCGGGCAGCCTCTTCCCTGGCCTCCTCCACAATCCGCGTCTCATTCTTCAACGCCTTTTTGCGGGCTTCACTTAAGATCTCCTCCGCTTCCTGATCCACGTTCTTGATCTTCTCTTCGTACTCGGCTTTCTTTGCGGCCGCATCCTTCTTGTCTGAGGCTGCGGCATCAATATCCCGCTTAATCCGCTCCTTGCGGTCCTCCAACATCTTGCGAACCGGATTCATCAAAAGATAAGACAGCAGCGTAAACAGCACGAATATGGCAATTGCCAGAAGAATCGTATCATGGAGAAGCTGAGGGTCCAAATCAACTAATCTATCCAAGGTCTGGCCTCCTTTCCATTATTCCGGGCGGCAGAACTAGTATTCTGTCATCTCCCCGCCGTTGCATCACTGCCATATTTACGGTACCAACGGCTTTACGAAAAGTAAGAGCAGAGCAACAAGCAGACCATACAGACCGGTCGTCTCGGCAACGGCCTGACCCAAAAGCATTGTAGACATGATATCGCCCTTTGCGCCCGGATTACGTCCTACGGCTGCAGCTGCGTGACCTGCCGCAATACCCTGACCAATACCAGGACCGATACCTGCGATAACTGCCAAACCTGCACCGATTGCTGAACAAGCTAAAATTAATTCTGTTCCTGTAATGTTTTCCATTGTGAATTCCTCCTTGGGGTTCAATTTTACCGATTGGAACATCCATCGTCCAATCCGATTACAAAATTTCGTTCTCTAAGCCTCGTCTCCCATTGCATTGCTGATGTAGGTCATTGTCAGCATACAGAATACATAGGTCTGAATTGCTCCTGAGAACAAGTCAAAATACACATGTAAAAATGCCGGCCATGCGATAGCAATCTTAGACAGCAGCGCATAGACCAGTGCCATGATTACGGTTCCTGACAACACGTTGGCAAACAGACGCAGCGACAATGAAATCGGCACTGCGATTTCGCTGATCACGTTGATCGGAAACCAGATGGGAAGCCATGGCGGCAGCGGGGAACACATATCCTTCCATATATCCTTCGGCTTCTGATACCGAAACTGCGTGATATGGATCAGAAAGAATGTAATAATACCCATCGGCAGCGTCGTACCATAATCCGCTGTGGGCGGCCTTAGACCAAAAATACCGGAAATATTGGAAACCAGGATAAAAATAAAGATGGTGCCGATATAATTGGCAAAGCCGCGGCCTCTTACACCCATCGTGCCGTGTACCATATTATCCAGCATCTCTATCATCAGTTCCGCAATATTTTGTAGTGTTCCAGGTACCTCCGTCGCATGCTTCATCTTGATATTCACCGCCAGGGCAAAGCCGATCAGAAGCAGCATCACAATCAAAATACACACATGGCTGTTGGTAATCCAGAAAGTCTGGCCAAACAGCTCATAGGAAAACAGTCCGTGTATCATGAAGTCAACATCTGAACCGGAAGACATCAGGATTGCATTTTCCACATTTTCACCTCCTTAATTCATTTCTTACCCTTACTTATTCTTCACACTCATCTACCAGTTCTGTAGATCCATCACTTCCCCTCTCTTTTGTCTTTTTTAATAACCTATGCATAAAGGGCTGGAAATAGGCGGCTGCCTTCAAACCCATTATACCAATAAACATTGTGAGCACATTGCCCAGACGGAAATAGCTGACGACCACAAACAGCAGTACAACCACCAGATAGCGCAGCATGGAAAATACCGTTGTCCGCACCTTGGCCTGCTTCTCAATCGCCAAATCCATCGTATCCAAAATCACCACTGCCATATGAATTGCCATCCCCATCGCCGCGGCGATGCCAATCCACAGACCCGTGGAATACAAAAGCTTATTCTCCACAAACCAGACGCCGGTAAGCTGCACAAGCAGCCCATATAGAAAAATCTCCAGTATCAGCTCTGGAAGAACGTCATTGATTCTTTTTAACATTGTCCTTACCCTTATCTTCAAACGTCCGCTTCGCCATAATCCAGACATTGCGAAATCCGGCCAGCGCGCCAACCAGAAACAAAGGCACCGTAAGAATTGGCATCGAAAAACGTCTGCCAAGATATGCGCCGATCATTGTACATAATAAAATAGGAACCAGCATGCTGATGCCAAATTGCGTGACCAAAATCAACGATCGAAACACGCTGTTCTTTTGTTTCACATGTCGTCCCCCTTGTGATTTTCTTGTGGAATACAAGGCTATTATAACCATTTCTAATACAAATGTCCACTAATTCATAAAAATTTCTTCAATCGAATGGCCGGCTGTCTCCAGCCGGCCCTGCTCTTAACGGTGCAAATATAAATAAAATCCAACGCTTCACGATGCGCATGTATCACAAATCCAACTCAATTCCTTCGTCCAATGTCTCCGAAACATATTTCCCGTCCTTCTTGCGCTGCTTCACACATTCAGTCAGCAAATATTCAATCTGACCGTTGAGAGAGCGAAAGTCATCTTCCGCCCAGGCGGCAAGCTGGGCGTACAGCTTGGCGGAAATACGCAGCGGAACCTGCTTCTTCTGATCTGCCATCGGCTAATAGAGACTTCCCGCATTGACTACCGGCTGTGTGTCCTTATTTCCGCAAAGCACAACCAGCAGATTTGATACCATTGCCGCTTTCCGTTCCTCATCCAATTCTACAATGCCGCTCTCGCCAAGCTTGGTAAGCGCCATATCGACCATTCCCACAGCCCCGTCCACAATCATCTTGCGGGCATCAATTACAGCGGACGCCTGCTGCCGCTGCAGCATCACAGCTGCTATCTCAGGCGCATAAGCCAAGTACGTAATTCTGGCTTCCAAAATCTCCAGTCCCGCCTCCTTCACTCTGGATTGAATCTCATCCCGAATGCGGGCGGCCACAACCTCGCTGGAGCCTCGTAAGGAGCCCTCGTCCGGCTCGCCGTCACCGGTGGTATCCACATTCTTAGCCACATCATACGGATAAAGACGCACAATATTGCGCAGCGCCGCATCACATTGAATCGAAAGAAATTCCTTGTAATTGTCAACATTGAATACGGCCTTGGCCGTATCCGTGATACACCAGATCACCGCAATCCCGATCTCCACTGGATTGCCAAGGCAGTCGTTGATCTTCTGCTTATTGTTGTTGAGCGTCATCACCTTCAGGGAGAGCTTCTTATTTCCCAATTCCACATTGCTGTTGACGCCGGACGCGCTGATTGTAAGAGAAGAGCCGCTTCCGGCCCCGGTATCTACATCCCCGCTCTGCCGAAGCGTCGTCTTCGCCGCCGGATTCACAGCCGAAGAAAACGGATTCACATAATAAAAGCCCTCACCCTTGATTGTGCCGATGTATTTTCCGAACAGGGTCAGCACCACCGCCTCCTGCGGCTTCAAAATCGTCAGCCCGCAGAAGAAGATCCACCCCAGGCAAAACCAGGCAATCCCTACCCCCATCATAATGCCGCCCACAACCGGCGCATCGCTCAATTTGATGCAGCCAAAAATAAATACGATGATATCCACAACATAAATCAATAACGTAAGCAGCAAAACCGGCATGCCACTCTTTGGCTTTAATATTTGTTCCTTCATTTGCATTTCCTCCTTACATTCTTTATGATATCATTTTAATATCATTTTGTATTTTTGTCAACCACATTTTCAAAAATATGGATTTATTCCGTCTCCACAGCAGATCTGCATTTGCCCACATCTGTCGCTTGCCATTTTGCACAAAGTATTCTATAATCACAAAATACACAGAAATCTGCCGCACGCATTTCATGGTGCAGCCGCAATAAAAACGTATGATTTTTACAGAAGAAAGGAATAAAATCCATGTCACAGAACAGAGGAAAGCGTCTGCAAAAATATGTAGGCGACTATATTGTATTCGATTTGGAGACAACCGGCGTTCGGACGGATTTCGATCAAATCATCGAAATTTCGGCCATAAAAGTCCAAGACCACCAGGCCGGTGCGCAGTTTTCCACACTGGTCAATCCAGGCAGACGAATCCCACCCGGCGCTACCAAGGTCAAC
Source organism: uncultured Lachnospiraceae bacterium (assembly GCA_947089585.1). Classification (GTDB taxonomy): domain Bacteria; phylum Bacillota; class Clostridia; order Lachnospirales; family Lachnospiraceae; genus 14-2. The sequence continues at coordinate 17,684 of CAMULB010000009.1, read as the reverse complement.
GGCATTACCGATGAAATGGTAAAGGATGCCCCGCCGCTGGAGAAGGTGTTGAAGGATTTTGCAGATTTTATCGGAGATGAGATTCTGATTGGCCATAACATCCATACATTTGATTTGCTTTTTCTCTACCGGGACGCCCCGGAGATTTTAGGACGCAGCATTGCAAACGATTACATTGACACACTTTATCTGGCAAGAAAATGCCTGCCCCAGCTTCCACACCACCGGCTGACCGATCTGGCCGCGTATTTTGATGTTGATACCGCCGGCGCCCACCGCGCGCTCAACGACTGTGTCATGAACCAAATCTGCTACGAAGAGCTGGGAAAGATATTTCAACACCAAGCTCCCGCCCAGTCGGATGTCCTCTGTCCGCAATGCGGCTCAGAGATGATTCGGCGCAAAGGAAAATTTGGAGAATTCTTTGGCTGCAGCAATTTTCCCCGCTGTCGAGGCACAAGAAAAATTGTATAAAGAAAAACAAAACGGGCCGCTGCTTTGTCTCGCTGCAGCGGCCCCATAGATAAGATACATTTTAAGTGTTTTCTAACACGATACTCGTTTCTGTCTATTTTTCAAAGATTGTCTTACCGTACTTCGTCACTTCGTCCACATAAATCCCAAGCTTAGACTCCAGAGTCGGAATATAATACGGCAGATAGCGGCCTTTCTTTGCATAAGCGTCCATCGCTCTGCGCACCTCAGCACGAATCTGCTCCGGGGTGCTGTCCACCCGGTCAATCATCTGATTGTCGATGCCGCCGCAAATTGTAATCTGATCCCCATACTGTTTTAAAATTCCGTCGAGATCATTGTTGACGCTCATGGGCTCAATCACATCGACGCCAATTTCCACCAGATCCGGTACAATCTGTGTGATATATCCACAGGAATGATGTTGATAAATCATACCGAGCTCGTGAATGTGATCCGCATAACGCTTTTCCAGAGGCTTGATGAATTCTCTCCACAGCTCCGGTGAGAAAAACATATTGTTGTTGGTTCCCCAGTCGTCATGCATATGAATCACGTCCGGCTTTAAGAATTTGTGGGCCAGATCAATACATTTGAGCTTATACTGGCACATCGCCTCAAAGAACGCATGTACCTCATCTGGATATTCATAAAAGGCGCAAAGCGCATTTTCCATCCCGATCATCTGATTCATCCGCTCGAACTGACCGGAGAGCATCAGGCAGGACACGACATCGGTCTGCGGATTGACATGCATCCCAGCGCACATGCCTTTAAAAATATCTTCAATCGGCATAAAATCCAGCGGTGGAAATTGAACCTTTTCCTCCCACTGATCCATTTGCTCAAACAAGCGAAAATCCTTGGCCACCATATTTCCGTCAATCATCGGATTCGGCCCCTGGTTTGTCCAAAGCACGCCCCAGGCATCAGCGCCCGTTCCATAAGGATCAAACTTATCTCCCAGCTCAATGTAACGGTCTCCGGGAAAAACCACATCCTTCTGAGTTGCGTACACCTCTGGAATAAAATCTGCCTTTTCTCCCCGGTACAGTGCCAACAGCGCTTCTTTGTTTGTCTGCATACCATTTCCCTCCTGATTTGTTCGCCTGGGAACGTTCCGGCGCGTTGCTTTTCGGCAAACGCGAGGGATCACTCCTCGAATCACTATGTTTATGGTTCGAGTATAGCATGCATTTCGATCGGAAGGAAAGCACTTAATAGGTACATGGATACAACTTAAGGTTACAGCCTACGCAAATCAAACTCATCCTCTAATTCCCGAATTACATCTGCAAAGCCGTCGAGGCGGTTCTCTGGATTGTAGACCAACGCCGTATGAAACATCAGCGTTCTGCCCGGATAGTCAAACGCCTTGATCTTGGCTACATTGAGATAAAAAAATGCCAGCGGAAACACGGCAAACGCTTCCCCCTGCTGCAATAAAGCAAACATCGTATCAAAATTTCCCACCTGCTGAATCGTTCTGCAGGGAATGTTCTCGTAAAAGCTTTCTTCTCTTGGCACCCGATAAACGCTATGCGCCATTTTCAGTTTCAGAAATGTCGCCTGGCTTAGATCCTCCACCGTGATACGCTCCTTTACGGCCCAGGGATGGCGCAGGGAGACCACCACCTTGCTCTCAAACTCCCCAAAGGACAGACACTGGTACGCACTCCAGTCATCTTCTTCATGGGTATTGGTCAAAAATAGGTCGATTTTTCCTTCTGTCAGAAGCCTTCTCCCTTCATCGAGATCAATCAGCTCCAGCCCAATCTGATATTGCGGAAATGCCGTCAGCAAAAAGGAAACCAACGGTGTCACCATTCCCTCCTGAGGCAGCACCGAGAAAATCCCAATCCGCAGCTGTTCCTTACTTTCATGCGCCAACAGCTTCAATTCCTCCACTTCCCGCTGAAACGCCTCCTCCACCTTTCCCAGCCTCTGCCTGGCAGCCTCCCCCAGCCGGGTCAGCCGCACTCCTTTGGAGGAACGTTCAAACAGCTTTCCGCCCAATTCCTCCTCCAACAGATTAACCTGCTTGGTCAACGCCTGCGAAGAGACATACATCTGCTCGGCAGCCTTTTTAAAGCTTCCTTCTTCGGCCGCTTTTAAAAAATATTTTACTCTCTGGTAGATCATGACGTCCTTTCTGTTAGGGAAACGTAACCATTTTCTTTCCTTTTCAAACTTACTTTGCTTTCTCAATTTGTGCCAATCCAATCGAGGCAGATTGCGCTTCTTTTGAAGCTCCTATTTACCTGAAAACTGCCAATTGGTGTTTACTTTTATCCCTAACACCGATGCTGTTTATCCCTTCCAAAACGAATGGATCACTTAAATGCTTCTTTCCAAATTCCATCAACCAATCATAGGTATCAAATAAATTCGTAACGATCACATCACGGTCATCATAACGATCTTTATTTTCCACACGGAAGATGACATCCGTTTTATGCTGCGGAAGTGCAGACATAATTGTAATATCTTTACCAAATAAAAGAATTGCCGCCAGCGTAATTCCCTCCCGACGCCTCTCGTCGTCTTTCAAAATCAGCCCTGCACTTCTAAGAAGTTCCTCATCCCCCATCATGGTCCACGAATGATTCATATTTTGAATACGGCTCATTTTCCTCGCCCGGTCAATTAAATCTATCCGTAGATCCGACATTTCACCAAAAACTATATGTCATTCTTACACTCACATAATATTTCATATTTTTATACTCCTTATTTACCAGAAATCCGCCAATTGGTGTTTACTTCATTATACTATTTGTTTTTTGATCATTGTTCCTCAAAACGGGCATTTATTGTTTTTTTCATGTTGGTTTTATGTTGTTTTTCCTCCTTTTTACCTATTTTTACTAAAAATAAAGTGATATTTTATGCAAATTTTTCTTTACTTTAACGTCATTGTGTTTTACTTTTCAGCAGGTTACATTATAGTGGCCGAACGGCAAAAACAATAATGATTTCAGGAGGTATTTACACATGAAAAAAACAATGAAGCCGGCAATTGTAACCGCTGTATGCGCTCTCTTCTTAATGATGGCGTGCACAATGATGCAGAATTCTACCGCACAGGAAAATGCGACTGGTTTTGAAGATGGCGCTGGACAGGTTTGCTATGAACCCGCCGATCCCTATAATTCCTAATACCATTCAATATTCGGATCATAACAAGTACGATAATAATTATCAATATAGGCAGATGAGCTATGAACCAGCATTAGACTGCTAAGATAATATGCTTTTTGCAGAATTTTCTTGCTCTCTAAAGTTATTTCTTTTGCTCTATCATTTGTAGCCTCTGCCTTATTTACTAAAAACTTCGATAGCCTAATACCTCTTCCACTTGCCAGGCATAACTTTATTCCTTTTTCACACATTTCTAAACACTCTTGAACCTTACCAGCTTCTCCATAAAAAGTTGACAGGTTTCCTACTACAGTTATACTTGATTCATATCGATCTTCTAATCGTACTTTACTATTATCCAGCTGTTCCATCAAACGTTCCAAAATAAAAATACTTTTTTCCTTTTGTCTCATGTAGCTATAGCCAATTGCAATATGATTCAATATCAAGATTTTGTAGTTCGTAAAAAATTGAACTTTCCAAAATTGTTCATCTCTCCATCCTTCATTTTCACACCCCAAATTACTTTCACATCTTTTTACAAATTCTGCTATAGATATTTTCTTTTCATAAAACAATATACAGTTTTCCGCTGCCATCAACGTCTGATTATTCTGCTTCCTATCCAAATCCACTTTAGATTTAAGAAATTCAAGTAAATTCCGGGCCTCATCCCAGTTTTTCAATGACATCGCCCGCTCCAATTCCTTCAACTTCTCCAACAACAAGAAGTCATTCGTCTCCAGCTTCCCGTTATAATAATCATGCTCCGTCTCTAACTTCCGCATCAGAGCATAAAAGTTATTCGGGTTCGGCCCTCTGCGGCCGCTTTCAATCCGTGATATGGTTTCCGGTGTACAAATCCCTTCACTCAACACATCCTGTGACACGCCCTTTTTAATCCGAAATCTCTGCATCATTTCATCAATCAGATACATCTCCTGATTATGATAGGTGAGACGTGTATCCTCCTGCTGGTAGATCTCCGCACCATATTCCTCATAGACTTCCCGCAAAGCCTGGAGCTGACGTTCATAACGGCCCATTTCTTCATTTTTAAAAAGCTTGGAAGCACAGATCAAATATCCTTCCATCAGATCAGCCAAATCATAAAGCACGCCTTGCCAGCACAGAAGCTCCACCGCTTTCTTGCATAACAGCAGACCTTCCAGCTCACGCTGCTCCTCGATCAACAGCGGATACAGCATACGAACCGCCTTAGGCAGCACTTTGACTTTGGCTTCATAATCATCGTAATTGCGATCCGAATAATCTACGATCTCGCCCAACAGACTGGTTGCTTCCTGTTTGCGATCTCCTTTGATCCAAAATCTGGCCAGCTCCAGAAGGATATGCATTTCTTCAATGCTGATGTAATAACGATCCATCTTCTGAAAGCGAATATTTGGCATGGTAAGCTCCACTGCCTGTTCTAACAGCTGAATTCCTTTTTTGATATCCGCTTCTTTATACCACGCCACCAAAGCCTGCATGCGATACTTAAACTGCCGCTGCAGGCTCTTATTGATTGTAAAATCTTTCGCTTCCTTTTGCTCCAAAAGGCGCTCCAGCTCGTCCATATCTTCTTTTCCGACAGCCGTCAGCACCTTCTTTTTCCATAAAAAATATTTGTATTCTCTCAGCGTGAGAATCGTCACCAGCTTATCGGCTGATTTTCCCAAACGCTGGATAATCGCATTCAAAAGCAGGCGATCTGGTGTACGCTCTCCGTTCTCATATCTGCAATATGTCCCCTGTGAACAAAGACCCCAGCATAACTTTTTCTGCCCTACTTCCTTTTCCAAACGCAGATCATATAATAATTCGCTTATTTTTCTTTCGTTCATATTAATATCTTTCGTCAAACTCTCAGCATAATCTCCCGATTGGTCTGTTTATATTTATAGTAATGCACCCCCGCTGCATCCAGCATCCGCTTCGATGCAATGACGGACGGTGTTCCGTCATATTTGTCGCTGTCATATACAATCGTCTGAATCCCTGACTGTATAATGGCCTTCGCACATTCATTACAGGGAAACAGCGAAACATACAGCTTGGCTCCCTCCAGGCTGCCACCCCGATAATTTAGAATCGCATTCAGCTCGCTGTGGGTCGAATAGAGGTACTTATGATTTAAAGCATCCCCTTCTCTGCTCCAGGGAAACTCATCGTCTGAGCAGCCCTTGGGAAATCCATTATAGCCCATGGACAAAATCTTATTATCCGGGCTGACAATACAGGCCCCTACCTGAGTGTTGGGATCTTTAGAACGCATTCCGCTTAGCTTTGCAACACCCATAAAATATTCGTCCCAGGAGATGTAGTCCTCTCGTTTATCGCTCATTCGCGGCCTCCTCACTTTGTGCCAAAAATACGCTCACCCGTAGTTTTCTCACTTTGTACCAAAAATGCGGTCCCCCGCATCGCCCAATCCTGGCACAATATACCCATGTTCATTCAAGCGCTGATCTAACGCCCCGATAAAGAGATCCACATCTGGATGCGCTTCTTCCATTCGCTTTACCCCTTCTGGCGCGGCAATGATACACATAAAGTGAATCTTCGTCACGCCTTTTTGTTTGAGCATATCAATGGCTGCCACCGAAGAGCCGCCGGTCGCCAGCATCGGATCCACGACAAAAACCTCGCGCTGCGAACAGTCCTCAGGCAGCTTACAGTAATATTCTACCGGCTTCATCGTCTCTGGATCCCGATACAGGCCAATGTGTCCCACCTTCGCAGCCGGAATGATCGAAAGCATCCCGTCCACCATGCCAAGTCCGGCCCGCAAAATCGGCACAACCGCCATCTTCTTACCGTGCAGCTCTTGGGCCGTCGTCTTACAGATCGGCGTCTCAATCTCAACCTCTGAAAGCTTTAAATTTCTTGTCGCCTCATAACACATGAGCATCGCAATCTCTCCGATTAACGTCCGAAAATCCTTAGAGCCGGTTTCTTTTCTCCGAATCCAGCCAATCTTGTGCTGAATCAATGGGTGATCCATTACATAAATTTTAGACATAACACTTCTCCTTTTTGTACTTCTTCCTACTGCTCCTCTTTGGTAAAATTCTCATCCACTTCTGCCTCAGACTCGTCCTCCTCCAGCATCTCCTCTTCGCTTTCCTCCTGATTGATGATCTCTGCCAGTTTTTTGACCGATTTGTTCAGCGTCTCATAACAGAGACCATACGACTGCAGGGGCCCCCCATACGGATTGAGAATCTCAAGCTCGTCCCCGACCAGTCTTGTCAATACCTGAACCTGTTCTGGATCTGCCGATGGAAAGGAGAGCAGTACCTTCTCACGCTGCTGCTCTTCCATCACGATCACCAGGGTCTGCTCGGTAAAGTCCTCCTCCCCCAGCTGGACGGACATATAATTTTGCAAATTGATGCCATTGCTGATGAGAACTGCTTCTGCCTTTTGATTCAATGGTTCGGGAAATAATGATACCAGACCGCGGCTTGCAATCTCAACCGGCCTCTTTAAGCGATATTCCTGCAAAATCGCTGCGGCCATGGGAGAACGACAGGTTCCGTTTTCGCATACAAATAGAATCCTCTGATATTGTTTCATTCCTCACCTCTACACTTCCAACACTCGATGGCCTGCTGCTTTTAACATGCGATTCATCACAGCCTGCCCAAACCCCTGCTCGGAAAAGCTTTCTGAATAGATCCGATCCACATCCAGCTGATCAAACTCCCGCAGAATCCCGTATAGATTCCTGGCAATTACCGTCTCGTCCTTTCGGGCGCCGATATTTTTTACGATCCCCCGCGGATAGCACAGATACGTCTCATCTGTGCTGATCACCCCGATCTTTTGCCCTTGTTCCTCTGCTTCTTCAATCAGACGATTGACGGTATGCACAACCTTGTCCTGACATCCCCGCACCAGAATCAGCTCTGCCTTAGGCGCATAATGACGATATTTCATACCCGGCGCCTTGGGGGCAATCGCCTCTCCGATTTTCAGACCCGGATCGAGCCGTACCTCCCCGATGACTGCTTCCGCCATCTCCTTGGTCACGAATCCAGGGCGCAGAATGATGGGAACCTCCTCACTGAAATCAATGATCGTAGATTCCAGACCGATTCCCACCGGCCCCCCGTCCAGAATCATTGGAATTCTTCCGTTTAAATCCAAATAGACATGCTCCGCCAGTGTCGGGCTGGGCCGCCCGGACGCATTGGCGCTTGGCGCCGCGATAAATCCTGTACTGGCCGTAATCAGCGCCAACGCAACCGGATGATCCGGCATCCGTACCGCAACCGTCTCAAGGCCGCCGGTCGTGGCCAAAGGTACGCAGTCCTTTTTCGGAAAAATCATCGTCAGCGGGCCGGGCCAAAACCGCTCGCCCAACGCCATGGCGCGCTGCGGAATCCTCTCTGCAATCTGAGTGAGCTTCGCGGGATCGGCAATATGCACAATCAGCGGATTGTCGGAAGGACGGCCCTTGGCCTGATAAATTCTTCTCGCGGCCTGGGGATTTAATGCATCCGCCCCCAGACCATATACCGTCTCGGTCGGAAATGCAACGAGCCCGCCCTCTTTGATCAGGCGGGCAGCATTATGAACTTGTTTCTCTATATTTTCTGCTGTTATTTTTTCAATCAATGTTTTCATATATTTATTATAACACATCCTTTTCTTGCGTCAATACCTGCCACAGAAACGCGGATTATTGAATCATGATTTTCTTGTACCATCCGACTTTTTATGGGATAATACAACAAAGCCCCGCATTTGAAAAGACCGTGCTGACCCATATATAATTCTCATTGAACGACACCAGAGAAAGGAGATAGACCTGATGCAATTTGAACAAATTACTTTCGGCCGCACCAAAGACAATGAATCCATTTCTATTTACCGACTCACACATGCGGACGGAACCTGCCTAGAGCTGACTGATTATGGCTGCCGCATCCGCAGTCTCTGTGTTTTGGACAAGAACAACCGCCTGCGCGACGTCTGCCTGGGATACGATACACTGGCGGATTACGAAGCTGATCGTGCCAGTCTGGGTGCTGCCATTGGCCGACACGCCAATCGCATCGGCGGGGCCTCTTTTTCCCTGAACGGCAAAGCCTTCCCACTGGAACCAAATGACGGCAAAAACCATCTGCACGGCGGCAGCAAAGGCTTTGCCTTTCGCAAATGGAATGGTAAATACGAGGACGAAAGAATGATATTTTCCCGTCGTTTCGCGGACGGAGAGGATGGGTATCCCGGCAATCTCGATGTAAAAATCACCTACCAGTGGACCCAGACGCACTGTCTCATGATTACCTATGAGGCAATTTCCGATCAAGATACGATCTGCAATTTCACAAACCACAGCTATTTCAATCTGGAGGGCCCCAAAAGCCGCTCCGTACTGCAGCATCGTCTTTGGCTGGCTTCCTCGTCGATCACAGAAAATGACGCTGAGAGCATTCCCACCGGAGTATTTTTGCCGGTGGACGACACGCCCTTTGATTTTCGCAACGAGGCAACGCTTGGCGCCAGAATCGACGCAGCGCATCCGCAGCTTGTCTATGGCTTGGGCTACGACCACAATTTTGTCCTTGACGGCAGTGGATTTCGCAAGGCTGCCGTTCTCACTGCACCTGCATCTGGAATCCAAATGACCTGCTACACCGACCAGCCCGGCCTGCAGCTTTATACCGCCAATTATCTGGACAACTGCAAGGGAAAATATGGCGAAGCGTTTTGTCCGCGAAACAGTGTCTGTCTGGAAACGCAGCATTTTCCCAACGCCGTCCATCACCCACATTTTCCTTCGGTACGACTGAAGGCCGGCGAGCACTACACGACTAAGACCTGGTATCAATTTGCAGCCGTATAAAAAACGGAAGCAGCGGTATCCAATTGCAACAGAAGCATAAAATATACAGCGCTTTTTAAATACAAAACCGTTAAAAATACGTTACCCTGTTCAATTACATGCTATTCCATCACACCAGCGCCAGCTCCAGCAAAAATACGACGCCGCAGGAGATCACGGCAACCGTAAACAGACTTTTCCCCAGCCAGGCAAGCACGATCGCCACCAAAAGCGCCGCCAATGCCGACCAGGTGCTGGCCGTGGCGTCGAGAATGGCCGGAAAGGTCATCACCGCCAAGGTCACATAGGGCACATAATACAAAAAGGAACGAATCGTCTGGTTGCGGATTTCTTTTCGGATCAAGGTCAATGGAAGAACACGAATCAAATATGTAACACCGAACATGATCAGGATATAAATATAAACATTATGGCTCATTGTGCTCCTCCTTTACCGGAAACAAGATGGCGGCTCCGCCTGCAATCACCACTGTCAGAATGATGGTGCGAATCCCCGGAGACAGGCTGCTGACTGCAGGCAGCTTGGCAAACAAAAAGCTCGCGGCCATCGAGAGGAAAACCAGCCCCGCAATGATTCTGTTTTTACGTGCCGGCGGGATGATGATCGCGATAAACATGCCGTAGAGAGCTACGCTCAAAGCGCTGACCACACTCGAAGGAAGTATATTCCCCATCACAACGCCAAATAGGGTTCCCAGCGACCAGCCGGGGATTGCCACCGTCATCATCCCATAATTGTAGTACGGATTGAGCTTCTCCGGTACGGAAACCGCCACCCCAAAAATCTCGTCTGTCACGTCAAAACCAATTAGCAGCCGATGGAGCAATCCCGTCTCTTCGCCCAGCTTCTGACTCAACGCACAGGACATCAAAAGATAGCGTGCATTGGCAATCAGCTCCATCACCACCATCTCCATATAGCCGGAATTGGCTGCAATCACGGTAAAGCCCGCATACTGTCCTGCCGAAGCATTCACCAACAGACTGGTCAGCATGGCCTGCACGGCAGTCATCCCCGCATTTCCCGCAGAAATCCCCAGGGTAAAGGAGACTGCAAAATAGCCCAAACCGATGGGAATTCCCATTTTGATTCCTTTTAAGTAAAAATATTTATTTTCCCGTCTCTTCATCGTCTTTTGTCCATTCCTATCATTCATCTGTGACAATTATATTTTTTTGCCTCTTTGCTGTCAAGGGAAAATAATTTTTCACATTTTGGCACATACTTTTCTATAGTAAATCGAATCCGAAAAGCAAATGCTTTTCCATAAAATATACTTTTTTCAGAGAGGATACGCATGGACACAAGAAAAATCATCCCCCAAAACAGCCGGCTGCGCTGCAAAACAATCGGCTTTTCCTTCCTCTATTATATTTGGCTCTTTTCCTTCCTCTCCATCGTCGGCTGGCTGTGGGAGGTAGGGCTGACGCTGCTGTCCAGCCATCAATTTGTCAACCGCGGATTTTTGTTCGGCCCCTGGCTGCCGATTTATGGCGCCGGCGGCTTATTCCTCTATTTTCTTTTTTACCGCATCAAGCAGCACCCCGTCCTGGTGTTCTTTCTGGCTGCCTTAGTCTGTCTGGCATTGGAATATTTCAGCAGCTGGTTCCTGGAAAAACAGTGGGGGATCCGCTGGTGGGACTATTCCGGCTATTTCGCAAATCTGCACGGCAGAATCTGTCTCTTTGGCGGAGTCGTATTCGGCATAGGCGCGCTGTTGATCATATATAAGCTGATTCCCTGGTTTGAATGTTTTTACGAAAAAATACCGCCTCGCATTCGCAAGACGGTCGGGCTGCTTTTGCTGCTGTTGTTTGTCGCAGACGCCGCCTATGCTGCGGCCATGCCGAATGTCGGCCGGGGGATTACTACTTGATGTCCAAATATTTCAAAATTCCCATATGTATGGCATAGGCTACTTTTTTCTGATACTCCTCCGTGATCAGCAGGGCCGCTTCACTGGAATTACTCAAAAATCCACATTCCACAATCACAGTCGGCGAGGGTGTCCGCTTGAGCAAATAGTAGCTCTCATTTGATTTTGCCGTGCGGTGGTTCTCCGAATCCAGGTGTTCAATCATGCTGTTTTGGATCACTTCTGCTAACTCCTTGCCCTCCTTGGATTTGCCGTAATAAAAGGTCTGAGCACCCTTGACTGACTCCTCTGGATAGCTGTTTTGATGGATACTGACGGTAAACACCGGGTCGGCCTCAGTAATGATCTCACACCGTTTGCGCATATCCGCTACTTTTTTATTATCTGCTCCTTCCGGATAGAGCCCGCGATCATCGGTGCGGGTTAAGACCACTTCGATTCCCTCCGATTCCAGCAGTTCCTTCAAACGCAATGCAATCGCAAGATTAATCTCTTTTTCCTCTGCTCCATTAATCCCCACTTTTCCTGGGTCAGCCCCGCCGTGTCCCGCATCAATGACGATGCAGGTCTTTTTCTCTGCCTGACTGGTGCGGACGCTTTCAACAATCACTGCCCCTTCCTTTGCAAACAGACAGGCCGCCAAAAGAAGGACTGCCGCCATCACAATTTCCATCTTCTTCTTCACTTGGGCACTCCCATATGGATTTGATTATTATATGGTATGATGGATCTTAGTGGGATATGCGCCCAGAGCATGTTTGTCTCAGTGAATATATTTGATGACCACATCCCAAATGCTGCTCTTCTCCAGCCCCAGCTTCCAGAATGCTCCGCCTGCCAGGCCCCGTTCATTCAACAGCTTCAGCCGCAGCTCCAGCGAGTTCTCATCCTCAATCCAGATCTTATAAATCTTTCCCTCATTCTCGTATTCCGCATAATTCTGCCCGTCCGCTTCCGACCATACCTTCTCTGCGCCGTTGGCCGACAAGCGATTCTCTGCCTCCGTCATACCGACCGCCGCACTGTCTACGGTATAGGGCACATAATCCTCCGCCGCCTGTTCCGCTTCCGACACTTCGTCTCCCTTGGGCGTACATTCCCATACTCTCGTGTAAAACGGCATACCCAAAATGATCTGTTCCGCCGGAACCTCCAAAAGCGTGTCTTCTACCCCCTTGGTCACAAATCCAATTGAGGCGACCGAGCCTTCCTCTGAACCATAGTAATGCTCGTCATATCCCATAATCACTATATAATCGGCAAACACCGCCTGCTCCTTGCGGTTATAAAACGAGGTATATTCGGACGGCACATAATTGTCCACCGACAGCACGAGACCATTTTTGCGGCACTTGACCGACAGCTCGCGCACCAGCTGGACATAGCCGTCTCCGACCTCACCGCTTAGGCTCTCAAAATCAAGATTAATTCCGTCGAGATCATATTCAATGGCAGCGGCAATGATCTGGTTGACCAGATAATCCCGCGCCGATGAACGCGTCAAGACCTCGGTCGAATCCACCTCTGAATTCTCCAGGTTACTGAGCAGCGCCCATACCTCAATCCCGTTCTGGTGACAATATTTTACATAACTGCTGCTAGCCAGGGAATGAATATTCCCCTGGTTATCGTTCAAATAAAACCAAGTCGGCGATACGACGTTGACCCCCTTCGTATGCTGTAAAAGCGAGGCGAGCTGATCGTTCGCTTCCATTGTCGTCACCTGATGCCACACCATATTTACCGCCGTATCCTTCAACTTATGTTGGAACTGCGGCGCCTCAAAGAAGCGGCTGAGTGTCTGAGTTTGTGCCGGATCGAGCCGTTTGTTCTGCAGATATCCGATCATCCCGTCTGCGGTACAGACCTTTGTCCAATCATCCAAGGTCTCTAAAATCGTGACTACATCACCCTTTGTCACATCTGTCACAATCGAGCTCTTAATGCCGCCCTTCTCACGAATCTGAGTGTCCTTCTTGATCGCGGCAGTCTGAATGTCCCCCCATTGGCTCGTAATCATAATCCGGTTCGGTTCCTGCAAAATCGTAAACTCTATATTTGTATACTTCTGGACAAAGTCGACCGCCAGATACATCTGCGCTCCCTCTACCCGTACAATCGTATAGTCCTCCGTGTGCTTTTCCTTCGTCACATAGAACTCACTGCTTCCGGCGCCGACAGAAATCACATCGTCCGGCGTCGTATAACGCAGCTGATTCTCCCTCGTATCCCAGTAAAATCGCTGATTCAGCTGGCTGCGCACAAAATCATAGGTCAGATAGGCATGACCATCCATATATTTACAAATCTCATCTGTCTTCTGATGATTGAGAATTATTGCCATATCATCCGCATTCATCAGATGAAAATATTCTTCCAAGGATACATGCTCCTTGCTGGGTGTATATTTCTGCACCAATGCTGTGGCCGCTGCAATCAGCCCGACAACAACTAAAAATACAACTGCCACCAGCAGCGGCATAAGCTTCTTCTTCATGTGTGGCGTCCTCCTATGTGTCATTTCATAAATCCAGTATAGCACACTCGCCCCGCTGGTGCAAAGAAATTTGACACGCTTTTGCTTCGTTCTCCATTTATCTGGCGAAACGTATTTTGTGATGCTCCTGCATTCCCCAATGACAGGAGCATCCCGTCTTAAATTTCATGTTTACGCATCTATTTTTCTTTCGTATCTGGTTTCGTAATCATTCTGTTCCTGTTTTCTGTCTACAGGCTGCCGGCCAAGGTCCCGCTGCAAATCACCGATCCTTGACCCGATCAAATCTTAATTCCTTCCACTCCCCTTTCTCATCCATTACATAGTCGCGCATAAAGCTGTCGCTGTCATTGACATATAAGGCATCTGTCACCGTCAACGGACTGCTGGGTATTCCGTCGATAAAAATTGTAATCCCCCGGCTCTGAATGCTCTCCAATTCAATTAACAATCCCTGCTTCTCTACTTCATTGCTCAAATTCATACTTCTTCCCCTTCCTACACAAGGAGGCTGACGTGATATATTATAAGACGATCTGTCCAGACAGCAGCAGCTCCTGACTGGTCAGATCAATGAATGTAAGAATTCTGCTTCTTTGCCTTTTGCATGAAATGGATCCGCTATAAAAGGAATACTCTGTACCTGTGCCTTGTTTGTACGACGACATTTTTTTATTTCTATCTTATCTTCAAACAATGCCAAAAACGTATACATGTCCGGTTTACCCGCATATTCTTGTAATCGTTTCATATACTCATAATATTCGGCTTTCCTCCAAGGACACAGACTGCCGACAATCAGCCTGCCGTCGCAGCGCATCAGCTCCTCTCTGGCCCATTGGCTGTCACGCCCCAGGTCGAGAATCAGATATTCAAAATCCATGCTGTAGACAAACCCCAGCTCTTTTGCCAAAACCGACGGAAAATAAACCACGCGATCGTGATAAAACTCCGCCTCTGTTTCACCTTTGGCCAGGGACGCCAGCGCATTTCTCTTCTCCACCTCAATCAGGGCTGTTTTCGCTTTCAGCTGCTTGGCTGTGTAATTGGCAAGGGCGACGGCTAAGTGCGTCACTCCCAATCCTCCCTCCTGCCCTAATATGCCAATCTTAATTTTCGGCTTCATCGCTTTTATGCTTTTGATCCGGATTGCTCTCTCCTCCCTTCTTTGGAAATCTGCTGAAAGAATCGGTGCTTGTCCCGCGTGACCTCAAACGGATTTTGATCCAATGGAAAATAAAACACTTTTTTGTGCAGGATCGACGCATAGATTCCTGCCGCCTGCTTCTGATTGTAATTGCTGACCAATACCAAATTTTCTTCTCCGGCCAGCTTCTGGCAGGCCAAAATGCCCTGTTCTATTTCCCACGGACGGCCTCCCACAACCAGAATCAGCAAGCTGTAATCCTCCTCTGCCACAGATGCAACGTCTGTTCCAAGGTCCTGCACGTAAATGTGCGATTTTTTTGCTTCTGCGGCTTCGTTCGGCTCTGTGACTGCCTGAAACTGCTGATAAGACAAGATACCGCCCGCCTCCTGCGCGCCCTTTTGATAGGCAAGCAGCTTTGACAATACGTCGCTGTGTTCCCTCGCCTGATAATACGCCGCTGCTTGTTTCCGATTGAGCCAGCTCACCAGACTGACGGCGATATGGGTTGTACCGATATGCGTCTGACTTCCAACGATTATGATTTTTTCTAAGAGATGCGCCTTTGCCGGCTTACCGGCCTGGCCCAAAGAGAGTTTTTCCAGCGCCGCCCGAAGCTCGATGACTTGATCAAAACGATCCTTCTGCCTGGGCGAGACTGCTTTTGAAATGATTTTTTTGAAATGATAAGAACAATATTTTGGAAAAGACACATTGGCGGATGGTGGTAATCGTTCCCCGGTCAGCATATAGTAAAGTACCGCACCGATTCCGTACACATCCGTTCGGATGCCGATTTCGCAACCGCGAAATTGCTCCGGCGCCGCAAAACCATAGGTTCCGCAGCTTTGGTATTGATTCCCTTGGTCTTTGATCCTGGTAGAAATACCAAAGTCGATTAATTTCAGCTGATTTCCGCATAATATAATGTGCTCTGGTTTTAAATCCAGATACAAAATCGGGTGCGGCTTTTGCTGATGAAGATATTCCAGAATCTCACAGAGCTGGATGCCAAATGCGATCATTGTTTCCTGGGAAATATTGTCAGAATTCTGCACATAGGCAGATAAGGATTCTCCTCGGATATATTCCTCGATGAGATACAGATTTGTCTCATCCTCTTCTACATCATAAATTATGGGAATTCCGGGATGCCTCAGATTCTTCAAAAGATCCGCTTCCAGATACCAGGATGCGGCTTGGGCCTGTGTCTTGGAAATACACTTGACGGCCCGGTATTGCTTCAGCTTCAGATGCTCCGCCAAGTACACGCTGCTGCTCCCGCCGCTTCCTAACAGCGACAGAATCTGATACTTGCGAAACAAAACTGTATGAATGATATGGGTACGCCTCCTTCTTGTCTCAAAGGACGAGACGCATCTCTTAGTAACCGGTATATCACAAAATCTGTGCATTGGCAACCGTTTTTTTTCAAAAATTTCTAATTTCATAAAATTTTTATGAAAATGCAGTCTTTTACTTGACGAAACATTAGATATTGTTTATACTTTTTTTACTCAACCAATAATGTTGATTTATTTCTGTATCCCTTAACGGACGAGATTCGCCCGCCCAACTGGAGTGTACACGCTTGTATGTCCATTGGGTATCCCTTGAAAAAGGAAGTGGTTATATGAAGATTGAAAAGGTTAGCGATAACCAAATACGTTGTACCTTGACACGGGAAGATCTGGCCGATCGGCAACTCAAGCTCAGCGAACTGGCATACGGCACAGAAAAGGCCAAAGAACTGTTCCGCGATATGATGCAGCAGGCCGCCTATGAATGCGGTTTCGAGGCAGAGGATATCCCATTGATGATTGAAGCAATTCCGCTTTCTGCGGATACTATCATATTGATTATTACCAAAGTGGAATATCCGGAAGAGCTGGATACACGTTTTTCCCAGTTTTCCCAGGGAAATCAGGAGGACGGCAGCTATGACGGAGAGTCAAAATATGCCGATCACGAATCCGTGTTTGACTCAGTGGGCGCAGATGATATTCTTGATCTGTTCCGCAAGATTCAACAGGAACGCAAGAAAGCAGAAGGTGCACTGAAAGAAGCCGATTTTGTTCCTCTGGAAAAAGCGCTTAAGAATCCGCCCACGCCCCGCAGTGAGGAATCGCCGCAGATTGTGGTCGATATTACCAAGCTGTTTGTGTTCAATCAATTGGACGAAGTCAGCCGCCTTGCGCGCGTGCTCAAGGGCTTCTACAACGGCTGTAATGTATTGTACAAGAATGTCACCACTAGAAAATACTATCTGGTGATCAGTAAAAGCCAGCATACACCGGAGGAATTCAACAAGGTCTGCAATATTCTATCGGAATACGCCAAACAGGAGAAATATTCCTCCTCCAGCCGAGCCTATTTTGAAGAGCATTATGAGACCATTCTGAAGGAAAACGCATTGCAGGTTTTAGCAGATCTGTAGCGATCGCCGAAAAAGGAGCCGCAGGGCTGTCCCACTACGGGAGACAGCTTCTACGGCTCCTTTTTCCTGCCATTCATTTACACATCGGCCGCCAGAAAATCATTGATTCTGCCAACCAATGCATCAGGATCCAATCCATGTACCATAGCCGCCTCTTCAATTGTCTCCATCTGGGAAGAGGGGCAGCCCAAGCAGTGCATACCGATCTCCAACAAAATCGGCGCCACATTTTCATTGATATTGAGCAGCTC
>CAMULB010000008.1 GCA_947089585.1 uncultured Lachnospiraceae bacterium | reverse complement strand
ACGTACAATCGAGTCAGAGGTCTCCTCATTGAAGATCGGACAAATTGAGTTAAAGAAAGAGACAAGAGAAATCAAAGATAAGCTTTCCGATGCTAATGAACTTGCGCTTGAAGCCTGGGGACAGAGCACCGAAAACCGACATTGGCTTGAAGCGGAACAGGCAATCGGTTCATTCATGCAGCACATTCCCCGGTATTTATCTTTTGCCCAGCCTGCGTTCTCTCACAGCGCAAGCTGGGCAACAATCTCCTGCAGCGTTCCGGCTGAATGCAGCAGCAGACGTGTCTCTTCTTCATTCAGCGTAATGGGCACATGTGTTTCAATCCCTTTCGCCCCCACGACTGCCGGCATGCTAAGTGCGATTCCTTCAATGCCATAATGTCCATGCATCATCGCGGATACCGGCAATATGGATTTTTCGTCCCGTACAATACACTCGCAAATACGCCGAACCGACATGGCAATGCCATAATACGTCGCCTGTTTTTTGGCTATAATTTCGTAAGCGCTGTTTTTGACCTGCTGCGCAATTTCATCCATCGCTTGTTGATGGTGAAAATGCCCCCGCATCTCGCAAAATCTACTGAGCGGAATTCCAGAAACATTGGTGCTGCTGAAAGCGGCAATTTCACTGTCGCCATGCTCACCGATAATGAACGAATGCACGCTGCGGCTGTCTACTCCCAGATGCTCGCTCAACGCGTACTTCAAACGCGCCGTATCCAGCACCGTTCCAGAACCAATCACCCGCTGCCAGCCGAATCCACTGAGCTTTACAGCCACATAAGTCAAAATATCCACCGGATTTGATACAATCAGTAAAATTCCTTTAAAATCAAGCGCCGCAATCCTTGGAATAATACTTTGATACACGGCGACATTTCTCTGCACCAGGTCGAGCCTTGTCTCCTCTGGTTTTTGGTTTGCTCCCGCCGTAACAATCACAATCGCTGCATCCGCAAGATCCTGATATTCTCCCGCATAGATCTTCATCTGACCGGCAAAGGGAATTCCATGGGCAATGTCCTTGGCTTCTCCGTCCGCTTTGTCAAAATTTGCATCCAACAATACAATTTCCGAAAAAAGCCGGCTCTGCATCAGCGTAAATGCCGAGGCAGCTCCCACAAATCCGCAGCCAATCACTGCAGCCTTTCGCTGATTCATTTGCTTTGCCATCGTTTCCTCCTGATTTTTGCAAAAAAATAGTATGATATCTGAATCGAACCTTCCCAGAGCGTATCTGAACAATCATTCCCGCCGTCTGCATCCGTTCAGAGGTTTGATTTCCGACCGCATGCAGCACCAGTTCTCTCCCTATATCATACCATCTTTTTTAAAAATCTATTCCTTATTCAGCAAAATGTATCCGCCCCGCGCTGTCCCTTAATGATACACGGTTGCTGCCGGAAGCTCTTCATCGTAGAGATAGTCGGCCTCCTCCTGGGTAATGAGATTTTTTTCAGATTCCAAAATTCCCAGCTCCTTGAGTATTTGCAGCGTGTGCTCACAATCCGTCGTCAGAGAAATCGCCGCAGCCTGCAGTGTCTCTGCCTCCGTCGCTTCCCCGACACCGCCATAAAACACATAACCGCTTCCCCTTGGCACATGGTAGGTGAGACTCAACGTATTATAATAGACCCGGTCAGCAGACTGATCACACAGCGCGTAATCATAAATTTTGTAATTTCCTTCTTCTATATCCTTGCGAAACGCCGCATAGATCTGTCTGCACTGCTCCTGATCCAAGGAAATCCCTTCTAAATATTTCTCCTGCCGCAATACATCCAAAGACCCATCTACAAATGTAATCGCCTCATATGCTTCCGTAAAATGATAGCGCAGATAATATTCCGGGCAATCAGACAGTTCTGTCAGAAGATTAAAGGCGTAATCCTCCTTTGCCAGATAGTAATCCTCCACCGGAATCTGGTAGCTGCGCGTCTGCACACGACCGTCCTTCATCGTATAGACTAATTTCAAAGTCGTCTTGCGGCAATTGTCCTGATATTTTTGAAAATACCGCTGTAATTCCGTTTTATTCTCAATCAGATTTTCGTGAATCTGCAGCACCTGGGAAAAATCTTCCTCTTCCACCCGAATGGGATAAATTCCAGACACAAACACCATCTCTAAATCCTCTTCTTTGGGCAGCCATGTCTCAAAGCCAAATACATTAAAGTCAACGCCAATGAGGAACCCGCAGAAAATCGCTGCACCGATTCCCCATTCAAGAAGCTTTTTCCGACAAAAAACAAAAAACTTCTTCTGTAAAAGCATTTCTGCCAGAAAAAAAGTAATTCCGCTGCCCAACAGCATCAATATGAGAAGCAGCAGCAAATTTTTCCCGGAAAAATAGTCCCCTACAAGCCAAAATTGTCCGCAGATCGTCACAAGACAGCCGGCGCAAAACGCAGCGCCCCAGCGAAACACTGGCTTGAGACCAGATACCGTAAGCACATCGCCGGCCGTTTCCAGGTGCTTTCTGCGATAAACAAGCATCGACAGCGCAAAAAGCAGCAAAGCGGCCATAAAATAAACCGTTACTGCAACATAGGCTTTCGATAAATCAGTCTCGCTCCAACCAATCTGAAACAAGTCCGGAAACAGCGTGCTCAAATAATAATAGGGCGAAAGAAAGACGCCAAAGCTTTCCGGCACCTCATCCATTCCATAAGACATCAGCACCAAGAGCTCCGACACAACCGTTTGGCATCCCACAAACAAAAAATTGGCGATCAGATCAAACACGGCAGCAGCCACCATATTTCCGGCAATCATAACCATACACACCGCAAGTGCAAACGCAAAGAAGGCCATTCCCACAGACAACACCAGATAGTGCATCAAATATTCCAGCTGCGTCATATGCCGAAAAAAGCAGACAAAGATCCCGGTCAAAAATGCCGCCGCTTGCGGAATCGTCAGAAAACATATCCCGGACAAGGCATTGGTAAAGAATAAGGTTTCCCGGCAAACAGGAAAGGCATGCAGCATATGGCAGCTTTTCTGCTGGTACAAATAAGAAAACACGGCGATCGCGGCAATTGCGGCAAACAAAAAGAGCAGCAGCGGGTGAAGCGCTGTATTGACTACGTTCTCAAGCTGGCTCAAACGATATTCCTCCAGCACAACACCCGGTTCCAAATCCCTTATTTTCAGCGCGTAGAAGAGACGCAGCGGAAGCTTGATCATGCAGATCAGAAAATACGCACCCCACAGAGGCCAAAAGCGCGTCATATTTTTGCAAAAAATCGCCTTGCTAAAATAGGATGTCTTTGACTGCATAATCGGCCCCTCCCAGTTCATAAATAAAAATTTCTTCCAGAGACAGCGGAAGCACATCCACCAACAGCGGATTTAATTTCTGCAGCTTTTCCACTGCCTGCTTGGGATCACCCTTCAAAATCAGCGTATAAACTCTCCCCAAATTCGACAAATGAAGCACCTTAAGCTCCTTTGGCGGCAGAAATGTTCCTTCGGCAAATGCCACCTGCACCTTGGAAATGTTCTGCTGCAGCTCACAGAGCGAATGCTCCAGCAGCAGTCTGCCCTGATGCATCATCCCCACATAATCGCAAACGTCTTCCAGTTCCCGCAAATTGTGAGAGGAAATAAGCACTGTCATCTCCCGCACCCGAACCTGTTCTAAAATCAGATTCCACAGCTGCCGGCGCATCACCGGATCCAGGCCGTCAATCGGTTCATCCAGCACCATCAGGCGCGGGTTGCAGCAAAGAGAAAGCCAGAATAAGACCTGCTTTTGCATCCCCTTAGACAGCTTTCTGATTCTGCGTCTTGTATCAATGGATGGAAAAAACTCCCGCAGCTGCTCAAACATCTTTTCGTCAAACTGCGGATACAGACCGGCGTAAAAGCGTTTCATCTCCATGGTATTGGCTTGGGCAAAATAAAACAGCTCATCTGGAATATAGGCGATGTTCCGTTTGACAGCCTCATGCTCATAAACCGGTTCCCCATCAATCAACACACGGCCCAAAAATGGACGATAGATCCCCATAATATGACGAATCATCGTCGATTTCCCGGCCCCGTTCGGCCCCACCAGGCCATAGACGGCTCCTTTGGGCACATGGAGATCCACATGATCCAATGCACAGAAACGGCCAAAATACTTTACAATTTGCTCTGCCTTTACCATCTTGTCTGCTCCCTTTACAGATTCGCCTGCACCAGCTTCGGCCGGTATCCGGCCTGATCGAGCACGTGAATGATCTGTTCCTTATGCTCCAGTCCGAACGCTTCCAGCGTAATGCGCAGCTCCACCGCCGAACTGCGGTTGGTATTGATAAACTGGTTGTGATCCAGCTTGATTACATTGCCCTGCTCCTTGGCGATAATCCCCGTAATTTTGCAGAGCTCGCCTGGCTTATCCGGCAGCAGCACCGATACCGTGAAAATCCGGTTGCGGAAAATCAAGCCCTGCTGCACGACTGAGGACATGGTGATTACGTCCATATTGCCGCCGCTCAAAATAGACACAATCCGCTTGCCCTTTACCTTGAGGTGGCGCAGCGCCGCCACGGTCAGCAAACCGGAATTCTCCACGACCATTTTATGATTTTCCACCATATCAAGAAACGTTACGATCAGCTCGTCATCCTCAACGGAAATGATCTCGTCCAAATTCTTCTGCACATAGGGAAAAATTTTCTCGCCCGGTGTCTTTACCGCCGTGCCGTCCGCGATCGTACTTACATTGGGCAGCGTAACTACTTTTCCGGCCTCCAGGGAAGCTTTCATACAAGTCGCCCCGGACGGCTCTACACCGATGACCTTAATCTTCGGATTCAACAGCTTGGCCAGAGTGGAGACACCCGTCACCAATCCGCCGCCGCCCACCGGCACAAGGATATATTCAACCAGCGGCAAATCCTTAAAAATCTCCATTGCCACCGTTCCCTGCCCCGTCGCCACATCGAGATCGTCAAACGGGTGAATAAAGGTATAGCCGTTCTTTTCCGCCAGCTCATACGCCTTCTGGCAGGCTTCGTCGTACACATCCCCGTGCAGCACGACATGCGCGCCATAGCTTTTGGTACGGTTGACCTTGATCAGCGGTGTAGAGGTCGGCATCACGATCGTCGCCTTTGCCCCATACTGTTGAGCCGCATAGGCCACGCCTTGCGCATGATTGCCGGCCGATGCGGTGATCAGCCCTTTTTTGCGCTCCTCCTCGGACAAGGTACTGATCTTATAGTATGCGCCGCGTACCTTGTAAGCGCCGGTATACTGCATATTTTCCGGCTTGAGATAAATCTTATTGCCGGTCTGGCGGCTAAAATACTCACTGTAGACCAGCTTCGTCTCCGAAGTTACTTTTTTTACTACCTCACTGGCTTCCTCAAACTTATCCAACGTCATCTCAATCTTCTCCTTCCTGCTGCACATTAAAGAGGGCGTTTACGAATTCCTGGGAATCAAATTTCTGCAAGTCGTCAATGCTTTCCCCTACCCCGATGTATTTGACCGGAATCCCCAATTCCGACTGGATTGCAACCGCAATGCCCCCCTTTGCGGTTCCGTCCAGCTTGGTTAAAATAATGCCGGTAATCTCCGCCACCTGCGAAAACTCCCGCGCCTGGGCCAGCGCATTCTGACCGGTCGTCCCATCTAAGACCACAAGTGTCTCACGAAATGCCTGGGGAAATTCTTTTTCCAGAATGCGGTTGATCTTTTTTAGCTCCTCCATCAAATTTTTCTTGTTGTGGAGCCGCCCGGCCGTATCGCAGAGCAGCACATCGGCTTTGCGGGCTTTGGCAGCGGCCACGGCATCGTAAATCACCGCCGCCGGATCTGCCCCTTCCTGGCCGCCGATCAAATCGACGCCGGCGCGGTGGGCCCACTCGCCCAGCTGCTCGCCGGCTGCCGCCCGGAACGTATCCGCCGCCGCCAGCACTACCTTTTTGCCCTGTGCCTTCAGCTTGCCGGCCAGCTTGCCTACGGAGGTCGTCTTGCCCACGCCGTTGACGCCGATCACCAACACCACAGACGTCTCATTTTCAAAGCGGTATGCCGTCTCGCCCACATCCATCTGCTCCTTGATGCTGCGGATTAAAAGCTCCTTGCAGGCCGCCGGCTCCTTGATTTTTTCCTCCTTTACCTTCTTTTTTAAATTTTCCAGAATTGCCTGAGTCGCATTGACCCCCAGATCGCCCATGATGAGAATTTCTTCAATTTCCTCATAAAACTCCTCATCAATACTGGAAAAACCGCTGAAAATCGCATCAATACCGGAAACAATATTGTCTCTGGTCTTAGACAGCCCTTCTACCAGCCGCCTGAAAAAGCCCTTTTTCTCCTTCGTCTCTCCCATCGCTTCACTTCCTTTCTCATGTTTCGCCAAAAACCTGCCGCCGCGCCCGGAGCCATTTTCGACTTCCCTTTTGCACTTAGCCGCTCCCCTGGGGCGCCTCCTTTGCATTTCGCGTCACTCCTTTTGCGTTTCCCCTGCACTTTGCGTCACTCCTCCAACGCCTCCTCAATCAGATTGACCGATACCAGCGTCGACACGCCCTTTTCCTGCATCGTAATCCCATAGAGACGGTCTGCAGCCGCCATCGTCCCTCTTCGGTGCGTGATCACAATAAACTGCGTGTTCTTCGTCAATCGGTGAAGATACTGTGCAAAACGCCCTACATTGGAATCATCCAAAGCCGCCTCAATCTCATCTAAGAGACAAAACGGCGAGGGCTTCAGATTCTGAATCGCAAACAGCAGTGAAATCGCCGTCAGCGCTTTCTCCCCGCCGGAGAGCTGCATCATATTCTGCAGCTTTTTCCCCGGCGGCTGTGCGATGATCCGAATGCCGCATTCGAGAATATCTTCATCCTCCACCAGCTCCAGCGTACCTTTTCCGCCGCCGAACAGCTCTTTAAAGGCCCGGTCGAACTCCTGCCGGATCTGGGCAAATTTTTCCAGAAACTGCTTTCGCATTCCGGTATCCAGATCCTCGATGATCTGAAGAAGCGTTTCTTCGGCCGTCACCAGATCATCATGCTGCTCCTTCATAAACTGATAACGCTCGGAAACACTCTGATAATCCTCAATCGCATTGACATTGACGTCTCCCAAGGAACGCAGCTCCTCGCGGATGGCAGCAATCCATTTTTTCAGCTGCGAAAGATCCTCATACTCCTCATTCCGAAGCTTCAGGGCGTTGTGATACGTCAGCTCGTATTCTTCCCACATGTAGCGGTTGTGACTCTCCACTCCCTCAGACAGCTTCTCCTTCTGGCTCTTTAAACGGAACAGCTCTTTATCCAGATTGCCGATGCGCCCGGAAAGCTCCTCCCGCTTTTGGAAAAATCCCTTGTGCCGCAGAGACAGTGTTTCCTTTTGGCCCTGCAGCTCTTTGACCTGCTCCTGCAAAAGCGTTCCTTCCCTGCCGGAATGGTCAATCATTTCTTCCAACTGCTTCAGCTCCTGCTGCTTATGCGCAATGCCCGCCCGTGACTGAGCCGCTTCCTGATCAATCTGTTTTAGCTCTTCCAAAAGCTCAGACGCTTCCCGCTCCAGACGACGGAGATTTTCGTTTGCAAATCCGGTCTGCTGCGCAAGGTTGGCCTCTTCTAACTGAACACCGGAAATCTCCGTCTGCATTTGCTCCATAAGCGCCGTCTGTTTTTCCAGAACCTCCTGGTAATGGTTGTTCTCCCACTCGATTTCCTTTTCCCGTTGCTGAGCCTGTTCGATTTTTTCCTCAACTTCCTGACGGCCGGCCCGGATTTCCTCGACCTGCTGCTCCAATGCCTGCCGTTCCTCGTTCAAGCCGGCAAAGCTTTGATCATTTTCCCGCTTCTGTTCACGAGCATGCTGCACGTTCAGTTCGGCGGTATTCTGCTCGATGCGCAGAGACTGCAGCTGTTCACCAGTCTTGGTTTGTTCTTCTTTTAAACGCGCACGCGCAGTCTGAATCTCGCTGATCTCATGCTGCTGTTTCTTGATTGCGCTTTCCCATTCCTGCACCTGCCGCCCCAAGGCGTCAATTTCCCGCCTGCGGCCCAGCAGATTGCTGCTGTTTTTAAACGCGCCGCCGGTCATCGAGCCGCCAGGACTTAAGGACTCGCCCTCCAGCGTCACAATGCGCAGCGAATACTGATACTTCCGCGCCAACGCTACCGCATGATCAATGTGATCCACCACATAGGTACGGCCCAGCAGATAGGTACACAGCCCCTCGTATTCCGGCTTGGTGTGCACCAGCGTATTGGCCAGTCCAATCACGCCTGACTCGTTCAGCGGCTGCCGATTGATCTGAGGCGGCTTCCTTCCGACGCTGGTCAAGGGCAGAAAGGTCGCCCGCCCAAAACGGTTCTGTTTGAGATATGCAATCATCGCCTTGGCCGTATCCTCGTCTCTGGTGACAATATTCTGGATACTGCCGCCCAGCGCTGTCTCAATCGCTGTCTCGTATTCTTTTTTTACCTCGATCAGATCTGCCACCACGCCGAGAATCCCCGGCGTGCGGGTCTGGCATTCCATGACCCGGCGGATGCTGTTTCCATAGCCGTCGTAACGTTCGGCAATATTTTTCATCGACTCCAGTCTGGACTGTTCCCGGTGAAAATTTCGTGTCGCCTCCTCCAGACTGCGTTCAGCCTCCGACTGCTTCCTGCGCCAATCCTGCTCTTGTACATCCAGCTCACGACCGGATTCCTCCAGCCGGTCAATGTGTTCGCAAATCTCCCGCAAATGCTCCTCTGCCGTAAAAACAGCGGCCGCCAACGCTTCCTCCTCGCTTTTGCGTTCTACCAGACGCTTGTTGAGCTCTCCCCGGCGAATATTGGCCTGTTCGAGCATCGTGTCGTATCGCTGCAGCTGAGCCTTGGTCGAAGCCTTGTCATTGAGCAGCTCAATGACTTCATTTTTGCCCTGTTCCATGCTCTGCTGGCATTGCGCCACTGCCGTTTGAATCTGGTTGAAACGATTCGTCACCTCGTCGCGCCGCTTTGCAACCTCGTCCAGCCTTTCAGCCAGCTCTTTGGCCTGCGCCTGATACTCGCTTAAGCCCTTAAGCCGCTCCTCCTGCTGCTTTTGCACCGTCTCTCTGCGGCCGGAAAAATGCTCCTCACTCTGCTTCGCCCCGCGAATCTGCTCTTTTAAAACATTGACCTCGCCCTCCAGCTGCCCTCTCTTGAGACTGCTGTCTGCCAGCTGTTCTCTGGCCTTTTCCATGGACTCCTCTAACCGGCCCAGCTCCTGCTCTGTTAGTTCATATTCCGCTTTAATCGCGTCAAACGCCCGCTGGGACTGCTCATACTCTCCTGTGGCAAGCGCAATTTTTTCCTCCAGCTCCTGCTGGTTTTGACGCATTTGCTGCACCTCCAGCAAGAAAAGGTTGACGTCAAGGGTTTTCTGCTCTTCCTTTTTTTTGAGATAGATCCGTGCCTTCTGGGACTGACGCTCCAGAGGGCCCAGCTGCTTTTCCAGCTCAGCTAAAATATCATTGACCCGCACCAGGTTCTGCCGCTCGTTTTCCAGCTTCTTCTGTGCCGCTGCCTTGCGCCGCTTGTATTTGACAATTCCCGCCGCTTCGTCAAACAGCTCCCGGCGTTCTTCCGGCTTGCCGCTTAAGATACGCTCGATTTGCCCCTGGCCGATGATGGAGTACCCCTCTTTTCCGATTCCCGTATCATAGAACAGCTCGTTGACGTCCTTCAAGCGACAGGGAGTCCCGTTGAGCAAATATTCGCTTTCCCCGGAACGGTACACGCGCCGGGCCACCGTCACCTCTTCGTAATCCAGGTTCAACTGATGGTCGCCGTTATCCAGTGTGATCGCCACATAAGCGTAGCTTAGCGGCTTACGATTCTCGGTTCCCGAAAAAATTACATCCTGCATACTGGCCCCACGCAGCTGCTTGGCACGCTGTTCACCCAATACCCAGCGCACCGCGTCAGCCACGTTGCTTTTGCCGCTGCCGTTTGGCCCCACAATGCCGGTGATCCCATTATGAAATTCAAAGAGAATCTTGTTGGCGAAGGATTTAAAACCCTGTACCTCGATACTTTTTAAATACATTCCTTCCTCCCACTGTCTAGTGGAATCCGGCTGCTCCGCCGCATCCCGCCTGCTCCGGCAACCTGCTTCATTGCGTTTCCTCTGGCTTTAGTTTCAGCAGCGCCTGATAGGCCGCCTCCTGCTCCGCCCCCTTCTTTGTCCTGCCCTCGCCGCGCCCCAGACGCCGCTCGCCTACCAGTACCTCGACCAGATATTTCTTGTCGTGATCCGGCCCGGATTCCTTTAAAAGCTCATATGAGACCTCTCCCTCGTGTTTTCCCTGCACAACCTCCTGCAGGATAGTCTTGCTATCAAAAAAGAGCTGCTTATGCTCGATATCATTCAACACATGACGATCAATAAACTCTTTTGCACTAGCAAAACCACCATCCAGATAAATGGCTCCGATCACGGCCTCCAATGCATCGGACAGCACGGAATCCCGTTGGCGTCCCCCCGTCTGATCTTCCCCTTTACCCAGCAGCAAATAGCGCCCCAGTGAGAGTTCTCTGGTACAAAAGGCCAGCGTCGGCTCGCACACCATGCTGGCGCGAAGCCTCGTCAATTCTCCCTCTGGATATTTGGGATATTTTTTGTACAAAAACTCACTGGCTGTCAGCTCCAGCACCGCATCTCCCAAAAATTCCAGCCGTTCGTTGTTGGCAAGCCTGCTTTTATGGCGTTCATTGGCATAGGAGCTGTGTGTCAGCGCCTGACGCAGCAGATTCCGGTCGCGGAACCGATAACCGATCCTCTGTTCAAACTCTTCCTCCTGTATCATCGCATTCTTCCTTTCTACTACCATCTGCTTATGGTTCTCAAATCTCAAAACGATCTGCACTTAGCTCAAACTGACATGGAAAAAGGCTGCCGGGAGAATCACATCCGCACTCCTCCTGACACCCTTTTTCTTGATGTATAAGGCTTAATTCAGCGCATTCTTAATCTGTTCTACGGCGTCGCCCACCGTGACAATTTTCTCCGCCTCTTCGTTGGCGATCTCTACGTCAAATTCTTCCTCCAAGCCCATAATGATCTGGAAAATATCCAGAGAATCCGCACCCAGATCATCAACGAAGGTCGTATCCATGGTGATTTCTTCTTCGTCCACATTCAATACTTCCGCAATTATTTTTTTCAGCTTTTCAAATTCCATTGTTCTCCCTTTCTACTCTTCCTCGGAAGAGGTTCCGATGTTTTGTTTGATTTTTTCGTTTATTCTCTGTTCTTTGAACGCAGCACACTGAAAAATAGAGTTGGTAATCTCTTGCGCCTTGGCGCTGCCATGGCTCTTGACCACAAGCCCATTAAGCCCCAGAAGGGGCGCACCGCCATACTGTGTGGCATCAAACACGGACAGCGTCTGCTTTAACGCCGGCTTGACCAAAAGGGCCCCCAGCTTACTGCAAAGCGATCCCATCATGCCTTGCTTGACCATCTGAATCATCGTGGCCCCGACTCCTTCGTAGAGCTTGAGGATCACATTGCCGACAAAAGCCTCGCAGACAATTACGTCTGCCCCGCCATGCGGAATCTCTCTGGCCTCTATGCTTCCGATAAAATGAATGTCGGGACAATTCTTCAATAACGGAAACGTCTCTTTCACCAACGCATTTCCCTTCTCTTCCTCGGCCCCAATGTTGACAATGGCCACTCTGGGCTTCTTCACACCGATCACATTCTCCATATAGATCGAACCCATCTTGGCAAACTGAATCAAATGTGAGGGTCTTGCATCCACATTGGCCCCGCAGTCAATCAGAAGGGCCACGCCCTTCTCTGTGGGAATCAGCGGCGCTAAGGGCGGACGCTCCACACCTTTAATTCTACCTACGATTACTTGTCCTCCTACCAGAATCGCTCCAGAGCTTCCGGCCGACACAAAGGCATCGGCTTTTTGCTGCTTCACCAGATTCATGCCCGTCACGATCGACGATTTCTTCTTCTTGCGAATTGCCATAACCGGCGGCTCCGCCGTCTCAATGACCTCCGGCGCGTCTGTGATGGAAATTCGTTCACGGGGATAGCTGTACTTCGTCAATTCATTCCGGATCACTTCTTCCTGTCCCACCAGAATCACTTCAATCCCCGTCCGTCCCGTAACAGCATCCACAGCTCCCTTCACAAGCTCCCCCGGAGCATGATCGCCGCCCATGGCATCCACTGCTACAATGACTGTCTCCTCCATGAAATTTCCTCCTCATATCCTCCTTTTTGTAATGGCCCGGCTCACCAAAACGGCATTGTGAATGACACCACGGCTCACGGTTCAGACGATCTGCCCTCCCCATTTTACCGCGTTTCACCTGCCCGGCCGCTGCCCTTTTTTGCCAATTGGCAATTCCTATACAAAATATACTATATGTGGGGGGAGAAATCAACATATATTTCAAAACTTTCTGGGGGGCTGGGGTGGCGGGAGGGACGCCCGTCGAGCAGGGGAACGGCTCACAGACCCGCTCTCGCTCCTTCAAGACGCAGCGGACACTAAATTCGCAGACCAAAGGCACGTCTGCTCATTAAGTGCCGGCGTCTTTCAAGGGTCTGTCTGCCGTTCCCCTGCTCGACGGGCTGCTCTTCTCCACGCCGAACGAGAACTGCCCCCGAAGCTTTCTGTGGCTGCGCGGTAGAGCATGGGGACGAAACGTTTCTATTTTGGGGGAGCATGTGACATGCGTAAAACGCTCTCTGTTGCATGGCAGGGAAGTATCGCACATCATAAGGCTCCTCTTGGCACATATGAAATTAAAAATGGCGCATTCCCAAACAAATTACGCCTGTTTCCATGGTTTATGAAAACAGGCGTAACGCTTCACTTTCTATTTACTTCGAGCCGCTCCAACACCGTCGGCCCAAGAAGCCTTTTCTTTTTAGAGGATCTTGCCGGGAATATAGTGAGCGGAAGAAGAGAAGGACTGACAGACCCTTGAGAGACGCCGGCACTTAATGAGCAGACGCGCTTTTGGTCTGCGAATTTAGTGTCCGCTGCGTCTCGATGGAGCGAAAGCGCGTCTGACAGGGCTTCTCTTCTTCCGCCCACACCCTTTCCCCCTCCAGAAAAAAATCCTCTTCTTTTATTCGTCTACCAACGCAGCCGTGATAATTGCCATCGAATAAACCTCTTCGGCATTACAGCCTCTGGACAGATCGTTGATCGGGGCATTCATGCCCAGCAGGATCGGGCCGTAGGCATCAAAATTTCCAAGACGCTGTGCAATCTTGTAGCCGATGTTTCCGGCATTGATGTCGGGGAACACGAAAGTATTGGCATGACCTGCAATCTCGCTGTCCGGGCATTTGGTACGGGCCACACGCGGCGATACGGCGGCGTCAAACTGCAGCTCTCCTTCAATTGCCAGATCGGGGCGCATCTGCTTCGCCTTGGCTGCCGCGTTGCGCATCTTGTCCACGTCCTCGCCCTGGCCTGAACCGAACGTGGAATAGCTTAAGAAAGCAATCTTAGGATCAATTCCAAATACCTTGCCGCAGTCTGCCGCACAGATTGCCGTCTCCGCCAGCTGCTCCTCGTTGGGATGGATATTGATTGCACAGTCTCCCATCGCCAGAACCTCGTTTTCACCGGTCGCGGAAGGACGTACCATGATAAAGCAAGAGGTTACTGCCGTATGGCCGGGCTTGGTCTTGATAATCTGAAGCGCCGGGCGTACCGTGTCAGCCGTAGAATACGTAGCGCCGCCAAGCAGCGCGTCTGCTTCGCCTGTCTTAACCAGCATCGTTCCAAAATAATTGCCCTGCAGCAGCAGCTTGCGCGCCTCGTCCGGCTGCATATTCTTACTCTTGCGCAGCTCACAGAGCATCTCCACCATCTCGTCCATCTTTTCATAATTCTCCGGGTCTAAAATTCTCGCCCCGCGAATATTATAACCGTTCTCCTCCGCTGCCGCGTAGACCTCTTCTTCCTTCCCCACCAGAATCGGGGCCAGGAAATTCGCCGCCAGCAGACGGGAAGCCGCCTCCTGAATTCTTCCGTCTGTTCCCTCGGTAAATACGATCGTCTTTGGGCTCTTTTTCAGCTTGTCGATCATCATACCAAACCCTTGCATGTTTGCCATATTCGTTCACTCCTTATTAATTATGATAAAACTATGTGATACCTTTATTTTAGCGCGTTCTACGGATATTTCAACCGATTTCTTGTACTAAAAAAAATACAATTCAATTCTTATACTCCCGGTTCATCTCGTCCTCCGCCTCCCGATCCTCGTCGGTCATGTATTTGCGGAACACCTTCTCCAGCGTCAGATTCATCATCCAGGTCAGAACAGCCGGAACAAGCATAACCGTAATGGGCATTACATACAGTACCATGCCTGCCGCCAGCAGATACACCATAATCACAAGCGTCCTCGGCAGGTTGAGAATTGCCATCAACGCCGCATTCTTTACAATCGCCCTGCTGGTATTCTCAAAGCGGGCAATATAGGCAAAAATATAAGAGCACCAGAGCGCTTCCAGCATCAGCAAAATTTGAAAGAAAATATAGGCTTTGCCCAGGGGCTTGCCCGCCTGGTCCATCGCCTTCATAATATCCGCATCAAAGGAAAAAAGCAGTCCCACCGCCAGCGCGATCAGCCAGATCAGCGTGCTCTGCTTGAAATTCGTCTTAAAAGCATGCCAGTATTCTCCCCCGATATAACCGCGATCATGCTTCAACGACTTTTGTACCGTATAATACAGCGCGGTCAATGACGCACCAATCGTAAAAATCGGAATACAGGTCAGTAAAAAAATAAAACTCAGCCAAATGCAGTCCACCAGCTTATTAATTCCCCGAAAAAAACCGTTGTCCATGTTAAATATACGATTCATCTTCCAGTTCTCCTTCATTTCAATCCAGAAATAAATTCACTGTATCCAGTGTAGCACAGAATCCGATATTTTACAAACAGATTGTAGGAAAATACCAAAAAACAACCGACGTTTGCTGCGATTGCTCCCGCTTGAAACCATCCGGGCAAACGCCATTCACAACAACGGGAGCTTTGCAAAAGCAAAGCTCCCGACGAATCCACACAACGACTTGTGCAGCAAACCAATCTCTTAGAACCTGTCTGAAAATTGCTTTCTGCTGGATGTATTCCACAGTTCGTGGGAGATTCAAACGGCTGGAACGCATTTTCAGACATGCTCTAGCGTTTGATCCGACTAAAATACACTCTTTTTATCCAGCAGCTCCTCTGCCGAAATACCAGGCTCGGTCATAGAATAAGGATCGAGAATCTTTTCCATATCCTCCTTGCTCAACAGCCCGTGTTCCAAGATTACATCCTTGACTGGCGCACCTGTCTGGATCGCTTCCTTTGCCAGCTCCGCCGCCTTCTCGTAGCCCACATGCGGACAGATCGCGGTGATGATCCCCACGCTGTTGAATACCATATCCCGGCAATGCTCCACATTGGCCGTAATCCCGACGATACAATTGTCTACCAGTGTGCGCACCGCATAGGTCAATGTCTCAATTGACTGGAACAGATTATAGAAAATGATCGGTTCAAACGCATTCAGCTCCAGCTGACCGGCTTCCGTCGCCATCGCAATTGTCATATCGTTGCCGATGATGTTGAAAGCAACCTGATTGACTACCTCAGGGATAACCGGATTGACCTTCCCCGGCATGATCGAGGAACCATTCTGCTTCGGCGGCAGGTTAATCTCTCCCAGTCCGGCACGCGGCCCGGAAGACATCAGACGCAGGTCGTTGGACATCTTCGACAAATTGACTGCACAGGTCTTTACAGCGCCGGATACAAATACATAGCCGTCCAGATTCTGTGTCGCATCAATCAGATTGTACGCCTGTACCAGATCAAGTCCAGACACCAGCGCAATGTTGCGCACAACTTTTTGCAAATACAATACATCCGCATTGAGTCCGGTTCCGATTGCCGTTCCGCCCAGATTCAAGGAGCTCATTTCGCGTTTTGCATGTTCAAATCTGGAAATATCACGGCGAATCGCCATGCTGTAGGCGCGGAATTCCTGACCCAGACGAATGGGGATCGCATCCTGCATCTGAGTACGGCCCATTTTAATAACGGAGTCAAATTCTTTTGCCTTCTCAGTCAATGCGTCAAACAAACGCTCCAGCTGCTTCTGTGCCCGATTTAACAGCTTTAAAGTGGTCATTCTTCCGCAGGAGGGGAACACATCATTGGTTGACTGACCATAATTGACATGATCGTTGGGGTTTACAACCGAATAATCCCCCTTCCTGCCGCCCAAAAGCTCAATCGCCCGGTTGGCAATAACCTCATTGGCATTCATGTTGAGCGAGGTTCCTGCACCACCCTGAATCGGATCCACAATAAACTGATCATGCAGCTTACCGGAAATGATCTCGTCACAGGCATTGACGATCGCGTCGGCACGCTTCTTGTCCAATCGTCCGACTTCAAAATTCGTAATCGCAGCTGATTTTTTAATCTGTGCTACACTGACAATCAGCTCTGGATGCATATTCAGCCCTGTAATATTGAAATTGCGGGCCGCACGCTGTGTCTGTACACCATAGTAAGCGCTCTCTGGCACCTCCTGTGTTCCGATCGAGTCATGCTCCAAACGTGTTCCTTCATGCTCCTTCAACGCAGTCTTGTCCTTCATCACGCTGTCCATGATCTTTTCTTCTCCGTCCAGGATTTTTCCTTCTCCGTTCATTTCTCCTCATTCCTTTCTTACGACAAGCATATAGTTTCAATTTCTGTAAAAACAGGCGTGCTTGGACATCCCTTTCAAGCCCAAACACGCCCAGTCATACACACAGCCACTGCCGTCCACGCCGCAGTATCTGCAACATTTCTTCTATCTCTGGCTCACACCTTCATGCTCTGCGGTCATGAGCAGCCGCTATTCCTCTTTTAAAAAAACCTCAACCACCGTGTCCACCTCATCCGGCAATGGATAGGAACTGATCATCGGCGGGTTGCCGCTGTTTCCTTTCTGATGAAAAGAGAAAAATGCATTTTCTGAATATTCCTTCAAGTTCCAGAAAAAGCTCTCCTTCACTTCTGTATTGTCGCGGACAAGACGCATCTTTTCCACTTTTCCGGCCATACCGGGAAGGCAGACCGCGCCCGTCTGTTCCTCCATCACATGTGCATACAGGCGATTGCCATTACGGGTAAAGCGCCCCCATTCCGGTTTTGGCAGACCTGCGTAACCGCAGCCATAAATGCTTCTGGAATTCTGCTTCATCCACGCGCCGACCTCTTCTAAGATTTGAACCGATTCCGGCGGAATCTCACCTTTGGCATTCGGCCCTACGTTCAGCAGCAGATTCCCTCCCTTGCTGACACATTCCACCAGCATGCGGATGATCATTTTGGAGGATTTGTAATGTAAATCCTGTGCGGAATAACCCCAGTGCTCGTTTAATGTAACACATGCCTCCCAGGGAATCGGATTGCCGCCCACATCGCGAATGCCTTCCGGCGGAATCATCTGCTCAGGCGATGCAAAATCACCAGAATACGTCGTCGGATTCAACGTATGAATCGAACCGCCATCCTCCGCGCTACCCTCCAATCGGTTATCAATCACCAAATGCGGCTGCAGCGAACGTATCATCTCCATCAGCTCGGCTGCCTTCCATTTCTCACATTTCATATCTCCGTAAGAAAAATCAAACCACATCACATCCAGCTTGCCATAATTGGTCAAAAGCTCACGGATCTGTCCAAACATATAGTCTAAATAGTTGTCGAAATTCCGGTTCTCGTTGGAGCACTCCGGGTGATTCCGCATCGGATGATGCATATCGCCGTAATGAGGATAATCCGGGTGACGCCAGTCAATAATGGAAAAATATAATCCAACCTTAATTCCTTCCGCACGGAATGCATCCAGGAATTCCTGCACAATATCTCTGCCGCAGGGAGAATTTGTGGACTTAAAGTCCGTCAGCTTGCTGTCATAGAGACAAAAGCCGTCGTGATGCTTTGCAGTCAGCACCGCATACTTCATCCCGGCCTGCTTGGCCAGCCTTGCCCACTCCTTCGGATCAAAGTTCTCGGCATGAAATTCGTCGATAAACGGCTCATACTCCTCCATCGTCAGTTCTTCCACACTGCGCAGCCATTCCCCTCTTGCCGGAATCGCGTACAGACCCCAGTGAATGAACATGCCAAATCGAGCGTCCCGATACCACTCCGTCCTTTTTGTCCTTTCTTCAACTACCTTGTTCACGTCCCAATACCTCCACAAATACAGTTCTTAGAAATCCTTTGTAGTTTCGATTTTATGCTTTAGCCCTTCACAGAACCAACCATAACACCCTTTACCAGATGCTTCTGAATCAACGGGTACAAAGCCATAACCGGTACACAGGCCACCACAATGGTGGAATATTTTAACAGCTCAGACATACCCTGCAGCTTGGAGACCGCCGAGGCATCCGTCACCTGCGTCATATCCACCTTACCCATAATCAGAATCTCACGCATAACAATCGTGATCGGCTGCAATGCTTCATCGTACAAATAAAGCATGGCGTTGAAATAATCGTTCCATCTGGAAACGCCGTAATACAGCGTCAAAACTGCCAGGATCGGTTTGCAGAGCGGAACAATTACCTTCATCATATACTTAAAGGGCGTACATCCGTCCATCTGTGAAGCCTCATACAGCTCGTCGGGAATGGAGTTGATAATATACGTCCGGCAGATAATCATATTATAGGTAGACATCGCCATCGGAATCAGCAATGCCCATCTGGTATTGATCATCCCCAGCTTGTTTACCAGAATATAGGACGGCACCATACCGCCGCTGAAATACATGGTAAAAACGAAGAACAGTGAAATCTTTCCTTTCGCCTTAAATTCCTTCCGCGACAAGGGATACGCACACAACATAGTCATCACCAGGTTGATTGCCGTTCCAACAATCAGGTAAAAGAATGAGTTGGCAAAACCGGACAGAATCTTCTGATTCTTAAAGACTGCCGCATAACCTTTGATCGTCGGTCGGACAGGCAGCAGCAATACTTCCCCGCTGACTACAGCCTGCGGGTCTGAAAAGGATGCAGCCACCACATAAATCAACGGATATAAAATAATTACCAGCACCAGCGACAGTACCGTGTAAATGATAATTGTAAAAATTTTGTCGCCAAGGCTCATATGGCGAAATTTTGATGCTTTCATACTTTTCCCCCCTTTACCACAAGCTCGTCTCTGTCAGCTTTTTACAGATTGCATTTACAATTACCAGCAGTGCAAAGGACACAACGGACTGGAATAATCCCGCAGCCGTTGAGAAGCCGAAGTTGGCATTGACCACGCCGACCTTGTATACAAAGGTGGAAATAACCTCTGATACAGACGCATTCATGGAATTCTGCATCAAGAAAATCTTATCCATACCGATGGCCACGATATCTGCACAACGGAAAATCAGCATAATGATGATGGTAGGCAAAATTGCCGGAATATCCACATGGAGGATCCGCTTGATCCGGCTGGCGCCGTCCACAATCGCCGCCTCCTGTAATTCCGGACTGACGCCGGCAAGCGCAGCCACATAAATAATCGAAGAATACCCCATCGTCTGCCAGACACCGCTCCATACATACAGGGAACGAAACATTCCTGCTTCGCCGAAGAAATTCAGCGGGCCGATGCCGATCTTGCTCAGCAATACATTTACAATACCAGTACGCATATCCATCATCTGCATCATCATACCAACCAGTACGACAACAGAGATAAAATACGGCGCATACGTTACCATCTGAACGGTCTTTTTAAAGAATTTATTCCGTACTTCATTGATCATAATCGCCAATAAAATCGGAATCGGGAAGTTTACAACCAATGTATAAACACCAAGAATCAACGTATTCTTGATTACCAATACACTGTTGTTGGATGTCAGAAACTGAATGAAATACTTAAACCCTACCCAATCGCTGCCCAAGATTCCCTTACGGATACTGTAATCCTTAAAAGCGATGATAATTCCGCCCATTGGAATGTAGGCAAATACAAATGCATAGATCACCGGTATGGCAATAATGACCCAAAACTGCCAGTTGGAGTTTTTCATTTTACTTTTCTTACCGGCGGGCACCATTTTACTTTCCTTTGCCATCTAACTCCTCCTTTTCCAGAAAAGCCGCCCGCAAAAAGCGGACGGCTCTCAAGCTTCCTTCTCTCGCAGATCTTCTTTATTCTGCTTTGCCTCCAGAGACATATCTGTCATAAGCGGCCTGATAGACTTCCATATACTTGGATAAGCCTGCATTTTCCAGAGCCGTGAGATAATTATCCCACTCTTTGTCAATGTCCTTCTTGCCGGTCATAAAGGCAACGCCGTCTTCCGCAATCAGCTTCTCGATCTCTACCGCAATTGTAGATACATCCGTGCTCTCTTCATCTGTTACCTTCAGCTGCGGCAGCTGCATATAGCGGCTCTCATTGTACGGCTCATACAGCTCCTTACTTGCATCATAGAGCAGCCGCTCCAGACCTGCAGCAGTTCCTTTGTCTACATCCGGATCTACCGCCTGACCCATACGATATTTCTCAGTTGCAACACGAATTCCTACGTCCTGCCAGTCATGGTTCTGTGTATCAGGAGAATATGCATTCAGCACTTCATACAGAGCCGGCTCGCCGTTCAAGCCAACCTTGCCATCCGGATTCAGCACCCAGTCCGTTCCCTCCTCTGCTCCGTACTGTGAGCAAAGATCACCGGTCTCGCTGTAGAAGAAGTCAACCCAACGCAGCGCTGCTTCTACGTTCTCACATTTGTCTGTAATACAAACCGCACCTGAGCTTGCGCCCTGTGTGGAATCAAACCAAGCAATTCTCGTTCCGTCCGGTCCTGCAATCGGAGCCATCGGCACATATTTGCGATACAGCTCATTGTTTGCTTCTGAGTCAATTGCGTCCGAAATGGTTCCTGCCGTAAAGCACAGTACCGGTTCATCCGCCTGATTTACCAGTGTCTTCAGCTGCTCGCCGGTCTGAGTAAAGTCGCCGTCGTAAATAGCGCCCATATCATACAGCTCTTTGATATACTTTAAGCTTTCCTTATATGCATCGGTCGTTGCCATACACTCTAATTTTCCAGTCTCTGAATCCAGGGCAACGGTATCCCTTACGATAAATGTCTGTGATTCGATCGGAATAAAGGTAAATGCCCCCTGAATCCAATCCTGCATACGGCAGTGCCAGCCTACATCCGCACCTGCCACAGCAACGCCATCCGGCTTAAACTCCAGGAATTTCTTGCATACTTCCTTAAATTCTTCGGTGGTAGTCGGAATCTCACAGCCTATTTGATCCAGATAATCCTGATTGATCCACATCTTACGAGCATAGCTGCAGTGATAGCAGTCGTTCATATTTGCCAGAGAGTAAATCTTACCGTCCGTCTCTCTCGTTACGTTAAGATCATAGTCTTCCATCACTTTGAGATAGTTCGGTACAATATCCTCGGTCAGATAATCATCCAGCGGAATAAAAATCCCTTCCTTAACGCCATATTTTGCAACGTTCGGACTTACGCCTAAAATGATGTCCGGATAATCATCGGACTGCAGAAGCATGTTCAGCTTCTCCTCCCAGTCGTCACGTCCACCAGTATAGAAGCTCATCTTAATACCGGTCTTCTCTTCCATAAACTTAGTAAAATCATTCGTAGCAAAATCTTCTACATTGGGCATGCTCATGGTAAACATAGACAGCTCCAAATCGCCTTCCACAATCGGATATGTACCCGGCTCGGTTAATTTCACTCCGCCGTCTCCGCCACCTGATTTGCTGCCGCTGTCTCCCCCTCCATTGTTGTCGCCGCCGCCACCGCCGCAGCCTGCCAGCATTCCAATGGAAAGCATCCCAACTAAGCCGAGCGATACGATTTTCTTCCAAGTGCTGCTCTTCATATTTTTCCTCCTCTAACTTTTATTAGAAAACCTTGTTTTGGAACT
Source organism: uncultured Lachnospiraceae bacterium (assembly GCA_947089585.1). GTDB lineage: Bacteria > Bacillota > Clostridia > Lachnospirales > Lachnospiraceae > 14-2. Next base: position 14,155 of record CAMULB010000008.1, on the reverse strand, counting down.
GTTGCCAAAATGACAAGCAAAAAAACATGATCTACTTTTTTGCTTGTGCATTTCGTACACTTCCCACTGCTTTCTTCATTTTATTTTATCCAATTTAGCCGATTCACGCAAGGAACAATCTTTTTTTCACCATACATTTTTATTCCAATCGCTAAGATTCGCTAGTTTCCTGCATTTTTTGGTAGTCGCTTGGAATCATTCCAACCACGCGCTTAAAGGCTCGCCGGAAGGAATAATCGCTGCTGTAGCCAACCGCCTGCGACACCTCTCCGATGGAACGTTTTTCCTTCAAAAATTCTTGTGCATAGTGAAGTCGTTTCATCTCCAGATAGGAGGAAAAACTTACGCCGTATATTTTTTTAAAATCACCATACAGTTTTTTCTCTGCAACCTGCAAACGCTCTGCCAGAACCGCCAGATTAAAATCCGGATTGGAATATCCCTCTTCCATGCAGCGTTCAATCTGCTCCTTCAGATGACCCAAATCCTGTTCCTGACAAAGCAGCCGTCGATCCTCAAAATACTGCCAGACATGCCAGATGGTCCGCTCCATCTCGCCAAAGCCTCTGGCCTGATGAATCTCCTTCATCAGCTCCTTCTGACGTTCCTCCCGCTTCTGATCTCCTAAACACCGCAGCAGTATACAGCGCAAAACCTCCAGATTATAGCTGGCGGGCGCATATTTTTCTTCCGATAAATACAGATAGTTCTCGCTCACCTGAGCGATCAGCGTCTCCAAACGTTCTCTGGTACCGCTTTTGATCGTCTTCTCCAGCTGAATTTCCAGCTCAACCGTAAACACCACATACTGATGCCTGGGCAGCTCCTCCAAAAGGCAGGGCATACGCAGCTTATAATAGCGGGCATACTCGCAGATACGGCCTGCGTGCTCATATTCCTCGGCAATCGCCAGCGCCGTATCCGCCGAACCGCTGATTCCGGTATAGAGAATCACCGGAATCCGGCTGTAGACCGCGTAGCTTAATTCCTCAAATAACCGGCGCATCGCATTGCCGCCGTCTGCTCGCTCACAGTGAATCAGAACGATATAATTTAAAAAGCCCATCGCAACCAAAAACCAGGGTGCGTCCAAACGCTGTTCCAGCTCCTGACGAATTACCGCCTCCAGCTCATCCGAAGAAAGCTCTGTCTCCTGCCCCACAGAATTCTCCGCCTCCAAGCTCACCAATACACAGGGCAACGCTACTGGAAACGGCACCTCCGCCTCCGCCAGTTCCTGTTCCAGCTCCTGCGGTGAATCATAAATTCCATGTAGAATCTTTCTTGTAATTCCCTCCAGCAGACGCTGCTTTTGTTTCTCCAGGCTCAGCTGCAGATTGTCCACTTGATCGAGAACCCCGCCAAAATTTTTCCAGAGATTCATAGACTCTGGCTCTGCCTTGGAACACTGCGGATATTTTTCGCGGTATTTTAGGTAACGATCTACCAGCGGCTGATTCTCGTTCCAATACCACAGACAAATCGCCACTCCAATCAGTATGGACAATATGCACAAAATCAATGTGACATACCTGCCATTTCCCACTTTCATCAGCAGCTCCTGATGGGGCATCACGGTCACAATCGACCATTGCTCCACATCCACCGGTACTTGGTAAACATCGGTTTTCTCGCCCTCCCAGCCGTATTCCTGCAGATAACTCTGCCAATCGATTCCATCTGCCATTGCCTGATAGCGATCATTATGACTATCGTATACATACAAAATCCGGCCATCACCGTCTACGAGAAACGCCATACCTGATTCAACTGCCAGACTTTGCGCCAAAAGGCTCTTAAACTCTTTTTCCTGCACCTCGATCACAACGGCTCCGGCCATGATCCCATCTCCGCTGTAATCATAGCGCTGCACAACCTGAAACTTCATCGTCACACCGGAGCCCTCGCTGTACACCAGTCCATTTTTTCCCAATGCAAACAGGCTACGTGCCATTTCCTCATAGGACACCGGCTGCGACAACCCAAGAATCGACATCCCCAGTCGATTGTTGGGTACGACACGGGGAATCTGGATCAAATAAGAGGTCTCCAGCGGTAAAATATAAATATTCTTAATGTAGCGATTCAGAAGGGCATAATCTGGATAGGCTTTCGCCAGCTCATAAGCCCGATAATATTCCTGTGAAGCATTGCCGCTTCCCTGCTCCCGCATATAACCTTTCAGTTTTTTGTCCGTTATAATATATTTGGCCACATTCTCCAGCTGTTCTACTTCCTTATTAAATGCCACAGCTACTTCGCGAGACAGATTTTGCGCTTTTTCCTTCTGAATGTTCAGAAGCGCTCCCTGCATGGTCAAATAGATGACAAGAACTGCCACCGCCGGAGCAAGTATAATCACAAGATAGGAGCAAAGGAGCCGGATGGAAATTCGGTTCCGCCTCGTAATCCCTTCTGATTTCTTCATCGCATCATTCTCTTCTTTCCCTTGTTGAAATCTTTCCCCATCTATAGTAAAGTAAACTTATCAAAAGATAAGGAGACAAACTCATGTTATTCAAATCCAAAAAAATCCTGCCCTCGCTCAAGCTCTACGGTACATCCGGCTTGCTCTATGACGGCCTGTTAAAGGATCTTCCGTTAAAAGAAAGTATTATTCTCCAAAAAAGCGTCGCATTCTTCGACGATCCTGAGCCATGTCACATTCACCGCAGCGCAGTTCGCACCCGCCTTGTGGCTGAGCTGCAGCGGGAGCTTCACGCCCGCGGCGAACAAGGAGACGAGACGCCCGGCCCGCTGCTGACGCAATATGCAGACTGCGCATCCATCTGCCGCTGCCAGTTCAAGGAATCATAAAGTAGACGGCATAAGCCAAAAACAACAGTGCATTAAAAACCTTCACGGCCCCCATATGACGCAGCATAAATTCCGAAACGCGCTCGGTATTTCTTGTTTTCTGGATTACCAGCAGCATCAGCAAAGCCGGCAGCGACATCGCTGTCACATAGACCAAAAAATAAATCCACACGCCGGCGGCCTGTACCTTTAGCAAATACGTAATCGAAGCCATATAAATCTGTCCCGTACAAAAAAATTCGCCTACCGAAATTGCCATCCCCAGTCCCAATATCAGCAGCGGCTTAAAAATCCCGCCATAAGAGACCGCCCGGCGAATCAAATTGTGGTTCCATTTACGCAGTCCTTTGGGAAGCTGTGTTTTGACTCCCCCGTAATCCTGGCGAAATACCCGGATTGCGTCAATCAGATACAGCACGCCAGCCGCTGCAAACAGGAGAACCAAGCTCAGATCCAGCACTCTTCCGGCATCGGATAACATAAAATCGGACAGACCCGCCGCCGAAGTATAGAAAATCAGGCCAATCGCTACATATACCACATATTTCCCCGCCAAATACAGCAGTCCGCTCTTGAACACGGAAGCCCGCTCGGCCGCCACCATCGACAGCAGCATCAAAAGCATGGAAATAGAACAGGGATTAAAGCCGGCCAACAATCCGGCTCCAGCCAGTGTAAGCAGACTCTGTCCACCGCCTCCTTCTCCCGTCAAAGCAAACGCCCCCGCTTCGCCGTTTTCCCCTTGCTCTTGCAGCGTTTGGGCCAGCACCTCATGAACCGCACTGATTTTTTTGCCCAGCTTCACGTTTCCGTCCGACCCCCATAACGCTTCGGCCGACAGCTGGCGAATCTGCTCCGCCCGCACTACGACCTGATCCCCATAAAACAGTGCCGGAACCTTCTGCTCCTGCTCTGCCACCCCATATTCCCGAAACATGCACTTCAAAAATTCCAGACAGGGATCCCGGATAATATTGTACGTTAAAATCACCCCGCCAGACTGTCCCGCCTCCTGCTGCAGCCATTCCTTCGCCTGCTCGCAATCCGTACAATTTTCAGTCGTAAACAGTACCACCACCGGAGCCGAATCGTCCGTAAGGTGCCGCAAAAGCTCCTGCACCAGCTCCTGCTGCGCCGCCGCATCTGCTTTTGCGTCCGCATTTTGCGTATTTTTTCCACCTTCTGCTTCCGTCTGCGCTTTTTCTATGCCTGCTTTGGCCTGCGCGTCCCCTGCGCCGGCTTCTGTCCGTACCTCTTCCCCGGATTCCTGCTGTGCCTTCTCCGCTTCTGCCGCCTCTTCCTGCAGCAGCGCCTCCATCTGATCCAAGCCGCTGACCCAGCGGTCTCCCACCACCAGCACCGGCAGCGAGGTTCCTTCTGGAATCCCCAAACGTTCGGCCTGCTGCTGATACTTCTCCTTGCAGGAATCCAAAAATACATTATAAGAAGCGATGCTGCCCTCGAACTGCTCTTGCTCTTCCGGCGTGAGCCACTGCTGATACAAGCGGAAGAACTCTGCATCTCCGTCACAGGAAGCGCAAACATTTTGATAAAAATATATAACGGTCAGTTCCGGCTGCTGTGTCTCCTCTTTGGCCGCAAGCGCTTCTCCCGACACCCCTTCGTCCGCAGAAACAGCTCCGTTTGCCGCAAGCGCTTCTCCTGACGCTCCTTCGGCCCCCAGAACCGGCATCGGTCCCCCTGTCAGCACAATCTGAAACAGGAACAGCAGCATCCAGCGCAGACATACGCTTCTTTTTTTGATCATCTCTTAGAGTCCTTCCAATACAGTACGCGCCTCCCGCACGGCCTCTTCATTGGTCTGCCAAATCTCATATTCACTGACGCTGCCAATGCCCATGCTCACACCTTCCTTGCGGTAACGCATGCGGCTGTCCAGCGTCATTTTTCCCGACATATGATAAGCCGTCGTCTTCGTCAGCGGATACAGCTGCTTGATCACTTGCGCATTGACCCCGCTTCCGGCCTGAATCGCAATGCGCCCTGCGCTCTGCGCCGTCAGCTCGGCGATCAATTCTGCTCCCTCCAATGCACTGTTTTTCTGTCCGGAGGTCAAAATCGTAGAAAATCCCAGAGCAATCGCCTGCTCCATCGCCTGAATTGGGTCCTTGCAGACGTCAAAAGCACGATGCAGTGTCAACGACATACCAGGCGCCAGCGCGGTCATCTCCGCCAGGCGCTGCTGGTCGAGATTGCCGTCCGGCGTAAGAATCCCAATGACCGCGCCTTCTGCTCCCATACGCTTGAACGCAGCAATTTCCTGCTTCAAAATTGCAAATTCCGACTCCGTATAGCAGAAATCCCCAAAGCGCGGACGCAGCAGCACATGGATCGGAATCTGTGTGTGCTTGCGAATCTCTTCAAACAAATACGGGCTCGGCGACGTCCCGCCAATAATCAGATTGGCGCACAGCTCTAAGCGCGTAGCGCCGCCCTTTGCCGCCGCCACTGCGGACTCCACCGAATCTACACATACCTCTAAAATAAATTTGTCCATCTCCTATTCCTCCCCGCGGCAAAGCTGATAAATCGTCGTCACGCCAGCGCCGGTCGCCCCTTTGGCCTGAAACGCAAATACCGGGCTGTCCACCCAGGCCGTTCCAGCGATATCCAAATGCAGCCAAGGCTTTTCTTCTGCAAATCTGCGGATAAACAGACCAGCCGTAATCGTACCGCAGCCATCCTTACTCATATTTCTGACATCAGCCAGATCACTTTCGATCATTTTCTCATGCTCGTCGTAGAACGGAACCCGCAGATAGCGTTCGCCGGAAGCCTGATACGCCTGCGCGAACTGCCGATACCAGTCTTCCGAATCACAGAGTACGCCGCCAACGGAAAATCCAAGCATTGACACAACCGCCCCGGTCAGAGTCGCGATATCCAGCAGCTCCGTCACCTTCTCGTCCTTCACTGCATAGGCCACTGCATCCGCCAGAATCAGCCGTCCTTCGGCGTCAGTGTTGCCGATCTCAATCGTCTTACCCGCATAGGAAGAAATCACATCGCCCGGAAGGAAGCTGCCAGAAGAAATGCGGTTCTCACACATCGGAATCACAGCTGTTGCATTTGTCGCTGCCTGCAGCTTTGCCATCGCATAAACAGCGCCGGCCACTGCCGCTCCTCCGGCCATATCGCCTTTGATCCCCAGCATGGAACCCGCCGCTTTCAGACAGTAGCCGCCGGTATCGCAGGTCACGCCTTTTCCCACCAATCCAATCGTCCGCTTGCTGTCCGCCGCCCCGCGATAGCGCAGCACCAGCAGGCACGGTGGAAATTCACTGCTGTCACCGACTGCCAGCAATCCGTCCATCCCCATCGCCTTTAACTGGTCACGCTCATAGCAAACGCACTCCACAGCCAGTCCTTTCATCTGCTCCGTAATCTGGCGGGCAAAATCCTGCGGCCGTAAATGATTGCCCGGCAGATTGACAAGATCTCTGGCGAACATCACGCCTTCTGCCAGCACCGCAGCTTCTTCCGCCAACTGTTCGGCCTGTGCTTGCTGCTGCTCTGTGATACCAGTCAAAAAAAGCTCCAATCCGGGTTCCTCTGACAGCTCCTTTTGCTTCTCACCAAAGCCGGGCAGATGATATGTACTGAGCAGCGCGCCCTCTACCACATCGCGAACCGCTTCCATTCCCTGCTCCTGCACCAGTAAAGAGACATCCAACGACACCGCCGCAAATTTTTTCGCTCTGCATTCGGCTGCCGCTTTCGCTCCCGCCTCCTTCACCTTCATCCGGTCCAGCTGCTTTTTTCCCAGACCTACGAGAAGTGTCATCCGTCCCTGAATCGGCCAAAGCGCCGTCTGCAAAAAGGATGCGGTGAAAAATCCGGCTTCCCCCTCAGGCAGCAGCTGATCCTGCATTCCTTCCTTGACAAACAACACCGGAATCCCGTCTTTTCCTTCCTGACCAATCGTTACCTTGTTCTTTCTTTCCTGTATCATGCCACAAACCCTTCCTTCTCATTGTCCCGCCGCATGACTGCCAACCACAATGCCGCCATCTTCCATGCGGTACCTGTTGCAGCCCCGGCAAATTGTCTTCGCCTACGCTCTGCCCGTATACGCAGTACCTGTTCGGCAGCCCCGGCAGATTGTTCTTCACCTACGCTCTGCCCGTATACAGTGTAACACCCGCCGCTTTCAGCGCACGCACTACAGCCCCATTGGGCGCCCGATCTGTAATAATTCCGTCTATCTCATCAAAATGGGCAAATTTATAAGAATCATTAAAATAAAATTTATCGTTTTCCATCACCAGATAATTGTGACGGCTGCTCCTTAAAGCCGCCCGTTTCGTCAGTCCATCCTCGGCCCCCAGCGTCGTGATCGCCCCTTCCGTCACCTCCAGTCCGCAGGTGCCCAAAAACGCCCGGTCAAAGCTGTAGCGTCCGATAAAGTCCACCGTCTCCGCCCCCAGAAAGCCATTGACCGTGGAAACCATCGTCCCGCCGGTGCCGATCGCCGTAATCCTGCTGCCGGCAGAGAGAATCTGCAGAATATCAATCATATTGCTGACCACGACCAAACGCCGGCTGGCTTGAACCAGCAGCTTGGCCAAGCGAATATTGGTAGTGGAAACGTCGAGGAAAATCGTCTCGTTTTCCTTGATCAACGGCAACGCCGCCTCCGCAATCGCCGCTTTCTTCTCACTGTTGATCTCCCGCCGATCAACTACGTCCCGCAGCAGCGGATAATCCTCAGACCATACAGCCCCGCCATAAGTGCGCTTCAGATGCCCGTCCTTCTCCAACGCCTTCAAATCCTTGCGCACACAATCCTCCGTTACCGCAAAATCACGGCTTAATTCCTTAACTGTAATCCGCCCCTCAGCCTTCAGCCGTTCCATAATCTTTTCATGACGTTCCGCAATAAACATAATTCCATTCTCTCCCCCTGCAGCCTTTTCTCATTTCGTCTTTCTGCGGTTTTTCATCTGGCTTTTGCCCCCTGCCGCTCGCCACACGGCATTGGCTCCCATCAACGCTCCAGCAATTTTGCAATCCGCAGCATCAGCCCCACGCTGCCAACATTGTAGCCGCTGCTGGCATATCTGCCCTTGAGCTCCGGGCTGACCAGCAGCACCAGCGGAAGCTTCTCCGGATCCGTATACATTCTGCGGGCCAAAATTTCCGGTAAATCTGAAAAATCATCATAATATACCTCCGCCGGCAGCCGCTTGAGGGTATCGGCCAACGTCTGATTCTCCAACGCCTGCGGACGCTGCACAACAAATACCAGCTTCAAGCCGCTTTTTCGCACTTCCTCCTCCTGCTCCTTGAGCTCGTTGAAGAAATGCTCCGTCGGTTCTTCCCCTTCCTCCAAAAATGCCAGTATCGTATGGCGGTCGAAAATCGCTCTGGCTTCCGCTTCGCTGCCGTCCTCCCGGCGCAGCGTAAAGTCCTCCAAAGCCAGTGTCTCCAGCATCTGATTCAGTTCTGGCTTACGCAGATACAGCTCCATCGTATGCTCCAGCATTCCGTCCGCCCCAGCTGCAAAATCCGCCGTATCAATCACCCGTCTTGCTTCCATCTGATTGCCGCTTGGCAGCCGAACCGTTGTAATCAGCTGATAAAGACCCTCCGGCAATTCCAGCACAAAGGTATCGTCCTGAAACTCCCGACCATGAAAATCCAATGTCTCAAACCGGCACCCGTCTGTCTGGCCGTCGCCGCCCACCAGCCGGCCAATCGTCCAGTCGCCATAATAAACCGGGGATTCCGTGCTTTTTAAAATCAGGCGCGCCTTCTTTTCCTCCGGTTCTCTGCCGCTCACATCATGAAACTGATGATCACAGAAAAATTCCGCTTCATGATTGACCGGATTCAGCCGCGCCGGAATGCCGAGCGTCCGGCAAATTGCTACAAACAGCGTCTTTTTTGCCAGCATAGAGCCCTGATGCGTCCGCATCACACCGACCGGCGAAGTAACAACCGGGTGATAATTGCGGCTTGCCTCACAAGAAATATGCGCTTCAATCCACTGCCATACCGCATATGGCTCCCGGCAAAAGGCGTCCTTCTGTTCCTCACTGAAAGCCGACATCAAAAAGCTACGGTACGGCGTCATCATCTCAAATCGTACTCTTGGATTCAACACATACTGCAAAAACAATCCTTTGGCATTTTCCTCTCCTTTTAAATACGTCTCCAGAGAGAACGCGCGTACTTTTTGACCATATTCATAATGCTCGCCCAGCACATCGGCACGAAGATCGCGGTAATCTTTATCGGAAAGCACCGTCAAAAGCTCCTGCGCTTCCTGCTGTGGATGCTCCTGCAGAAAGCTGCAAAGCTGTGAAATATTGCCAAAGGAAAGCTCCAGGCATCTTTTTGCCAGCGCATAGCGCTCCCCTTCTTCTGGTCTGGCAAAATCTGCCAGCTTTTTCAAGCGCAGCGTTTCCGCTTCCTGCCGACGGCTCTTGGTCAGCGCCTTCTGCTCGCGTGTCAGCTTCACCGGGTGCATGGGGTAATCGCGCGGAGCCGTATGGTCAATCTCCTGCCAATCTGCTTTCTGATCAGCCAGGGTCTGCGCCCACACCTCACGGGAAAGTACAATCTCGCCGCTGCTCTCTCCCTCATTCAAAAGCAGCAGCTCCCCGCAGCAGCCATTGCCAAACGCCCTTACGAAAACACTTCCCAGGCCCAGCGTCAAGCTTACTTTTCCCGTCTCGTCGGTAAAAAGCGTGGAAATCGGGCAGTCATGAGCCATATTTAAAACGGAAAAGACTACCTTTGCCCCGCAAAACGGCTTTCCCTCGCCATCCTTTACCGTTACCGTCACCTCGCCCGTCTTGGCATAATTGGCCGTATCATTAAAAAACAGCGCCGCTCCATCCCGCTCTGTAATCTCCTCTTTCCTTCCCGCCTCCTTGCTCTGATAATCAGAAAAGACCCGTGTATGAATCATCATTGCTCTGGAGGATGCGTTGGTAAACCACCCTTTGTTCAGCACCTCCTCCGGCTCGCAGGCGCCCAAAAAACGCCAGCCTCCCTCGACCCAGGCTTCGACCCAGGCATGGTTGTCGTCACAGTGCCCCCAGACCGGCGTATACACCTGACGGGCTGCAATTCCCACGCTGCGAAGCGCCGTCACTAAAAAGGTAGATTCTTCACCGCAGCGTCCGCTGCCGCTGTAATACACGCCCACCGGCCCCAGCGTCCGGCCGTCAGACGCCGTATAGGTCGCTTCACGGGCGCACCAATAATTAATCTCCTTTACTGCTTCCTCCTCGCTCAGTCCCTCCACCAGCGGATTCAGCATCTGGTAAAACCAGCCTCTGCAGTCCATAATGTTCTCATTATTCACCCGGTCATAAAGCACATAATTCAGGAAAACATCCTCCGGCAGTTCTCTGGTCCAGGATTTTTCCCGCCGCAAAAACAACGCATGCCTGACAAATGCATACAGGAGCTGCGGCTCGTAGTCCGCAGCGTCACAGATCGGCATGGTTCCGTAGAGGAATTCCATCAATGCCTTTTCATCCCCGTTCAGCTTTTCAACAAAGGCTGTGACCTCGTCCTTTTTCTCCTTAAGCAGCGCCAAGGTCTGCTGATACTTTCCGGCTGCATACTGCTCGGCCTGGCTTGATACAACTCTTTCCATACTTACCTTCTCCTTTAATCACAATGAATATATTTCCCCTGTCCCCCCACATACAATCATTCAATCACAACCATCAAAATCTTGTACAAAGTCATTGTATCATTTTCCATTATTATTGTCAATTTATCCCTATTAATTTTTATTGTTTTGTATTATTTCGTTATTTTTCCCTTTTTTATTCCGATAACCATTGTAACAGCGGGCAGACGACAGGAAAAATCATTATAAAGATCAGCCACGGATGGCGCATAAAGGAGGCTTTTTCATGAGAATCGCAAACAGCAACGTGCAAATGCATTCTGCGCACAGCTATGCAAGCATCTCAAGGACGGCGAGCAAGACTACAACCACCAGCGTTCTGATGGCTCCAGCTGGCGGACTCCCTTTTTCACAGACCAATCTGGCCAAAAAGGGGCAGAGCATGGGCTTCCAGCAGGGAGGTTTTCGCTGGGAGAATCCATTTTTGCAAACGGCAAAGATCCGCAAAGCCGAGGACGCGGATTCCGATCGTACCTTGGCTCAGATCCAGGAGGAATCGCTCGATTATTTGATGATGCTGTTTTTTGGCAAAACACCAAAACTCTTTGCAGCCGGCATCTCACCGACTTCGCAGGGGCTCTCACAGGGGCTGCTCACCCATACGACGGAAACTGTCACCCTCCACCACGAACAAGAGCAAACAACCTTTTCCACCACAGGAACCGTCGTAACTGCAGATGGCCGTGAGCTCTCCTTCCAGCTGGAAGCTTCCATGAGCCGTTCCTTTACCGAACAGACCTACAGCCGTGTGCAGCAGCTTGCCACCACAGTCTTCTGTGACCCGCTGGTGATCAATTTGGAGACAGATACGGCCAATATTTCCGACCAAAAATTTTATTTTGATCTCGATGCAGACGGCCACAAGGAGGCAATTTCCACCTTAGGCGCCGGCAGCGGCTTTTTGGCTTTGGACAAAAACGGAGATGGGAAAATTAACGACGGTTCCGAGCTGTTTGGCGCCAAGAGCGGCAACGGCTTTGCCGATCTGGCAAAGTATGACTCTGACCGCAACGGATGGATTGACGAAGCAGACGAAATTTTTGACCAGCTGCTGATCTGGACCAAGGACAGCCAAGGACGCGATGTACTCTGCGGACTGGGCCAGGCCGGTGTGGGCGCTATTTATCTGGGAAATGCTTCTACCGAATTCACCATGACGCAGGCCGGCTCGCGCGAAGTCAATGCGCGGGTGCGCAAGACCGGCATCTTCCTCTACGAAAATGGCATGACCGGAACGGTGCAGCATGTGGATTTGGCACAGTAGGCGAGGCGGGCAGCCGCAGTGAACGGAAGTGGCAAAAAAAGAGAGGCCAGGCAGCCAGTGAACCGAAGCGGCAAAAAAGAGAAGCCGGGCAGCTACAGTGATCCAGAGCGGCAAAAAGAGAAGCTGGGCAGCTGCAGCGAACTGGGGCGGTGGTTCAAATAGCAACATGTTGTTTGCGCCGAACGGCGCAGTACGCATTGCGCTGAAGGTGTTCGGCTTTTTAGTTCGTGCTATGCGTTACTTACCTGAGCCTGGATCTGAGTCAGCAATGCCTGGCACCCTTCCATGACATCCTGGTAGGTTTCATCGAAATTTCCGGTGTACCAGGGGTCGGCAATATCACCTTCTTTTCCGGCGAAGGACAGTAGTTTATAAATCTTTCCTTCCGGATCACTTCCGACAATCCGTAGCATATTGCGGATGTTGGCGCTGTCCATGCCGACGAGGTAATCGTAAGCTTGATAGTCTTGCCGCGTCATCTGTACCGCCCGGTGAGGAATGACGGGGATCTTCATTTGGCGAAGTTTTGAAACGGTTCCGTGGTGTGGAGGATTGCCGATTTCCTCCCGGCTGGTGGCCGCGGAAGCGACATGGATCTGATGGGTTAGGTTCGCGGATTGGATGAGATGCGCCATTACGCTCTCGGCCATGGTGCTGCGGCAGATGTTGCCGTGGCAGACGAAAAGTATTTTAATCATAATAAAAATTCCTCCTAAAATGCGTTGATTTGCCGTGTTTTGGCACGTTTTGCGAGATTTATTTTTTCAAAGATAATTGTTAAAAAAATCACAGAATGAGCAAAACGGGGCAAAATGTGGCAAGTTGAAGCCGTCAATCGTAGTAAAAACGTAGTAAGAATTGAGGGTTTTTACTACTGCGGTTATTTAACGTAATGGACAATCAGATTTACTAATCTTTCCTTTTAAAGAAGCAAATCCCTTCTCTTCAACAAATGATTGTAGACTACCAATATCCTGTGCAGATTTAGGTCCTATTACAATCCCCTCAAATAAATTTTCAAAAGTTAAACCAACTTCTGTACAACGCTTCTCCATATCAAATTTCAGAAATTTTTTTACGATTCCACGAACACATTCTGTTTCAACCATTGCATATTTTGGAATATGATTCCATAAAGTTACCGCCCGTATTTCTTGTTCGCTTCTGAAACTGCGATGTTTATGGGAATACCCGCAAGCTATGGCATTATCTATTTGACCAGTTTCATTGCTAAATCCATTCAATTTTCCTGTAGCGAAATAATCATATAAGATTTTATAGTGCTGATGTTGCTTAATATCAAAATCATAATACACATCTCCAAACAAAAGATATTCTTCATAAAATGCACACATGATATTCTTAGTATTAAAAATAATACAAACTCCCTCTGCATTATCCGCATATCTTTCCCACTGCGCAGCATCATCCTCCAATCTTGAAAAACACATTGCATATGGATACTCATTATCTATACGTGTATACACTTTTTGAAAAAAAATATCGCATTGACTTAATTTGTCTGAAGGAATGTTTTCACACAATGCCCTTTGCAACAATTCTATAAAATATTTGACTTCTTTCTTATCATTCATGGTCGCTGTATTTCCAAGCCAAAATTGTTTACTTTTCAAAATATTATGTAGTGTAGCTATTGACGTATAATGATATAGGTAATTACCATATTTATGTTTATTGATACGTTTGTCTACATCATTATTTATATAGGCTATAGTGTTCATAAATATATTCTCCTTCCTTAATTAGATAGGGCAAAATATCCCAAATACTATAATAGCACAAATCCCTTCATATTTCCACACAAAGAAAAACGCCCCGCCGAAGCAGAGCGCTTTACCATCTCCATATCAAATTGCCCGGAACATTTTCTGCGACACAGGCTTTTCACCCTTTGTCTTTTCCAGTTCCTTCCTCGCAATCTCCAAATCTTCCATCCGCTTCAGTTCATCCGCAGCATCCTCCAGTCCGAGGTGCGTGTATGTATTCAGCGTCACCCCAATGTCGCTATGCCCCATCAAATATTGGAGCGTCTTTGGATTCATGCCTGATTTCGCCATGTTGCTGCAGTAGGTATGCCTAAGCTCGTGGAAGCGGAAAATGAGGGCATCCTCGTGGAAGTGGAAAACGGAACATGATATAATCCCCTCAAGGGCTATGGTTTGCGCCATAGCCTTTTTCGTATAAGGGAGATGTTATCATGGCGCGAAAAAGCAGAAAGCATCCCGAATTGGCCGTCCCGGTCAGTAAAGATATCGTAGGCTACATCCGATTATCTGTTCTTAACAGAGAACCCCACGGGTCTGTAGAAAATCAAAAGCTCATAATCGAAGAATGGGGACGCCAACACCAGATCCCCATTATGCGTTACTATATCGACAACG